>CACHNP010000030.1 GCA_902581285.1 uncultured Gammaproteobacteria bacterium | reverse complement strand
ACCAAATACACAAGTACATAGCTAGAGAGCCTAAATCAAGAAAAACAAGGACAAGCACGTACACCACGACTAAAGATTGAGTCACAAAAAGTATAGATCGCGAAAATGGTTACCGTCATCAATCTAACTGCATCACACCATTAATTCATGGCAAGCACTGTGCTCAAATCATTTAGTGTTAAGGACCAGGAGGCTCATTGGATTTACTCTCTCCGGTCAACTCACGTGATTCATCGTCCTTGCCTGTCTGCTGCGTTCCTGCGAACGAAGTGTCTCACATTGGGCTTGAAACCAACCGAGCACAGCATTGGACTTTTTCTGGGTATTTGTTCTTGCATTGTGAGGCATGTATGACTGACACCCCAATAAACGTCGAACAAAAAAGCCGACGCCCAGTGTAAAAAATGCTAGACATAACGTAGCCACTTTGCGTCTTATCCTATGACGGTGAGGAAAGTGCTCAGCTGCTCGTTTTTGCAACGATGTTTGCAGGACATCAACAGTTTTATTAAATTGCACTTGCTCTTGCTCTGGCCCTTGCATCTCAACCCCAAGTATGTGCGATGAGTTCGCACTTAGATCACCAATAACCGCCAGTAACTGGTTACGCAATATAATCAACCGCGATGATATCATAGTGCACCTCGCCCTCAGGCGTCTGCACAACGGCCTCATCATCCACATGCTTACCAACCAATGCTCGAGCAATCGGCGACGACACAGAAATTTTATGCTGTTTGATATCAGCCTCGTCCTCACCCACAATTTTATAACGCTTTTCTTCGTCAGTATCATGGTGACAGATGGTAACCGTCGAGCCAAAAATCACTTTGCCGTTGTTTGGGATTGTAGTAACGTCGATGACTTGACATAAAGACAGTTTAGATTCAACGTCCACAATTCGCCCTTCGATAAAACTCTGTTTTTCACGGGCCGCGTGGTATTCCGCGTTTTCTTTCAAATCACCATGCGAACGAGCCTCTGCAATATCTTGCGTCACCTGTGGTCGCTCAACGGTTTTTAATTGTTTGAGTTCCGCTTGTAATGAATCGAACCCTTCCTTAGTCATAGGTACCTTTTGCATACTATCCTCCATAAAAATACCTGGTAATCGAATAAAAAAAGGCCACATAACATGACCCCTCAGTGTTATGACATCCTATCAAAAAACCATAATATTCACAATATCTACACCAAAGCCCACACCAACACCCCACACCCCCATATCGATAAAGAACACAAATAGCAGCAGAAGGCATAATTTGTGATTATAATGCCGTCAAAAAAGCGACTTACAGCGAAAAAGCGTCAATATAGCTGAAATTACCTTAAGCATAGTAAAGAACCGAGCCATAAACCAAGACCGAAAATAGCACGTAAAACGCAACACAAGGAAATACCCGTCTCAGTGACATTGAATCCACAGCGGTTAAGCATCGAGCAACCTCACTCGATAATGATACGAAAGAGCATCGATTACACGGTAGTGAAATCACTGTAATAAAATGATACAATGACCGCGAATATTGAATTAATCAACATGTTAGGAGCAACATCATGACAAAACCCATCGCACTGATCACCGGCGCCACCAGCGGCATTGGCCGTGCCACCGCAGAACGTTTCGCTAAAGACGGTTATAACGTGATTATCACCGGCCGTCGCACTGAGCGCCTGGCAAACATTGCAGACGAACTAAGCCAAGCATACCAAACCAATATTCTTCCTCTGACTCTGGATGTTCAGAACAACGAGCAAGTTAAACAAGCAATCAGTGACCTAAGCGAAGAATGGCAAGCCATCACGGTACTGGTTAATAACGCCGGCACCGCGCTCACCACGGACACGATTCAAGATGGCGACCCTGCCAACTGGGATATCATGATTGACACCAACATCAAAGGCCTGCTGTACGTTACCCGCGCAATTTTACCCGGGATGCTACAACGAGAAAACGGACACATCATCAACATCGGATCCACCGCTGGTCACGAATGCTATCCAGGCGGTAATGTGTATTGCGCCACGAAACATGCCGTGAAAGCCATTAACAAAACCCTGCGGATTGATTTGATCGGCAAACCAATACGGGTGACATCAATAGACCCTGGCATGGTCCACACCGAGTTCAGTGCCGTGCGGTGGGACGATGCTGAAAAAGGTGACAAACTGTACGCGGACATGGTTCCTCTGCAAGCTCGTGACATCGCAGATGCCGTGGCTTATGTTGCCCAAGTTCCCAAGCACGTGAATGTCGAAACCATGGTGGTGATGCCCACCGCTCAAGCCAGCACGACACTGGTGCATCGTGAAAACGCAAGTGACGCCAGCGTGTTTGGCGCCGTTGATTAAACGACGACGATCACAAAAATCTTTCTCTTGTGACCCTCAAACTAAAGCCGCAGCCTCTATTGAAGCCGCGGCTTTTTTAAAAATGCAATTAAAATCTCATCTCTTTAATTAGGATCCGGCAGTGACTGTTTATTCATGTCACTAAGATCACCCAACGTCACCTGCATGTCCTTTTCTTCACCCTGTCGTTTGAGTGTAATACGCACAACCACACCAGGTCTCATTTGTGAGACTTGTAAACGAAGATCTGCTGGAGATCGTATTTTTTGTCCCCCAAGTGAAAGAATAATATCACCAACTAAAATATCCGATTCTTCTGCAGGAGAGCCCTGCATAACACCAACGACTACTGCTCCCAATTCTCCACCAATATTAGACGGCATACGAACACCTAAATAAGCTCGCTTAACATTCCCAAACTCAATTAATTGATTAATGACATTATTTACTGAATTTGCGGGAATGGCATATCCGAGACCCATATTACTAGCGCCTGTTATTGCTGTATTAATACCAACCAAACACCCCGCGACATCAATCAGAGCACCACCTGAATTATCAGGATTGATAGCTGCATCGGTTTGGATGAAATCCTCATACCCACCATACGGCTCAAGCAGGCCTATGGTTCTACTTTTCGCAGAGATAATGCCTTGTGTTACTGTAATACCAACGGCTAAAGGATTACCAAGCGCAAAAACCAGTTCACCTATTCTTTTATTATCGCTATCTGAAAAAAACATAGGACTTAACGTTTCTTTGCTATTAACTTTAAGTACGGCAAGATCTGTTTTTTCATCTATACCGATAATTTTTGCAGATAAGGACCTGCCATTATACAAAGTGACTTTAATGTCTGTAACGTCCCCCTTATAAGAAGTAACCACATGATGATTCGTGACAATATACCCCAAAATGTCCACTATAACGCCGGACCCGCTAGAACAGCCACTCCTTTTCCCTGGATTTGGCCTTAATGAAGGCGGAAGTCTCTTAAACCATTCTTCAGTTTCACGTAAAGAGCCTTTATCATTATCATACGATCTGCAAGTCGTGATAGTTACAACAGAAGGTAGAGCCTTATTTATCATATCGGGATATGCCATAGAGCCTAAACCCACTTCCGATACTTCACATTTGTTGTTATTATTGGATTCGCCGGTGCTAGCAAAAATAGAAAGCGACCAGACACACATAGCAACACACAACATTCCACACAAAGTGATTTTTTTAAAAGCCTGAGAATACTGTTTCAATTTATGGATTACCATGATACTAACACCCGCATTTAATCAGTTCATTGATGTTATAGACCATTTCCATGATAAATCAAGTCGAAATCAAACAAAGTTATGCGAGAATCAGTACGTTATGAAGAAACCTTATTTAAGCGACAACAAACCATTTACCGCAGCATTAACATTGTCACGCTCGAGATCCGCTGGTGAGATCAATTGGTCTTGGGCCCACCGCTTGAATTGCTGTCTCTTTAGCCGTGATGGCAAACCGGCAATAAAGTCATCTGATACCAAAATCTCATAAACCTCTTGACTGACTAGAATACGTTGAGAAGCACTGTTTTTTCTCGCACTCAGTAACACACGTACCATGATACAGAGCTCATTTTTAATCGCCAAATTAACCCAAAATTCATTATCCTGAGGATTTTTTATTGACAACCATTGATTCACAGACAACCACTCAATCAAAGCCTTAAGCCTCGCTGGTTTAGCGTGTTTATATTCGTTAGCGGTTGAGAAAGAATGGATAAATAATTGCGATACAAGATTCGAATTAAAATGGATTTTTTTTTGATGACAATATTGAATAAATGGCTCAAAATAATCAGTCGTCACATAACGAATCAAATTTAATAATAGCCCGTGCAGTCCAAACTCATTTAAGTTTTGCAAAAGCACTGTAAAAAACTCGTGAGCGTATTTTTGCCTTACTGATGACCTATTATTCAGGCCAAATAAGAATAAATCATGTATTTGGTTTAGATCAAGATTCAGTTTTACTGTGGAAGCAAAATACTTTTTAAGATTGAGCAAATCAATAGCGTAACGCATCATGTTGTCCATCGAGCAGTACGCAAATTGATTTCTAAATAAGTAAATCACCTTAGGATAAAATCGCCCTTCGTATTGGCATGAGACCCCATATAGCGGAGCCAGACTAATCACTTTGTCGATCATAGCACGATAACGAATTAACTGCTGAGAGTTCAAATTAAAGTACAGTAAATCAAGCCAACTAATAAGACTGCGTGCAAGCCTGAAATTTACCAGCGACGGTATCTGAAGCTTCCATCCTGGGTATGTGAGCATATAATCCATTAGCGAGTCCATGAATGGCATACAAGTATCAAATTTATTTGAACTCAATTTTAACTTCGATCGAAAGTGGCTTCGCACAAACTCAGTAAAAAAAACTGGCATATTATAAGCCACGTTGTTTAAACTTAATTGAGAACGCAATCTAAAAACACGATAGGTAGGAGAAGTCATCGCAAACTTTATTAACAGCATTCGCTTTAAATTTTCTCGCCTTAAAGTAATGTACCAATTGACGCACTGCCGAAGATTGGGTGAAACAAAGGATAAGGACAGTAGATCTCGACCATAAAAATAATCACTCAGAGCCAAATAGAAGAATTCCTGCATCCAAATAGGATGAGAGGACTGATGAGAGCTCTGATCACGAATGACTTGATGGTGCTTTCTTTTTTGCGTCAATGACAACCCTCTATCCACTCATCACCTCTTTTTTTTAGACACACATTATAATGACAACTTAACCGCATAACACACAAAAAACAACTATTACCCTAATTCAGCCTCAAGCACACAATCAAAGTTGACGATTTTAGAAATCATTCATGCATATGGGTTCAATAAGAAATGAACATAACCAAAAACCACTAATTTAACCATGCTCTGAATGTCAGCAAAGAAATAAAACACACTTGAAGAATTGGTACTGCGTCAGATTTTTGGCTTGAGTGGCGAAGGCGAGCGTTCCTTTACTTCTCTACCTAAATTTTTTACCTTAGGATATCCTTCATTGTATTTGTATTCACTTTGCTTTTTAACAAGATCAGTAAATATCGTTAGAGGGGTTTTCCTTTTTGACCTCTCAGCGAGAACATTCGCATCGCCATCTTCATTTAACTTCACAGCGGTAATATTCGCACCATCATCTTCTATACACTTAAAGGATTCTCTCATAAATTGTCTCTCTAGTTTTAAATTTCACCGTAGTATAAAGTGCCTATATTAAATTTATCTTAAAAATATGATTTTTATAGCAAAGATGTTGACCTTTTTCTCTCAAGCCATGTTAATGTAAGTGAAAAGCCCCAATTAAACTCATTCAATGAGACCCATCTTAAAATAAGAGAGCACGCAGCCTCAGTAGGTCACAAACTCCTTGCAATAAAAAACTAATACGCTTCGCGAGTTAGAAACATGAAATTCCTTAAATCCCATTTGTGCCGCGAGAACGAATAAGGAGAAACGCATGAAAAAAAGCTCTGTAATGTATAATGCTGATTGCATCACACAAAAATACGGTTACTCGCAGGGTATTGTAGTGCACGTCGCCTCAGATCATTTCCGTGTTGTTCGCATTGAGATTAAGCATTGCTAGAAAAACTCATTGACAAGATACCCTACCAAATAAAAAAGTCGACTGAAGCCACTAGAATTTGCTGTTACTAACAGCAGCATACCACAGCTAAAGCGACTTTTTTATAAATAACTCCAGATTAAAATCTACCCGTTCACATTCCAGGTTTTGAGGATGATGGTTTATCGGCTGAATTTGATGTTTCACTAGCTGAATCCTCAACTTCAGACGCTGCCGCCTGCTTTAATCTTCTGTCAGCTTGCGTAATTTTAAATTTAAACATGTGATTTAAGATAACATTCTTGTCATTACACAGTCGTTTCACATGAGTTGAACTCGTATCATCCATAGTGCCAGTAGGACATTCAGAAGCTTCATTTAGTTTACAGTAGACGCTTTCGGTTACATTTTTTAACTGTTTAGCGTCTCGTTTATATTGATCAACCATAGAAGCGTATTTCTTAATGAGATTGATACAATCGTTTAAATTGACCTCACCCACACTCTCACGAAGAATATTATCTATTTCACACCTGGTATCCTTTATCTTCTTTGCGTCTCGTGCTAATTGTTCACGCTTAGAATCTATGATCTCTATGAACTGAGATACATCTTCGGCTGAATGGAAACTATCATTGTGTAAAATTTTGTGTGATTTACGCGCAACAATGTCTCTAGTGTCGCTTAGTTTGATTTCTTTTTCCACTTCCGGCTTTGAATACACTTTACCCATGTGCCTCTCCCCTTGTTATTGTATTTATTTTAAGTGTACCAAAAATATATTAAATCTATATTAAAATAAGATTTTTATAGCAAAGATGCTCACTGTTTTCTAAGCCATATTAATGTAAGTGAAAAGCCCTAATTATACTCATTCAATGAGACCCACCATAAAATACGTGAGCACACATCCCAGTAGACCACAAACTCCTTGCAATAAAAAAACTGAGACGCTACGTAGGTAAGAAACATGAAATTCCTTAAATCCCATTTATCCGCGAGAACGAATAAGGAGAAATGTATGAAATAACGCCTGTAATCTATCACGCTGATTGCATCGCACAAAAATACGGTTAGTCGCAGGGTGTTGCAGTATTCTTTTGCCTCAGATCATTTTTCGTGTTGTTCGCATTGAGATTAAGCATTACTAGAAAAACTCATTGACAAGATACCCTACCAAATAAAAAAGTCGACTGAAGCCACTAAAATTTGCTGTTACTAACAGCACCATGCCACAGCTAAAGCGACTTTTTTATAAAGAAACCCTGAGTGAAACCCACTCGTTCACATTCCAGGTTTTGAGGATTATGGTTTATCAGTCAAAAGTAATGGCGCCTGTTTTTTTTCTTCCTTTACTCCGGATATTATCTTTTCTTTACTTGGATCAAAAAACCTTAGAGCACTCGTGTAATTTGGTATTATCTGAATTGTAGCACCCCCAGTAAATTTAAAGTGCTGATCTACTTTAACTTTTTCAACCTCTATCGGTCCCAGTTGCAGTTTTGTTATTTTTATTGCCTTAGTTTCTTCTTTTATACGGCTCAAATAATTTTCAAGTGCATTCATATCAATCTTGATTGGATTTTCACGCTTTGCTGACTGACCTGACTCAGGGTCGGTCACTTCAAGTGGAAGTGGAAGTGGATCAATTCTTAATTTTTTTATTTCTGGAACACTATATTCAAATTTAACCAACTTAATTGGTTTATTTGATTCATTTGACTCGTCACTTTGTGGCTTTGAAAAAACTTTACCCATGTGCTCACCCCTTTTTTTATTGTGATTAATTCAAATCAAATGTACCAAATAAATATTAAGAATATATTAAAAAAGTAATAAAAATGTGATTTAAAACTGGATGTAAATGAGAATGAAACGCCTAAAGTGTTAACTTAAGCGCTGAATGTGATAGCGCAAGCGTTCAAGCACCTCTGGCAAGTCATTATCCAGACTAATGACATGGTCCGAATCATTTAACATAAACCATTGTTTTTGTTGAGACCCGCATCGTTTAAACGCTTTTTTAAGGCCGCTTCGCCTTAACACCGAATCATGTTTAGCCACAAAAAAATCAATCGAGCACGTTAACTGAGGCAGCACTTCTCGCCCCTTCATGCAAAGCTGATGTAAACGCAAGAAACTGGAAATGGGTGCATGAGAAAAGCAAACGTCATAAGCAGCACTATTACGTACATAGCCAGGAAAACTTCTTAAGTGACGCACACCAAGAAAAGACAAACCAGACACTAGCAATGGAGCCGCACTCAATACATAAGGAGGATAGAATGCAGGTGCTAACAAAATCAATTGATCAACAGTGGAACCAAACTCCGCTTCAATCAAAGCCGCTAAAACACCACCCAGCGAAAGACCCACTATAATAACCGAATCACACTCTGAACGCAGCTGAGCGTAACTTTCACAGACATGTGAAAACCACGTACCTGAATTGGTACTATTTATATCAGTATAATGAGTGTCATGACCAGGTAAGACCGGAACCGCCAAACGGAAAACCTCCGATTTCATTGCATGTGCTATTTTATGCATGCAATAGGCATTTTGCTTAAAACCATGCAACAACAGCAAACCCACCCGGCCTTTGACATTGTCGTTAGACAATAAGAGTGGTTTTGTATGCGATACGTCGTCCAAGGAAGCATTCCCAAGACAGCGCCCATGACGAAATCGAAAAAAAAGCGGTTGATTAATCATAAAGAAAGTATACAAAATGGGTGAAAAAAAATCCAGAGATGCAGTTATTAACGGGATGCAGAGTCACTAAGATACTGACGTATCTCAAGTGAGGCATATTTCAGCTTATTTAAATCGATATTGGTTTTTACACCTCGCTTTTGAAGTAAGGACAGCACTTTCTCGGTTGCAACATTACCAGAGGCACCTGGCGCATAAGGACAGCCACCTAAACCAGCCGCAGAACTATCAATAACCCGAATACCGTGTTCTAAAGCCACGTCGATGTTCTGACAAGCGTAACCGTGGGTATCGTGAAAATGCACCGCACACTGATCCATTGCAATCACCGATTTCAACGCCACCAACAGCTTCCCTACTCGTTCTGGCGTTGCTGAACCCGTGGTATCACCCAAAGACACTTCGCTCACCCCGATTAACTGTAATGCTGACACCAGTGAAACAACTGCTGACTCCGAAATAACCCCTTCATAAGGACAATGCGCCACACAAGAAACGTAAACACGAGAAGAAATACCACGCGATCGTGCTTGATCCACCAATGCCGCAACCCGATTCACGCTCTCAGAAACAGAACAAGCTGTATTTCTTTGTGAAAAGGTTTCTGAAGCGGCTGTAATAAAAGCCATGCGTTTAACACCCATTTCACAAGCTCGCTCAAACCCTTTTTGATTTGGCACCAAGACAGAATATGAAACACCTGGAACTTGAGTCAATGTTTTGAAAACCAACTCACTATCAGCCAACTGAGGCACCCATTTAGGTGAGACAACACTCGTAACCTCTATATCTCGTAGCCCAGAATCAACTAATGCATTGATAAACGCCACTTTCATCTCAGTTGGAATTATTTTCTTTTCATTTTGCAGACCATCGCGTGGCCCCACTTCAACTAACCGAACAGTATCCATCATACATCACCTAATACTTTGTAAGACAGTGTAAATTGTATCAGCTCTAAATGAGTAATGTTAGCACTTTCCTAGTCAAAAAACTCTATCAATGAGCGTGTTAAACCCAGGTTTTAGGCTGCATCCAGACGCTGAAACTTGAGGTAGTATAAACAAAGTAATATCACGAGAATAGCCACCACGACCAGATACCCTATGCTAATTCCAATCAAGGAATTTGTCTTCATTAATGCGCCTAACATGGACGCCAGACCGTTTATTAACCACACACCAGAAAACAAGCCGGCATTCGCTGTGCCTGCCATTGACTTGAAAGGGGACAACGCGAGCGGCACAAATTGAGAAAACACACAAGATGCTGCAACAACAATAAAACAGGTGGGTACGATTAAGTACACTATGCGTAATGGGCTTAAAAAAGAGAAACCAACCAAGGTCAGTGTTGCCACCAAAGCCACCCCCATCATCATCATGATTTTTTTATTTGGCGCCATTTTGGAACGCTGACTGTACACACTACCCAAAAACCAAGACACACCCAATGCCATTGCAAAATAACCGGTAATGATGGGAACCGAAGCTGAATCATAGTGCATGACGTGATGCAGTAAAAACGGTGCAACAACATTAAAGATAACAATAACACCACCTACGCAACCGCAAATAACCAAACACAATAAAAAATAAAAATGTGAGCAAAGCTGTTTGTATTGTAATAGTAAGTTGGATACTGATAGCTCTTGTTTTTGATGCAACGTTTCTTCAAAAAAAACCAACAAGAGACAAAGAATAACAAAAGCATAAGCGATCATAAAATAGAAGCAAGCAACCCAACCTAAGTGCGCCACCATGTAGCCTCCAATCAAAGGAGCAAATATTGGACCCATCGCCCACACCGCCAACATCTTCTTCATTTTGCTCTGGAACTTATCTGCAGAAAACAAATCAGCTACCACAGCACGGGCCGGAACCACCGAAAACGCCACCATCACACCTTGCAAAAACCGTAAAGTAATCATCCAATGAATACGCTGAACTAATAAAATAGAAGACAAAACAATTAGTTGAGCGAGCACGCTCACCAACATAACCCTCTTTCGACCAAAAGCGTCAGAAACAGGCCCCGCAATCAATTGAGCCAACGCCAGACCGTAAGAGAAAAATGAAATCGTCCATAGCAACTGAGGCCGGCCAGTCTGTAAATCATGCACCATACGTACCAAGCCCGGAACATAAATATCCAAACAAAATCCAGACAGCGGCACAATAAGACACGCAATAATAAAATAAGATTGCTTTTTCGACTGATTCATCACTCTTCCCTATAATTTAGCAAATTCTCACACGAGAATCATAAATTATCAATACGGTATTTTTACCTACAAAACATCAGTCTTATCAATCAACTCAAGGACCCTATCGATCTGGGATTGATTTAACATAAGCCCGTATTTCGTTCTACGCCAAAGCAGGTCCTCCGCAGTCACACACCATTCATGCTCAAGCAAATAATCAATTTCTTTTTGATACAAATAACCACCAATATGCTCACCTAACTGCTGATAACTGTCTACACCATCCAACAAAACATGTATCTGAGCACCATAGTGACCAACATAATGCTGCAAAATGTCATTGGCTAACCATGGATATTGAGACTGACAGCGCCCTAAATATTCAGCTACTGTATCTCCTTGTAGATCACCGCCAACCAGGCACTCATCTAACGTATTAGATGGTGGTAATTTCACAAAGAAATGACTGCATGCATCAACAACCTCTTGCGCCAAAACACGGTGTGATGTCAGTTTACCACCAAAAACCGTGACCATGCGATGCGAGTTATCTACCTCAACCAGATGCTCTCTGGATATCCTTTGTAAATCACCTTCTTTTTCTTCACACAGTGCACGCACACCAGAGAATGACCACACGATATCATCCAGACCGACCGATGTGGTAAAGCATGAATTGACAATGCTCACAAGATATTGTTTCTCCTCATCAGATATAACAGCTTGAGCAGGATCCCCTGAATAAGGTGTATCAGTGGTTCCTACCAGTGTCCAATGTTTATGGTATGGAATCGCAAAAACCACACGCTTATCTTCTGATTGAAGTAAATAGGCGTGATCACCTTGATATAATCTAGGTAACACGATATGACTACCTTGCACCATAGCAATACGACCTTTAACAGGAACAGAAAAAGCCGTCTCAATAACCTCATTAACCCAAGGACCAGATGCATTAATCATGACTTTTGATTCAAACTCATGAATGTTAGTGAGATGATCCTGGCACTGAATTTGCCATCTATCGTTAATAAACTTAGCTGAGACACAAGCCAATCTTGTGTAAATATCGGCCCCAAACGTCTTTGCAGTCATGGCATTTAAAATCACCAAACGACAATCGTCGGTTTTAGCATCAAAATATCGAAACCCTTTTTTCGCTGAAATTTTAAGCGATTTTCCATAAAGCGAATTCAACAGTGATACCCGCTTCGACTTAGGCAGTAGCTTAGAGCGATATAAATTATCGTAAATCCATAAACCTATCCGAACAAACCACGGTCGACGTAAATCGACAGCATCAGGGATGATAAATTCCTGCGGTTGAATAAGAAAAGGAACACGATGCATCAGAGCTTCACGTTCTTTAAGCGACTTACGAACCAAGCAAAACTCCCTGGTCTCTAAATAGCGCAAACCGCCATGGATCAGTTTTGTACTCCAGGATGATGTTCCTGATCCCAAATCATTTTTTTCAACTAAAGCGACACGTAAACCACGAGAGGCCGCATCCAATGCAATCGCGGCACCATTTATTCCGCCACCAATAATAAAAACATCATACATTTGTGTTTCAGGCATACACCTCTTTCACTCCGATAATCAAACTAAATCAATCTCTATTTGTCTATTATAACACTCGAAGAATAGATACACGATAGATTCTCTGATATGCTTTTCATTTTTGTAAGAGATGTTTTAATGGATTATTTTTTAGCTGTAGACCAAGGCACAACCAGTTCACGTTGTATTTTGTTCAATGAAAACGGAACACCAGTCTCTCAAAATCAGATTGAAATACAACAGCAATACCCACAGGCTGGTTGGGTAGAACAAGATCCTGAAGAAATATGGACAAGCACACTCTGCACCATTAAGAAAACAATTACCCAATCACAAATTAAGATCCGTAACATCAAAGCCATCGGTATCACAAACCAAAGAGAGACTACGATATTGTGGGATCGCCAAACAGGCAAACCCATCTACTCAGCGATTGTATGGCAAGATCGACGAACCAGCGATCAGTGCTTAACGTTAAAAAAAGATACTGAATTTCAAAAAGAAATCCAAAGTAAGACAGGCCTACTCATCGATCCGTATTTCTCAGCATTAAAAATCGCATGGATACTAGACAACGTGGATGGCGCTCGTCAAAAAGCGGAAAACGGGAAATTGGCCTTCGGTACAGTAGACAGTTATCTATTATGGCACTTAACAAATGGCCATGTGCATGCGACCGATGCCACCAACGCATCAAGAACCATGCTCTTTAATATACACAGTCTTGAATGGGACACTGAATTATTACAAACTTTTAACATACCAGAATCCTGTTTACCTGTAGTTTACGATAGCGCTTATTTATTCGGTCATACAGCAGAAAGCATATTAGGACACCGAATCCCCATTACCGGAATTGCCGGAGACCAACAAGCGGCTGCGATTGGACAAGCCTGTATTACTGAAGGCATGATCAAAAGCACCTACGGAACCGGTTGTTTTATGATTGCAAACACCGGTGAAAAAATCGTAACATCCAGGAACAAATTACTCACTACCATTGCCTACAAAATCAATGGCAAAGCAACTTACGCACTAGAAGGCAGTATTTTCATAGCGGGAGCAGCTGTTCAATGGCTAAGAGATGCATTAAAGCTATTTCCTCACGCGAAAGACACACAAAAAATGGCGCTCAGTGTACCAGACACAGGTGGCGTATACCTTGTACCGGCTTTTACCGGTCTGGGCGCACCTTATTGGGACCCTGATGCACGTGGTGCTTTACTGGGATTAACAAGAAACACACAAATTGAACATATCGTTCGCGCCGCTCTGGAAGCAGTTTGTTATCAAACTCATGATTTGCTGTTAGCCATGCAATCAGATACACAGCAAGCAGTACAGTCTCTCAGGGTGGATGGAGGTATGACTGAAAACGCCTGGCTATTACAGTGCCTTAGTGACATCAATCAAATTCAAGTAGAGCGCCCAACATGTATAGAATGCAGCGCTCTTGGCGCAGCGATGCTCTCCGCGGTTGGGGTCGGTTTTCATTCTACCTTAAATGAGTGCAGTCAATGGTGGCGACCACACAGCATACTTAGCCCAATCTTGGGCATAGACAAACAAGCGGAGCTGTATCAAGGATGGAAAACAGCAGTTAAAAGGATTCAAACTAAAATGTAATTTCTCTTATAAGTCACCTATGCTAAGATTAAAATTTTTGAGAATAATAGGTTAGTGCATGTTAAACTTTATATACGTATCTTTTACCAGCCCTCCTATCCTGATTATTTTTTGTATTTTTCTCTTTCTAATACTCTGGAAGTCAATCAGACGAACATTTCTCCTTAAAGACACACCGCTATCAAAAATCCAATCTGCAGCACAAGGGTATGTGGAAATTACCGGAAAAGCTGCCCCTTTGAATAAGACTATCAACAGCCCTTTCTCCAATGTTGAGTGCTGCTGGTTCAGTTATAAAATAGAAGTGGACACCAATAACGGTTACGAGGCTGTGGCAAGTTATAAATCTGGCCATTGTTTTCAAATACAAGACGCTACCGGAGAAGCTATTGTGTACCCACTGCACGCTGATATTAAAAATATAGAGTCATTCTCGTGGTCACAACACGGCCAATCGTTTAATCATAAAAATGAGCACAGCAGTCAACTCAAATCAATTGTTCACTTCATTGCCGATCGTCGATATAGAATCACAGAGCAGCGCATCCTTGAAGGAGAGGAAATCACTGTCTTGGGATTTTTTCAAACCGTGAGCAAAAGCCATGATGTTATTAAGCTTAAACAATCCGAAGAGAATGGAGATAGTATTCTTGATAAAATAAAAAAGAGATTATCCAAGTTAGACCAACGCATTCATCGCAAAAATAGATACATACAACAAGCTAAAATCGACATAAAAAGCGAAGAACATGACTGGGATTATATTAAACAACTTAATCAAAAAAAACCAGTTAACATCATATACAAGCACAACAGGGACTTCATTTTATCAGAGTATTCAGGAAAGAATTTAAGTACGAAATACAAAAAAAAGTTTCTTTGGCTCAGCGCAACACTCATCTCCATATTAGGATGGACCACTTATATTACGTTAAAATACGGTATCCTAAACATAGGTTAGCATCTAAGATTACTGAGAATGCACACAGGTGCAGATTATTCATTTTTTCCATTTATTATCAACCAAATCGTTAATGGCTCGAAATAAATCACAGAATGCTTTATACACGCGACACATAGAAAACCATATTAGAGGAAAAAAAGCATTACAAAAGAAATACCGAAAGCAGTCGCCTCTGCAACATGGTTGCCTCTAATATGAGAAACAATCCCTAAACAGATAAAAATTAAAAATAAAATATACAACCTACTAGCACTGAGCATATCATGTTTCATAATTTACAAAAAACCTCGCTATAATTTATAAATCTAACGTATAATTAAACGCGTACCAGGATCCATCCTAAAACATTAAAACATCTAATACGTTGTGTTATTTTAGTTTCAATGTTAAATGAAATCACTACTTGATTATCTTTGTAACTACACCCATACCAACAACAGTGCTGAAACCATGACAAATTTTAAATCTCGAGCCCTCACTCATCGCAATTGGCGCAATGAGTTTAACACGAAATTTGACATTATCGCCTGGAAAAGCCATTTCAATTCCTTCTGGAAACTCAATAGCACCATCAATATGTGTAGTTCGAAAATAAAACTGAGATTTGTAACCATTAAAGAAAGGAGTGTGACTTCCGCACTCATCGTTTGTCAAAATATAGACCTGAGCCTCAAACTTTGTATGGGGCGCTGTCGAACCAGGCTTACACAGCACCTGTCCACGCTTGATATCCTCGCGTGCAATATCACGTAACACAATACCCACGTTGTCACCAGCTTCAGCTTGATCCAAAATGTTCCTGAACATATCAATACCAGTACATATCGCCTTTTGTGTCCTTTCGAGACCAACGACCTCAACTTCATCACCAATTCTAATAACACCAGTCTCAATCCTCCCAGTAGCAACAGTACCTCTACCGGTTATAGAGAAAACGTCTTCAACTGCCATCAAAAATGGTTTATCAATTTCTCTTTCCGGCTCAGGAATGCTAACATCAACTGCTGTCATCAATTCTTCGATTTTTGATTCCCAAGTAGAATCACCTTCTAGTGCTTTCAAGCCAGAAACTCGAACAATAGGAATATCATCTCCAGGGAAGTCATAACTATTTAATAGTTCTCTGATTTCCATTTCAACAAGTTCAATAATTTCTTCATCATCGACCATATCACACTTATTGAGAGCAACTACAAGAGCAGGAACTCCAACCCGTTTTGCTAAAAGAATATGCTCACGAGTTTGTGGCATCGGACCGTCCTTAGCGCTAACCACCAAGATAGCCCCATCCATCTGTGTAGCACCAGAGATCATGTTCTTAACATAATCAGCGTGACCTGGGAAATCAAAAAGTGAGTAATGTCTCTTTTCTGTTTCGTATTCTACATGAGAGGCACTAAACGTAATACCACACTTTTTTTCTTCTGGCGCCTTATCAAGTTCGTCAAAAGCCCGCACTTCACCGCCAGATGCTTCAGCATAAACTTTAGTTATCGCAGCAGTTAAAGTGGTTTTACCATGATCAACATGACCAAGAGTTCCTATATTACAACGCGGTTTATCACGCTGGAGTTTGTTGTTATCCTTATTTGAACATAAAGACTGATAAGATTTGGAACTAGAAGCAGAACTAGAATCAGAACTCAAATCAGGTGATAACTTTGCCCTTTTTACATCATTTTTTCTAACTGGGCTTGATGACGAATTTGAATATTGATTACTAGAGTCGTCGGACTTTGAATTATCTAATTTATCGATTTTTTTACCACATAGCCACGGGTACAGAATAATCATTAATGCACAAAAAAAGAAAATCACAATAGCCCCTGATTGTGAAACTTTGATTAGTAAAAAAAAACCAAATCCCAAAGTAGAAAGAAAAGCTATCCAATAGGTTTTTTTATTCATCATAGACGACACACTCTTTTAATTATTTTGACAACGGAAATCCAAACATTCCCATTGTCAAATTACACCATTATCCAATCTCACTCGCTATGGCAATGACATACCACACCAATACCAACCGTTCGCCCTCCTTCGCGAATACTAAACTTATCACCCTCACAGATAGCAATAGGGTTCATTAGCTGTACGGTCGTTATAATGCTGTCTCCTGGCATAACCATTTCAATATGTGAGCCATCATCATCAGTAAAATCAGTGATTCGACCTGTTATATCGGTTGTTCCAAAATAAAACTGCGGTTGGTAACCGTTAAAGAAAGGAGTGTGTCGTCCGCCATCATCCTTTCTCAGAATATAGACCTTTGCTTCAAGATCACTGCATGGTTCAATTGTGCCAGGCGCACAAAGGACCTGTCCACGTTGAACATCTTCTTTCCCTAAATCTTTAAGCAGAATCCCGACGTTATCACCTGCTTCAGCATGAGATAGTTTTTTTCGAAAAATTTCTATACCATTACAAGTAACTGACTGAGTATCTCTTATACCAACAATTTCAACTCGATCACCCAGACTTATTTTTCCTTGATCGATATTCCCTGTCACCACTGTTCCACGCCCAGTAATACTATACACATCTTCAATTTGCATCCTAAAAGGCTTATCTATGTCACGTATTGGTACCTCAATGTGCTCATCCATTGCAGATAGAAGATTTATGATAGAGTCAGTTCCGATATTTTCATCACCATCCTCTATCACAGCCAAAGCAGATCCCTGAATAATTTGAACACCATCACCGTCATAGTCGCATACTGTTAACAGCTCTCTGATTTCCAACTCAACAAGCTCAAGAAGCTCCTCATCATCAACCTGATCTATTTTATTCATATAAACGATTATGTCAGAAACATTACATTGCTTGGCTAACATAATATGCTCACGTGTTTGCGGCATCGGACCGTCTGCAGCACTGACAACTAGAATAGCAGCATCCATCTGTGCAGCGCCAGTAATCATGTTCTTGACATAATCCGCGTGACCAGGACAATCTATATGAGTGTAATGCCTAGTATCTGTTTCGTACTCCACATGGCTTGATTTAATACTGATACCTCTTTCCTGCTCTTCAGGCGAATTATCGATTTTATCAAAGTGCACACTATTATTTATATAGCCTTGATCTGATAAAACCTTAGTGAGCGCGACTGTTAGCGTGGTTTTACCATGATCAACGTGACCTATTGTCCCTACAGTGAGTCGAGGTTTATTACGGGGGACCGCATCCTCTTTAGCACTAAATAGTTTCTTAAAAAATGATCGATTCTGCTGACTAGCAACGTGATGACAGTCTTGATGATTCTTTACATTTAATATTGAATCGTTATGCTTACTCACTTTATTTGGATTAGACAGAAAAAAAACTTTTTTCCCTTTTTTCAGGTCACGCTTTTTTTTCTTTATCTTATTGCTTACACCACGCTCAGTTCTAATTTTACGACCAGTCATGTTCTTGCTTGAGCTACAGACTGTTTTAGCTGATCGAGCGGAAGATGGCGTAACACCACAGATTCCATTTTCTTCATGACAGTGAACAGGACAAGATTTTTCACAAAAACATTGCCTGCATAGTGCCAAACCTAACATAAACGCAGCAACAAACCCAGCAACAACGGCAACCGGAGTGACGCCAAGCACCTTAGCTGTCACAGCAGTCGCAAAAAGTATAGTAAACAGCACCCAAAATAATATTGTTTTTTTCATGACCGACCCTCCAAATTTAAAAATCAAGCGGATTATAGAAGGTGATATCGATATGTCAAATAAAAAAAAGAACAAAGTCACAACCAATATAAAAATACAAATCATTGATTTAATGTAAAATAAACCAGCAACTTACTAATAAATGAAATATATATTCAAATCGGATGAAGTGAAGTTGATTACACTGACCATTAAAACAAACCAAATTGGGTTATAGGAAACATGTACATGGTGAGTCAAGTTTTAAAATAGAATGCGTCTAACTCAAATTCAATTTCGTGGCTTTAATGATACAGTCGTAAAATCCATATCCACGACAATTTAACTCAGAGCGTAACTCCATCTCATACAAATCAATGACACTATCAGAATCACAATGAGGACAGACATTAATAAAAATAAGAATACCAGTTACCCCGAGCTTATAAATACGGTCATAATAATCAGCCGCTTGAGTAGTTGAACTAGAGGGTGTGACCACAACGACCACTAAACAATCTTGAATAGAAACGCTTGGATTCTGCTTCATTAATACTATTGCATCATCAACATAACGGTAATATGTTTCAGAGTTAAGATTAAGATTGATTATGTCATGAGTTAAATCAAACTCACTAAAAGAGGACTTATTTAAAAGAAATAAACCCGTGACATTTCTATACGGCTGACACGGGAGACCATTTGGAAAAGAATGACGAATATGAATCTGGTTTGAATAACGCGAAACTGCAAACTGACGTGAATCAAAAATAGACATCACATCAAAGCTAGAAGCAGCTTTCGGTTTATTATTTAAAGGTTTAGATAAATCATCTATAACTGAGACTTTATTCGAGTTTAATTGCACAGACTCATACCCTGATAAGAGAGCAGACCTTACAAAGCATAAGCGAATAATGAGTACTAGTAGCAATATCAAAAAGATCAACAATGATGTAGTTAAGACCATGCCTTTAAATCTGACTACAGACAAAAAGCAAAGTAGAACAATAATAAATAAAAGAAGATTTGATTTGTATCTCCCTGTATCAATCATACGCCGATGAAGTATCGAGACGAAAGCCACGGAATGTAAAGCAAAGACCACCAGCCCGGCACACAAAGAAATCATTTTAAACGAGCCGTGACCATTGAATAACGCGAAATACAATGCCAACTCAGCGGATGCCGCCATTAAAATGAATAGAACAACTAAAAAATAAGAGTACTCTCGTGGTGCCGTTGGACTCTTGAAATCGAATAGCCCTTTTGTCATCGCAAAAGTGTATGAAGCAACCATATCATTAATCATCAGACACCCCACGCAACAAAACACGGGGAAATTATAGTATGAAATGGATCATTGTCAAATTAATTTAAAGAAACAACTTGACCACAAAATCACAGCAATTTCAATCTTAAATTCATTGAGTTAGATAACTAAAGAAACAATAGAAATCAAGAAGAAGTAGAAAGTGCGAAAGCGCCGGAACGAACCCCATCTAATGAATCAGAGTCAGAATCAGATTTAAAATCAATGGAGAAAAAATCATGCAGATCCGCATAAGTGAAAGAACCAAGCCACGTTCTAATCTCGGATGAAACCGGATCATTAGTGCTACAAGAGTCTGATAAGTAGGCTAATTTGCTTGTAAATAACTGTATAGCAAGATAAGCAAATAGTGGATTCGGTTGTGATAGAAGATGAGATAATGCATCACGAAATACAAAATATCGATCAAACGAGGTATCACTGGGACGTATAACAACATCAAAATCAAGCGACACAAAAATAACGGGATCAGTTGATGAAAAAGAAACGCCATGTCGAATATCTTCAACCAATTTAACATCAAGAGCATCACTTATGTTCAATTGTGATATCTGTTGGTAAAATTCATCGGTCAACTTATTAAAACATTGTTTATAAAACATAGAAACTAAACTCATAAATGAAGTTTCTGTTTGGTATCTATTGGGCAAACCATATATGGTATCAACACATAAAATAGTCAGTTTTGAAAATGGCTTAATCATTCCCTTATAACTGATCAAGCTAGATAAATTTTGAAGAAACTCAACCTCACGTTGTAGCCAACCACTACCAAAGAAGACAATATTCAGTTCATTACAAAGATCCCTTTTATTAAAAACATTCTCTGCAGATTTCCTTATGAAATCAGAGATCCAAGTCCTACCTTTAGGATGACTAAAATAACAACTTGAATGCATACACGAATGACTAGCCATGGGGTAAAGTGATTTAGTTTCTAGTTTATCTCTGTGTATTAGTATATCATCAAAAGTTGCCACTGATGGATTTTTTGCATCATCACAGCAATTAATATACACGTGAACCAACTTTTCACGATCACAAGGAGAAACTTTAGATGCACATGCCAGAAGTTTATTAGCGAAAAACAGCTGGCAACTTTCCTTTATCATAAGCTCTTTATTGGATACAATTTTCGATTTATTATCACGTAAGTATTGATGTGTTTTTAAATTCACGAACGATTTTAGTATGTCAAAACGCGAATAAAAATGAATTTGCATTAAGGCAATCAATTTATCTCGATCACCGTCGGCTGCGTAATCGAGTATGGACTGACAAGCTAAACTTTTCATAGTCACAAAGGGGAGTAATTCAACACGCGAATAATCGTGATTAAACAGTGTATGCATAATAGCAAAACGTCCATATTTAGCTGCCATATGAAAAACAGTCGTTTTAAAATAAGGATTGATAACTAATGAATTCAAACATTTATTATCATCAACTGGTCTTAGGCCAACTCGATTACAATAATCGAGTAAATATACGAGAATCTTTGTATGACCAAGAATGCATACATTTAGTAATATACCATTCCCATAATAGTCCCTGTAATCATACAGACCTCTGGAGATATACTGAGAATCTGTACTATAGGTTAAAAACTTCAAGCCTTTCAGATTATTCGTAAGAGAGTAATAATACAGTTCAAAGTAAATAAGTCGGCTAATACACGGCACCATAGAGACATTCATACAACCAATCAAATCATAGCTTCGTATTGTATTTTTAAAGATTAAATCTACAGCTTTTGAATAAGAATCAGTGATTGGCGGGCAAGATTCTAAATAATCTAAAGCAACATCATAATAAAGACTTTGACATGCAGATAGTAATTTCATTTTAGTATCTTGATTCAGCATAGTGAAGAAAAGCGCATTGTTTTTTTATAATTAGCTAAAGTATAATAAAAAAAAATGAAACTATCAAACAGATCAATTCTAAATTACACGAAACACGAATAATAATATAAATATCAGTAGATTAGGGTCCAGTTTTAATTACCAGATAGCTATATCAACCACACCAACTTCTATGTTAAAATTTATATAGCGTTAACAAAGGCCAGACTATGAATGTCGCAAAAAACCTATCACGATCATTAAACCACCACACCCGACTGACACACATCATAAAATTCACGTTAGCATTTTTTTCAGGTTGGCTGGTTACTCAGTTATTTCCTCAAAGCCGAGCTCAATGGATCATGATTTCCATTGCTGTCGTCATGGGATCCTCAACAGTTATGGGTCTGCAATTCAACAAAGCTTTGTTACGCGCTTCCGGAACACTTATTGGAGGCTCCTTTGGTCTTATTACCTTTCTAGCACCACATAACACTCTCGTCTATTTACTCACTCTATTCGTAACCGCTTTTTTCTTTGGTTGGTTTTCGCAAAAATTTGAAAAGAAAAATTACGTTGCAAGCTTGGGTATGGTGACATTCTTCATCATCACGTACAATAGTAACAACTCAATGACAATAGCATGTCTTCGAGTCATTGATACAATAATAGGTATTAGTATTAGCCTACTAATATCACGATTCGTTTTTCCTGTGACATCAAAAAGCGCAATATTTAACCTTAGTCAATCTATTTCAGTTACTATTGCTGAATTTGCAGATGATATTTTTATTAAAAGACTACAGAGACGAAACAACCCCAAATTTTTGAGAATTGATAGCCAGATCACTGACGCAATGTTAAAGCAGAGAAACATAATCGATGCGATTATATTCTCAACAGATTCAAGAGAAGTACTAAAAAAAACCACCTTAACCCTTCTGCGCTACAATAGAGCTATATATCACTATATGCTTTTTATAGACACTGCATTGTGGGAAAATCGCTTGGAAAAATTCACTCACACAGAAATCATGCAAGACGCAATCCAACCATTCATGAAATTATTCTCATTATCACTGCGGGAAGAAATAGAATCAAATGATATATCGCAAACAAAATCGGCACTTTCAAACAAGATTGACCATTTCACATCGCATCAAGATTCCCTCAGTTATAGCGAAAGCGAAAGAGAACGTCAACACGCAATTCAATTCAGCATGAGACGAATGATATATTGTCTAGATGAAGTTATTAGAGCAAGAAACTCTATATCCCAGAAGACGGTATTGTAAATAGTTTTATACGCTAAGACAAAAGGATTGATGACCAACTTTAACAAACCATATCTGAACTTTCCTCTCGAGCGAACTTTAAATAAAGACAGTAGCAAAATAATAAAAGCATTGTAATGATAACATAGGGTAAAAAAATTAAAAAATTGCTTTTAACGGTGAAAAAGGAAGCAATTATAATTACAACACCGCCCAGCAAATAAAAACTAACACCTAATAATGCTGATGACATGCCAGAGTATTGACGAAACTGGCTTAAGGAAACTGTCATTAATGTCGGGCACACATACGATGACAACGCAGTTAATACAATGATATTAAACATGTACAAATACAGAATCGAAACCCATTTTGATACTATGAAACTAAATATTGTGCAAAATAACATGACCTTGAGTGGTTTGAATAACGACCCATAGTATAAACTGACTTTATAAAAACGTGTAACAATAACTCCTAGCATCCAGGCTAGCCCGACACCAGATGATAAATTACCGAAAACAATCTCACTCAACCCCATTCGTCTCTGAATTAAAAAAGGACCCTGCACAAGAAAAACAAGTAGACTGGCA
>CACHNP010000029.1 GCA_902581285.1 uncultured Gammaproteobacteria bacterium | reverse complement strand
ATTGTTTCCTCAATCGCCTTTAGCCCGGACGGTAAACTAGTGGCATCAGGATCAGATGATAAAACTATCAAACTGTGGGACATTGAAACAAGAGAGTGTTTGTACACCTTTAAAGGTCATGAAGAGGATGTTAAATCAGTTGCCTTTAGCCCGGACGGTAAACTAGTGGCATCGGGGTCATGGGATGACACCATTAAACTGTGGAATGTTAAACTGTGGAATACGAAAAAAAGAAAATGTCTACACACCTTTAAAGGTCATATAAGTTACGTTGTATCAGTCGCTTTTAGCCCGGACGGTAAACTAGTGGCATCAGGATCATGAGATAAAACCATTAAACTGTGGGACGTTGATAAAAGAGAATGCATACACACCCTTAAAGCTCATAAAGACAGTGTTAAATCAGTCGCCTTTAGCCCGGACGGTAAACTAGTGGTATCAGGATCATCCGATAAAACCATTAAACTGTGGGACGTTGGTAAAAGAGAATGCATACACACCTTTAAAAGTCATAGAAGTATCGTTCACTCAGTCGTCTTTAGCCCTGACGGTAAACTAGTGGCATCAGGATCAGATGATAAAACCATCAAACTGTGGGACGTTGACACAAGAGAGTGTCTGCACACCTTTAAAGGTCATAAAAAGGAGATTACATCAGTTACCTTTAGCCCGAACGGTAAACTAGTGGCATCAGGATCATTTGATAACAGCATCAAACTGTGGGACGTTGAAACAAGAGAATGTGTACATACGTTTGAAGATAATAGAAATAACGTTACTTCGGTCGCCTTTAGTCTCGACAGTAAACTATTCGCATCAGGATCATTTGATTACACCATTAAACTGTGGAATGTGAGTAAGTTTAATAAATAACGATAATTCAGAACGTTAGGTGTCATAAAAAAAAAATTGAAAAATAAAAAAACTGTTCTATACTACATACAGATTTGATTAACTAAAGGTGTTGCTATGAGTAGTTTAGTAATAGGCTTGATTGCTGCAGGTATTATTGTCTGTGTTTTGTTATGGTTTCATTATCAAAGAAAACCTTGTTGCATACACACCTTTGAAGGTCACCAAGACTATATTAACTCAGTCGCCTTTAGCCACGACGGTAAACTAGTGGCATCAGGATCAGTGGACAATACCATCAAACTATGGGGCGTTGACACAAGAGAATGTCTATATATCTTTAAAGGTCACAAATCCCATGTTCAATCAGTCGCCTTTAGTCACGACGGTAAACAAATGGTGTCAGGATCAGCTGATGCAACCATCAAAATATGGAATGTTGATAAAAGAGAATGCATACACACCTTTGAAGGCCATAAATTCTACATTAAATCAGTCGCCTTTAGCCCTGACGGTAAACTAGTGGCATCAGGATCAGCGGATAATACTATCAAACTGTGGGACGTTGACACTAAAGAATGTCTACACACTCTTATAGGTCATAGCCAAATTGTTTACTCAGTCGCCTTTAGCCCTGACGGTAAACTAGTGGCATCAGGATCATTTGATCAAACTGTTAAAATGTGGGACGTTGGTAAAAGAGAATGCATACACACCTTCAAAAGTCATAGAAGTATCGTTCACTCAGTCGTCTTTAGCCCGGACGGTAAACTAATGGCATCAGGATCAGAAAATGGTACCATTAAACTGTGGGACGTTGATAAAAGAAAATGTCTACACACCTTTAAAGGTCATGAATACGACGTTTACTCTATTGCCTTCAGCACGGACAGTAAACTAGTGGCATCAGGATCATGGGATAAGAGTATCAAACTATGGGATGTTGATAAAAGAGAATGCCTGCACACCTTTGAAGGCCATAAAAACGAAGTTTACTCTGTTGCCTTTAGCCCCGACGGTAATCTACTGGTATCAGGATCAGTTGATAAAACTATAAAACTATGGGACGTCAGTAAGTTTAATAAATAACGATAATTCAGAACGTTAGGTGTGATAAAAAATCCTTGAAAAAAGAAAAATAGATGCTATATTTCGCTGGAATTTAGAACAGAACACGGAGCAGCTATGAATGGGTGGATTATTGGAAGCAGTCTGATTTTAATCGCATTTGTTATCATCGTAGTCATTCGATACAAATCTAAGTCATATCAACAAACAAAAGAAAAAAAACACATAAAAAAAATTGAAGGAATTGTTAAACTACAAATACTCGCGGGAAAAGCCTCACCCGCTCCTCCTATAGGTTCTGCACTTAGTGCCAAAAACATAAATATCGACGAGTTTTGTCGACGATTCAATGAAGAAACAAAAAACATGTCTCACTCACAACCGCTTAAAGTCACTATAACCATTTACTCAGATCGCACATTCATTTTTGATATTGAACAAACAGATGAAACCGATAACACAGAAAACACTGAAAACAACACCGATAATCAGACAAAAAAATGGTATGTTATCAGAGTCGTATCAGGCAAAGAAAATAAAATCATTCAGAGCCTAAAAAATGAATTGAAACAACAGAACCTCGAGAATTTTTTTGGAGAAATAATTTCACCAACACAAACTAGGATAGAAGTAATACGCGGAAAAAAAATCCAAAAAGAGGTTAAATTTTTTCCTGAATATATATTGATTGAAATGCATTTAAATAACCAAACTCAAAGTTGTGTTACGAACATAACGGGAGTTATCGACTTTATTGGCGTTCGCGATGACCCAACTCCTTTCAACGAACATGAGATTAATCGACTCAAGAAAAAAATAAAAGATAAGGAATCAACCCCGCCTTCCTCACACAACTTCGAAAAAGGTGACAAGATTAAAGTAACTGATGGCCCGTTCTTAAACTTTATCGGTACCGTTGAAAACACCGATACTGACAAAGGAAAAATCGAAGCCGAAATTAATATTTATGGAAGGTCAACACCAGTCGAATTGGATTTCTCGCAAATAGAAAAAATCGACGAGATCAGTAAGTAGACCCCTGATTAGACCGCACTACCCAGTTGTTTTAGCAACGCTTGCCTCTGTTGCGTCGCATCCCCCATTAAAACAAAACCTAACAACTGACCGTCACACTTCAACAACGCCTGCTGATGCGGCGCTTGACCTTCAATCTGCCACTGGGCACGTTCATCAATATCGTCTGGCATTTGAGACACCACCGGACACTGCGTGGTTTTAATCACGACGGGCATGGGTGGATACGTAACTGCAGTCGGTTCACCTGAAAGTGTTTTTGCTAGAGCACGAGATGAGTGCATGATTGGCGCAACGTACTGACGCAGTTCCCCCTGACACTCAGCACAGTCTCCCAGTGCGTACACTTGAGGTTGGGAGGTTTCGTGATACTCATTCACTACCACGCCGCGGTTCACCTCTAAACCCGCCTCCACAGCTAAAGCCATATTGGCCTTTAAACCCACTGCCGACATGACCCCATCGACCACAACATTTTTACCATTTTTCAACGTAACTTGAATCTGATCTGTGCCGTGGACATTAATGCCCTGCGCCGACTGATCCAGATACCAATTCACATTCCAGTCATTTTGATAAACGGCTTTTATTTCCTCGCCCATATTGCTATCGGGAATAAGCCTTTGTAATGGGTACTGGTCGCGGGAAATCACGGAGACAGTGTGACCGGCTGTGACAAGATCATTCATAAACTCGCAACCAACCAAACCACTACCTAACACCGCAATGTGTTTTTTCCCCTGTAACCACTCTCTAAAATTAGCATAGTCACTCAAGTGATTCACTGACACCAGTTGATCAACCGCATCACCAGAAAACGGCACACGAATAGGATCTGCGCCGAGCGCTAGCACGCACGCTGAATAAGCATACGTTTCACCATTAGAGCATTTCACCTGTTTATTTTGAGTATCCAACGATTCAACCTGAACACGAGTCAACACAGTAATTCCGTGTGCACTTGCCATCTCATCAGCCGTTTTCATCACTAGCTGTTCTGCCGTTTGTTGTTTTGCTAAGGCCGTAGACAACATCGGTTTAGAGTAAAAATGCCCGTCTTGTTGTGTGATCATCAAAATATCACGCTCTTTATCACAACGCCGTAATTCTCGCACTAACGTGTAGCCCGCTAAGCCAGAACCGATAATGATAATGGGATCCATGGTCGTCATTTTATTCTCCTCGTAATCGTTTGTCACAGTCTCGTAGTGCTTTCAACATCGTTTCAACCCCACTAATGGGCGTGTCTTTATCAATACCATGCCCTAGATTAAATACGTGCCCTGTGGTTTCTCCTTGAAACGCGTTCATAATACGCGCCACTTCTTTCTCGATTAAATCTGCTGTCCCCATCAGCACGTGCGGATCTAAGTTGCCTTGTAATGCGACACGATCGCCAATACGCCGCTTGGCATCGCTAATGTCAATTAAAAAATCCAAGCCCACAGCATCACAACCACTGTCGGCCAAACGCTCCAACCAAGGGCTCGCGTATTTGGTGAAAAAAACCAACGGAATCCGTTGGCCATTTCGTTCGCGGCAAACCTCTGCTGCGATACGCCGCATGTATTGTAGCGAATAGTTATCATAAGTGACGTATGACAACACACCACCCCACGTATCAAATACCATCAAGGCATCCGCCCCCGCCTCGACTTGCGCATTCAAGTATGCAATAACACTCGTGGTTAATTTGTCTAACAAGGCATGCATCACCTCAGGTGACTCGTAGGCAAAACGCTTAACTTGTGACCACGCTTTACTGCTTCCACCCTCAACCATGTAGCAAGCTAACGTCCACGGGCTTCCTGAAAACCCAATCAGCGGCACGCGCTGCTCTAAAGCTTGCTTGGTTCGCTTTATCGCTTGCATCACGTAATCCAACTCATCTGCACCAACACACGGCAATGCCGCCACATCACCGGCTGATCGTAACGGCGATGCAAACACCGGCCCCTGACCTGGAATAAATTGCAACGGCATGCCCATGGCATGCGGAATGGTTAAAATATCACTAAAGATGATCGCGGCATCCAAATCAAATCGCGCTAGCGGCTGCAATGTCGCTTCGCAACACAAATCCGGGGTTTGACAAAAACGAATAAAATCGCTTTCTTGTTTCCTTAACGCAAGGTATTCTGGCAAATATCGACCCGCTTGTCGCATCATCCACACGGGTGTACGAGTGGTGGGTTGGCGCAGCAATGCGCGGATTAGGTTATCGTTCTGCAAATTCATATCGTTCATTGTTTGTACTCCAGTGCGCTCATTTTAGCGCATCTGCAATCAGCAGTACAAGCTTCTCTACAGAATCGCTATAATAACCTCATGAAAACATCAACGCACACCAGCTTACTGGCTTATAATACATTTAAAATAAACGCCACTACTGCTCATTTCTTGCCATTTGACTCCACATCAGCTTGGTTTGATATCTTACAAACCCACCCACTGGCTGCAGAATCCGGTTTAGTATTAGGTGGAGGCAGTAATGTGCTGCTGATACAACCTCATTACCATTCGGTGCTACAAAATCGCATTCAAGGAAAAACAATTGACTTAATCGATAGCGAGAGCGTGCATGTCTCTTTTGGTGCGGGTGAAAATTGGGATGATTGCGTTGCATTCTGCGTGCAACACGGTTTCCATGGTATCGAAAACTTAAGCGGCATCCCCGGGAACGTGGGAGCGGCACCGATTCAGAACATTGGCGCCTACGGCGTTGAACTGAGTGACCACCTGGTGAACGTCAATGTGATCGATCGTAAACAACACCGAGTTCGTACGTTATCAGCAGACGCCTGCGAACTCAACTACCGCGACAGTCGATTTAAACACGACTGGAAAAATCACTTTATCATCACGCAAATCACGTTACGTCTGTCTCGCCAACCTCGCTGGGTACTCAATTACCCCGCATTACAAACCGCACTCACCCAGCAGACTATCACACCGTCACTCAATAACATCAGACAAACCATACTATCTATCCGAAGCAGCAAATTACCCGACCCCAGCGATTTACCCAATGCCGGCAGTTTTTTCAAAAATCCAGTGGTCAGTCATGCACATTTCAGCGAAATACAATCGCATCACCCCGAGCTCCCCAGCTTCCCCATCAACACTGACCGCATCAAAATACCCGCTGCTTGGTTAATTGAACAATGTGGGTTTAAAGGTCACCGCGCTGGTGATGCTGGTGTTCACACCCATCAGGCATTGGTTCTGGTCAATCATCACCAAGCCCGAGGTAAAGATATTTTACAGCTGGCCAACAACATACAACACACCGTCAAACAACAATTCAACATCCAACTTGAGCCTGAAGTAAACGTGATATAGACACAAGATTCCACGCTTCGGACGCACGGTAGCCGCTATCGATGCTCAACACAATTAACCGTCTTTTTTTTCAAAAATCAAATGCAATTGGTAAGTACATCCATCCCATAAAACAGGAATATATCGCACGAATGAATAGCCTTGAGACGCCATGTCTTTAAAATGTTCTTCCATTTCCGAGTCAGAAAAACCTTTTTTCCTGAAACTCACTCGGGCTGTCATACGCACAATTTTATATTTATCTGTCATACACCCCCCTTTTTTTATTAAACTCATCTCTCAACTGGTTTCCATCCGTGTAATGCACCAGGATGGTCATAACATTCCTTATTTTTACTACCCTATTCGTTTAACGATTGCGCTGAGGCACTAAGTACAAAAAGCGGAAAAACAATCGCACAAATGAGAAAAAAAGAGTGTATAAATTGTTTTTTCATTTTTCTCATACCTATCTCCGTTGCTCACTAAAATAATTTAAGTCGCGTCTGTGTTACAGTGATTATTGAATGCCTTAAAACTGGCGTTCATGGTTTTCACCCAATCTCTGGTTTCGTTAAAGTAATCGGAAAATTGACTATTCTCAGGTAAATTTATCGAGCCAGTTAAAAAAGAGGGCGGAAAATAGCGAAAACGATCTAACGTGGCTTGACGATTATCGCAAAATCGCTTTGCACTAAGTTGACACAAACTATCTAACTGAGAATCTTGAGCACACACCGCCTCAGATAGTTCCTTCATGTTATTATTTTCAATGTCGGTGAATTCAGGAAGAGGAAGCATAAATTCGTAAAGTTGTGGAAAGGTTTTAGCACACCCTAGATCATCGCTAAAAAAAACGCCTGTTTTACAATTACTTATGTGCTCTTCAATCTGCGCCATGTGGCTTGAGAAACCTTCTGGCTGAGCAAGTAGTGTGGAAGTATGATTTAAAAAAACAAACCCAGTAACACCCATAAGCAACAGTAACCGACGATTTTGCGGATTTTTTTTGTGTCTAGCCATGCACTCCCTCCTACATCTAATGTGTTATTGCAGTGGGATTATAGAACATTTTAATTTTTTTGCTTAAAAAAAAAGAAAAAAATAATTCAATATAAACAGTAACTTAAATTAATATCATGCAATTTGAGCCAATGAAACAAAAGACAACCTATTTCAAACTGAATACAGTGTCAAATTAGACTATTATCACGACCCAATTAAGGCTCAACTGAAAAAAACAGAAAACTAAGAACCCTAAGCCAAATCTTTAAAATAGGTGATCATCTCTGCTTTTTTTCGCAAGTCAAAACGCGTTCTTACGTTTTTCATATAAAACTCAACAGTGCGCTTAGAGAGCCCCAGCTCTTCCGCTATCTCAATCAACTTTTTATTCAAAATCAATAGCTTGATGCACTCAGATTCACGTGCTGTGAGATAACCATCACGATAATATTCACGCTGCCTTAGGGGTTTAGACACAGGGCCATCACCTACGGGTGAACTAGTGGACGCATTAATATGAGCTAAGTACGAATGCTTAATCTGGTCAATCGATAAGTGCTGAGTAATGTTGTGACTGGATTTCATAACTTCTCCTCATGTTTTTGTTAGTCCACCTTGCCAAGACAGTGATCAACAAGAAGCGCCCCCCGCCCTTCTCGTCATATTAACCGGCCTCACGCCCACTTTAACTCATTTTTGGGTTAAATTATTAAGTCAGCGCCACAAAAACAGTTATATATTTAAAAACAATACTTTAACTAAATATCTTGCGCTAAAACAACAAAAGATACCCATTCAGAATAACCCAGAATACGTTAAATAACAACATATACTACCAATTTAACCCAACAAATGTTAATATTGACTCTTAGTAACTAGACACCTATTTAGGAATCAAAAAAATTAACGCGTGACGCTCAAATATTCTATTTCACCCACCCAAAATAAGGTAAAATAGTTCGCAGCAGTTTACCAACATGAGTTAAGGTCATGAATATCATACGAAAAAAGAAAAAACACTCGGCAGTGGGTAAAATCATTAAACAACTCATGCAGGAATCTAACATGAGTGAGGCCGAGCTCGCGCGCCAAGTAGGGCTGCCACAAACCACGGTCAACCGCTTGTTGCTGGGCAGCACAGCTGATCCTCGCGCCAGCACGTTAAAGCCAATCGCCAAGTTTTTTGACATCACCATCGATCAACTTCTGGGGATTGAAGACATACCGCAAGATCGAATCAGCGGCACCTTCAGAACAATTAACCGTGATGCTTGGACACACGTGCCCATCATCGAATGGAAAGACGCAATCGCTTGGCTTTTTAGAAACGACGATTACGATCTGCACTCCCACCAGCAATGGACCGTCTCTGATTGCGCTATTAGCAAGCAGTCATTTGCACTACCATCCACACCATCCATGGAACCCATGTTCAGACGCAACTCCATTTTAATCATTGACCCTGACGCAGATATCGTTGATGGAAAATACGTTATCTTAACACTTGATGGCAGCAACACAGTCATACGAAAAGCACACATAGATGGCGGATGCATTTACCTAAAAAACTTCGACCAACACCTACCAACCATCAAGCTAGAAACCAATATCCATCGTGTTCTAGGCGTGGTCATCGAGGCAAAAGTTAACTTCTAACCCCATCCTCATCATCAATTGCCAGCGAAAATGGGTTATACCGTGTACCGTAGTCATAGTAATCAATTTTATCTTTCGCTTTCAAATAGCCCGTAATTAAATAGGTTAGCGGCAAAGCCATGACCTCGTAACCCATTTTGAAAAAATACTGAACCATCACCATCTGCCAAATGATATGAGAAGGCAACACTCCCGTAAAAGCAATGTTACAAAAAATCACACTATCCAATAACACACCAATGGAGGTTGACAAGATCGCCCTGAGCCACAACCACTTTCCTGCGGTTATAATCTTCATCCGTGATAAGATAATTGAATTAACAAACTCACCAAAAAAATACCCCGTTGTCGACGCAATAAGGATACGAAACTCCGAATTGTATATCAACGAATAAGCATGCTGATAATGCCACTCCGATGACGGCGGCAAACGAACCGTAATCATGGTTCCCAATGTGAGTAACATATTACAGATCAACCCACCCCAAATGATATAGCGACTCACCCTGAATCCATAGACTTCTGTTAAGGTGTCATCAAAAAAATAAGTGAGTGGAAAAAACACCAAAGCAGCAGGAAAATTGAGCGAGCCAGAAAAAAAGTGATCCACAATTGGAATTCGACTTAAATGAATCTCAACCACTTTAAAAGCCGTGAGGTTAGATAAAATCAAAAACGAAATAAACAGCATACCAATAAAAATCACATTTTTGGTTAAGCAATGCTTCTTTCGCGGGAAATTGGAAACCACTCGCTTGTCGCCTGTTTTATCTGACAAATACAGGACACCGATAAATGCCGTATCCTCTCCAGAGAAAGAGTCTAGCCATTCTTTTTTATACAGTGTAGAAACCGACTTAGTGAATGTCTTGCGTGAATATTTCCGCCTGACTTTTACAAAGGTTTCACCGGATTCGTTGTAATTTTCAGCATGAGACACAATCTCATATTGCACCACTCGCGTGTCTTTTTCATGCTGAATGATGTCTTTCAGACCGCGAAAAAATGATTTCAAATAATTCAGCATCGCCTACTGCCTTGACATGCGGATATTCTCAGCCGGTCCGATATTTTCTGTACTTCGTATAGGGTTGATATCTAAACCACCACGACGGGTATAGCGAGCATTCACCGTAAGCATGCTTGGTTGGCAGCGGCTCATGATATCCATAAATATTCGTTCAACACACTGCTCATGAAATTCATTATGATTACGAAACGACACCAGGTACTTCAACAACCCTTCTCTGTCGATCTTAGGACCTTGATAGGTGATTTCGACAGAACCCCAGTCTGGCTGTCCGGTAACCAAGCAATTTGACTTTAGCAAGTTAGAATACAATGATTCCGACACCTCGTTATCCGAGTCAGCCATCAAATAATCCGGATTCACAACATACTCATCGCACTCAATGTCCAGGTCATCCAATGATTGCCCTTCGAAACACGCCAACTTAAACGCAGAACAGTCATCAACATCCAACAGCTCAACGGTAACATCGCCGTTGACACCCTGTTGTATGTCGCGCTGCAGGGTTTGCTGCACATCTTTAGCGGAATCAAAACGCGTGTTATTGAACGAATTTAAATACAGCTTAAAGGATTTCGACTCAATGATATTCTCCGAATCTGCCGCAATATCAAAACGCGCAACCGCGACCCGAGGTTTGCCTTTGGCATTCAGCCATGATAATTCAAATGCATTCCACGTATCGTAACCGTAAAACGGCAGCGGTGACGGCACTTGGATTTCGTCTCGTTTTCCTTGACGCGAAATTGGGAATAGCAGACTGACATCGTATTCGCAGATATACTCGGATTTCTTTCCTAAAGGCGCACTTTGCAATTTATCTTCAATCATATTCAATCTCTCATTTTAATGGTTTTTCTTCAGTCATTTGCTACCAACACCTCGCGCGAGGGTACAAACACTATCACAGCGCAACGGCAAAAGGCAGGCCACTTGTCCCAGCAGTCAGGAGCAACCCAACTAAAAGATAATATACTAAACAACAAGCAAAAAAAAGACGATCAAGCCACGATAGCTGTCAGAGTGGTGCGAAAAACCCATAACCGATTGATAAAAAATAAATTCCATTGTAAAGAGACGGGTCATACAACAAATCTCAAACAATGAGCCAAAATTAGAATCAACATTGCTTTTAAATTATCCCACTCACACATTGATCACTTACTAGTCAGTAAGCTATACTAAAATAGCTCACTCTACAAGGAGAAACGATGTTTAGTAACTATATCATGGCATGGAAAAAATGCTTTGACTTCAAAAGCAAAGCAACCGCACAAAACTTCATTTACTTCTACGTTGTCGCATACGCATTAGTGAGTTTGTTTATTAGTGTTGTACAACAAATATTAGTTATATTTTTACATTTTGAAAAAATCGGGCGTACGCCGTTTATCTACGTAGTGTTTTTTTTGAGTCTTATTGAACTAGTTCACTTTCCGCCTCGCTTTTCGTTACAGTGTCGCCGACTCAACATGAAACAACAATCTCACTGGCGCTTAGTCTGGTATTATCTGATTATCATCTTTGGTGCGGCGGCGTTGCTGTTTCGTGGCGTTCCAGCAGACCATGTTATATTGATTTTCTTGTCAGCAACACTGTTTATCGAGCTCATCTGGTTGGGTCGTAAAGACAAAAAACCAGCCCAATAGGCCCTGGCACTCATGTGGCCAAAAAAGAACGGCTCAGTGACAGAAATAACTCGAGCACAAGAGAATTGGTCGTGGTACCCTAGTACTGTGACTAGCTAAAAAAGGATCAATCTTGTTTAGTTCCTACATACGCACATGGAGAAAATGCTTCGATAGTAACAGTTTTGCTACAACGACTGAATTTATCTTCTTTATGGTGGTGTCTTATATCATTCCGTCAGTCTTGTTACTTTACATTCCCAAAACAGTTTCATTCATTGCACCTGAAATTAAGCTCGTAACGATATCCAGTAAGACAACCTCTCAACTATTTCTCGCACTATTTATAATCCACTTCTTACCACACTTCACATTGCAGTTTCGTCGTTTGAATTTAATGAGACAATCCTACTGGTGGTTACTACTTTATTACGCTATGGCGCTAACCATGCTAGTGATAATCTTGAGAATATCAACAACGCACAGCCTAGGTTTACTTGCTGCAAGCATGTTACTGGTGGAACTCATTTGGTTTGGTCGAAAATCACGATACTGTAAATAAATACCCAATGACAATATCAAACACCCAACTTCGTTATAGCGTCATCCACAACACATTGCACCGAACTCAACCAACTTGGGTTGCGAATAAAATCAGACAATAATGCCAACCACTGCGCTGTCTTCATTCCACCTGGCGCAATATCGCCCTTCCAATTATTTTTAGTCCACAAGTAAATATTCAATGCCTTAATACGTAAAAACCAAGCGAATAACTCAATATCGTCTCGGGGCAACTGACTTATGGATGAGTAACCTTTAATATACGGATACAGCTTATTTCCCAATCGTGCACCTCGCTTAAAATGAATTTCATGCGTTCGTGTGGACTGACGTTAGGAACTTCTATTTGATGACAACCACAATCACTATACGCTTGACTGATCATGTTTACCGTCCACATGACGTCTTTAAAATCCTGCTGATGCTCCGCATCATTCTGATATATCACCTGCCATGGCGGAAACATAAAAACAATTGAATCATGCTTATAGAGAGCTGTGGCACGCTTTTACTCCGAACAATAAAAGAAAACAGCATCGTATTTACAATTTATCAAAACTAAAAATGATTAAAAAATCAAGACACGAAGGAATGACAAAATAAAGTCATCTATAAATTTAAACTTATAATTACAGATAACACTTTAGCCACATTAATGCATGGGTTTAAATTCGGTAGAAAAAGATATTGACAAAGAACATTTACCCTACTAAGAATCAAAAAAAATAAAAAAGAGGTGTGTGATTAAGCGAGTCCAGTATAAAACTGAACCTCTAAAAAGCCCTCAAGATATTTTTTTGGCTATAAAAAGAATTTGAAACTATTTTATTTTACTTTAAACTTACTGAAATATACACTTGTAATAGGATCTTATCAAATTTGTGAGCATAAGATATGTGTAGATTACTTGGTTGTCTTAGAAAAAAACTACAAATACTAGAACTAACACATAATCCAAATTCAAGTCTGGTCAGACAAGTTTATAGCTCGAAGATTCAAAATTTCATGAACCTTGCAGGCTACTGTTTTTCAGCATGGATTAAAGACAAAAAAACACCGCAAACCCCATTACTATACCATTCTAATACGATGCTAATGTACGACAACACGTACATTAGCCTAGTTCGAAAAACTTATCACCTCGAACTTTTTTATTGGATTGTACGACAACTATGTTTCTCTGTAAGAAAGAAAAATCAAAAAATTGTGAAAAATAATGCAATAATTAGACCTGCTACAAAAAAAAATATAGAAGTAAAACACAATACTAAAGTGAAAATTCAGACCAGAAAAAACATATTCGCAAATATAGAAAATCTCGAAAAACTTTTCTTCTTCCGAAAATTTGATGGATATCAGATTCGAAAATTTTTAGGCATGGCAACAGTCGTAAGCGCAAAAAAAGACTCGTCATTAATAGAAACGAAAAAAAAATCCGACGCGTTATATATCCTTATTAGAGGCGTAGTAATGGTTTACTCAAAAGCACCTGAAAGCATTACTTACTCAAAAGTAGGCTTAATGATGTCAGGTGAATCATTCGGATATTTTTGTCTACTCACTGGTGACTTACCCAGTGAAACTTGTATTACATGTGAAGATTCTATTTTTATGAAGTTAAAAACAGAGACACTCATCAAATTAAAATCCACACGCAAGAATAACCATCTCCAATTTTTAAATTTATTTCTAAGTGAAATTTCATACATCGAAAAAAAAACCATTTCTAAATTGAAATATTTCACACAATTGAAAAAATTAATAAAATAAGGCTTAATTATCAGAACTAAAAAACCACAATCAAATCTAGCACAAGTAGAACTATTAGAGCTTATTAAAAAGCATGCAAAACAGAAAGAGGCAGAAGGCCACATATCAGATCGCATCATTACTGAATTCAATCGTCGCAAGCTATTTTCATTGCTCTTACCCAGGTCAATGAACCCGGATTCAAGTACCTTACCAGCTTTCTTTTCACTCTGCCAAGACATAGCTTATGCCGATGTTTCAACCGGTTGGTGCTACATGATTAGTACAATATTAACCGGGGCATCTGCTGCTTTTTTACCACATAAAGGGGTAAAAAAACTATTCACTAAAAAAAACTCAAATATCATTATAGCGGGACAGACAGCTCCTCGCGCGAAGATAAAATGCTTAAATGATGGAACACTCTCCATATCCGGTGATTTCAAATTTGCAAGCGGCGTTAATTATGCCACCCACCTAATCTGTGCATTCAAACACCCAGACAACCTTGAACATTCTTTAACAATAATTAATAAAAGATATTTCCACATAAAAGACAACTGGGAAGCTTTTGCTATGAGGGCAACAGGAAGTAATGACTACACCTGTAGCGATGTGGAACTCGACCCTGACCTAACGTTCCCTCATGACTCACTTAATCCATTGAGAGATGGAACAAATTTCAACTTAGGACTTGTTAATGTAACTGCACTAGGACACACTGCGATAGCACTTGGTGCCGCAAAAAGAGCTCTTGATGAAATTGCAAAACTAATCGTCTCCTCCAATGCTAGAACATTAAATAATTTATCACTTATTTATCACAATTTCGCTGTGGAAAACGCAAAACTGCAATCACTAACTGCCTATGCAAACTCCATTGTAGAGTCCACATTAAATGATAATATGACGACAGAAATGATACATAAATTGACTCATCATATTCGATTAGCAGCTGCCTACATTACTGCTGAATGCACAAAAATAATTCACTTCTGTTTTGACTGTGGTGGCATTCATGTAATAAATCAGAATCATATAATAGGACGTCTGTTTCGTGAGTCTCAAATTTTTAAAAATCATATTATAGTTAACCCCTTCAATTATCAATCAATCGGGAAAATCCTAATAGAACAGGAGATAAAACATGAAAACCCAGGTTAGAGAGCCGCTAGTCACATCTAATTTAACACTAGGTGATCGGTCTCATATCGATTTACTTTCACACAAGACCTACCTAAACTATGCATCAATAAGCCCTGCATCCATATTAACAAAAGCCACATTGGATGAATGGTATTATACCTATTCAACAATGGGATCCACAGCCTATCCACTGTAGGAAGAGCAGCGAACGAGACTTAGAATCAAACTAGCAAAGCTACTAGGATGTCACCATTCTCATCTCGGTTATGGGACTAGCGTCAGTCAGTTGGCAGGTGATTTCTCATTAATGATAGGCTGGAAAAAAAAACAAAAGATACTGGTCTTTGATGGCGACTTTCCCTCTGTTATTGTGGCTCTAAAAAATACCGCTAGCTTATTTAATCTAAAAATTATCATGCATGATATTCATCTATTTCAGACTGACAAAGAAGCCGCATTAAAAAAAATCGAAAAAGCACTAAAACAAGGCGTAAAGCTAGTAGCTGTTAGCTATGTCCTTTTCCAAACAGGTTTTCGTATGCCTATCAGTGAAATTACTCGGCTTTGCCATAAGTATGGCGCTCAAATTTTTGTCGATGCCGCACAAGCGTTTGGTGCAATTCCTTTCAATGTAACGGAGCTTGGAGTAGATTATCTGGTAGCTCCTACACATAAATGGCTACTAGGAGTGGAAGGTTGTGGTGTTATTTATGTTTCTCCAAATGCAATGAAAAAATTAATCCCGAGAAAAACAGGATGGTTAAGTTATAATAACTCACTAGATTTCTTAAATAGTTCAGCACCTATGCGTTACGATTTAGATGCAAAGTCAACGCCTTCTATTACTGAAATCGGCGTAGGAAATTGCCTAGGTCTTGCTGCCTTAGAGTCAGGAATAGCTTATCATATACATCACGGAATAAATTCAATTCATCAGCATGTACAAAAACTATATGATATACTTGAAAATGAATTAACGAAACTTGGCTTTGTCAGCAGTCGCTCACCCTTAGACGAAGAGAGATCAAACATATTGGCATTCACACCTCCAAGTAAGTTAGACATAATTGATATTTATGAGTTCTTATTAAGTTGCGGTATTTTCATATCCATACCTAATAACTATATCCGTTTTTCTGCCCATTGCCATTCGAATCATGAGGATATATCATACACAATAGCATCACTAGAAAAATTAATCGACCGATAAATATGGAATAGCAGTAGACATGAAAACATGAAAAACAAATATTTTTACAATGAAAACGGGTATCTTCTAAAAAACGATTTTATTGACAAATCAACCATAGCTTCAATCATGGATAATTCGTTACATCTTATAAAACGAGAAACTGTCCAAGTTAAGAAAATGAAATATGATATTTTAACTGAAGATAATCATACGTCATTGCGACGAACACGAAACCCTCACTTATCTTGCCCTCTATTTTTAGCTCTAGCTAATAATGAAAAAATAGTATCTCTGGCTAAAAATATTTTAAAAGAAGACATCTATATACATCATACCAAATTGAATTACAAAGAGGCATTCAGTGGAGGCCATTATGATTGGCACCAAGACTCAATCTATTGGAAAGACACTCTGCCCTATTCTGATACAATAACAGTAATAGTCCTCCTGGATTCTTTTTTCATACACAACGGACCATTAATGGTAATACCAAAGAGCCATAAACAGGGAATGATTGACGTTCTTCATAGAGATGAAATTGGTATCGCTAATCAATCATACCCAGAAAACAGACTAAAAAACCTTCCATTATCACTACCAAACGAAATTATTAAGCAAGAGGCGAAATGTAATGGAATAAAAACAATACTAGGAGGCTCAGGAAGTGTGTTATTTATGCATGGTTGTACATTTCATGCTTCTAATTTAAATCTATCTCCGTATGAAAGACGCGCTTTTCTGATACGATATAATAAAATAAGCAACAAATAAAATGACCATAACAAAAACCAAAACAGAACAAGCATTTTTCGATTTAAATAAAGAGATCATTCTTAATAAAGATGATTTTAAAAAATACTCATCCACATTTTTAGCTAATTATAACAATCATTCAAAAAAAGACCTATTTTTCATTACACATGTTAGTAAAATCGATACCTCACTATTGTTTGAGGCACATATCATGCAGCAGGTAACGCATCCAATGTCGGAGAATGGCTTTCATTTATCTGCAACTACAACTTTAGATATATTAAAGCAATTTCTTCTACATAATACTATTTCCAAAAACATGTTTTCAGCATACCGAATAGATTGGATAAAAATATCATGTAAAAAAATTATAAGATGCAAAAAAATACCAATAACAATCACCAAATCATTATCATCGGCTGAAAATCACAAAGAAAAAATATTAGATTTTTCGATTAATAATGGTGATTTTTTCGGCTCCATAGGCTATAAAACTGAAGGCTGTGATGAAACCATCAAAAAAGAATCACATGATATCTCCTTTGATATAAGAAAAATTAACATATGCGGAACTAATATTTCAGCTAATATAAATATAAATTCACATAATAATATTATTAACACGCGTATCTCTCCTGGACTAGCATTAGCTCTTAATTCACAATTATCAATCATCCACTGTTATTCAATCTCCTCTGCAAAAAAGAAATCAAATGGTGTCGTTGTTAGCAATTTTTTATTCAAAGAGCTAGGCCCCACCCCACTCAATCAATCAGTATCATACACTGGAAAGATAATAGAACTAAGAGAGAGCAGTAATAACAGTGACAAAGTTAAGCTTATAATCGACTCCACAATAAGTGAATCTATAAAGATGATATCAACTTACTACTTTGATCCAATCCATGAGTGCTACTCATCGCTCAGTGACTGCGCCTTACAAAGTCATCAATTTTAACAAATGTGGAATTCATTTGGTTTGGTCGAAAATCACGATACTGTAAATAAATACCCAATGACAATATCAAACACCCAACTTCGTTATAGCGTCATCCACAACACATTGCACCGAACTCAACCAACTTGGATTGCGAATAAAATCAGACAATAATGCCAACCACTGCGCTGTCTTCATTCCACCTGGCGCAATATCGCCCTTCCAATTATTTTTAGTCCACAAGTAAATATTCAATGCCTTAATACGTAAAAACCAAGTAAATAACCCAATATCCTCTCGGGACAACTGACTTATGGATGAGTAACCTTTGAGATACGGATACAGCTTATTTTCCCAATGCGTTTGTTTTTGCAAAATAGAGCTGAAAAATGGGCGAGCAACATCGTCCATAAACCAGTAATAACGTGGTAAATCAAAATCAATAAAATGAATCTTTTGACCATCATTCAAGACATTACCCTTACGATGATCGCCGTGGATCAAACCAAAATTAAATTCGGTTTTCGGGAGATCATGAAAATAGCGAATCACAGTCTCCAATTCATTTTTAATAACAACATCATTGTTATCAATATAGCTTTTCAATTCTATCGCTTCTTCATTCCAATTCCCATATTCAAATTGATCAGATCGAAAACTCACTGCAGCAAAATGCAACTGAGCTAAAGATCGACCCCATTGACAGTATAACTCATCATTTGGCTCGTTAAATGAAATCGGCTGACCTGGTACAGCGCCACACACATGAGCAAGAAACACATGCTCACCTTGTTCAATTTGTTCTATGTATCTCATATCTCGAGAGACCACCAATGGACACACCGGCACACCAGACTGAGAACAATGGAGCTGGTATTGCATAGCAGCCTGCATTTCAGACAATGGTCTCAATCGTTGGTGGGTTAAACGCAAATACACTGCTTCGCCAGCAAGATCAAATCGGTATATGAAATTAATCCCCTCACTGACTAAAACCATACTGGCAACGTCGCCACCCCAAAGGGCAACTGCCTTTTGCGGAGTCACGCTCACATCCATCATTTTTAATACGTCATCCCACATCGTGCACCTCGCTTAAAATAAAATTCATACGTTCACACGGACTGACTTTAGGAACGTCTATTAGATGATAACCACAATCACTATATGCTTGACTGATCATGTTGTACGTCCACACGGCTTCTTTAAAATCCTGCTGACGCTCCGCATCATTCTGATATATCTCCAGCCATGGCGGAAACATAAAAACACGTGAGTAATACTGATAACGCGCTATTGCACGCTCTATCTTTTCCTTATCACACCATTCAATCATCCTGGCATAGCCTAACAAATCCGGGATCCCCCGATCGAAAAAGACACACTCATGTGAAGATTGATATCTCATGTAATCCCTAATTGATGCATCCAACATTAACTCACAAAAAGCAGATTGATCGCCGGTGTGTGTGGCATTACCACCTATCCGATTTTGGTGCTGAATAATGTCACGAGCAACTTCAAAGACCACAGTATGGCCTGCTTTCTGAAGCAGTTGAATAATGGTACTTTTCCCAGAGCCCGGACCACCAGAAAAAATAATTAAAGGATTATGCATATTCATATACTCCTATAATAACATTAAAATTTTTATTTTGGAGCACAACAAAAAAGAATACTTAATCAGATAGCAAGAAGAGACAACAGTATTCACCTTATAACTGACCAACGCTAGAAGTGATTAAAAAGTCAGAACTCAAATCAAATTCCTAATTCGCTTCGTCCAGCTTAGGCAAGGATTTTTCAAGAGCCTGATAGCCGGAACGAAACTCATCACAAACAAACTGATAGAAAGATGCAAAATCATCATAGTCTTCTGAAAAAATAGGCGCGAGATAATGCCCGTAAACGGTTTTGTTTTTTATAATTAAACGTTTTTTCTCATTGATTACTTCATCCTGCTTGGCATGCTGAATAATGGCAACGGGTAGCTTGCGATCATAAGCATAACGTATGAGTCCTTTTTTTAGCTGTAACGTGCCCTCACCGGTGTGTCTATGCCCCTCAGGGTAGCCGCCAAAGAAAGACGTCATTTTAAATGCTTTATCCATAAGCGAATTTATCTTCTTGCGTACAGCAAGTTTATTTTTTCGCCCCCGATTAAAACAGAAAAACACCCAAGGTTCTGCTCGAGTTAGTAAGTATCCTATGGGAATAATCACGATCACCAAGGTTCTTGACAATTGACCAATCGGCTTTATTAATGCCTGTTGTGCTAGCATAAAATCTAACCACGATCGGTGATTGAATAGTATCAGTACCTTATCGAGTTGTTCGATTTTTTGTTTTGCACTATGGCCTTGGTACTCGACATGACACTTCAAATAACGTAAGACATTTTGCGCCCAAAACTGTGAGCGATATTGATTCTTATCTCGACGATACAGAAGCTTTTTTTTGAAAATTGCTCTAATAGGTGCGGTGTAACCCATCACGACAACCAGTTTCATCAGTTGAACTATCGATCGCAAACGATGAAAAAAAGCAACCACTCCGTTTTTTTTTATACTTACACTCATTAATTTACCCAAACCATTTGTACCGTGCGCAATTATCGCAACAAACCAAAGCACAACCGTATCTGTGCTTAGTAATAATTGCCCATTCTATTCGCTCAAGACCAAATTCGCAACTTCATTGTACAAGTACGTGCATAAGCACTCTAATCGGTGTACATAGACACCAAAGCTTTTAATAATAATCTAAGAAACCCAGAAAAATACAAAAAATCTCACTTGACTTGGCTCAAGATATAATCTAATTTATTGATTATAAGTAATTTTTAGAGAAACTCATGAGAACCCGCCACACTTATGCAACCGAGCGAATCAAAGCCATGATCGCTGACCACGTCTCGTACAAAATACTATCAGATGACGAACTGAGCCTCAAAAGATCTGAAACAAAACCTCTATGCCACATTCTATTATTGAATAGTAAAACAGTTAGAAAGCAACAGGTGTCCGTGCTGTTACCAGCGATAGAACTGTCATTTAAATTCAGTCTCACACAGAAAGAAGCGGAAGAAGATTGGGTCCTACTATTCTATTCTCTGTGGGCAAACTGCGTTCGGCTCAGTCACCATATAGAGACATTAGTCAACAGTGATCAAACGTCACCCCATGGTATTATTCGCATAACTAATCATGTTACTCTTGAATTTAGTGACAAATTAAAACAACTTAAAAAGAAATACAAGAAAATTTGCTTTCATGATAACGTAAATGAGAAAAATATCTATATAGAAACAACCGATCTACTTAACCATGCAATTGTTTCCTACCAATGTTTTTTATCTTACTTAAAAAATAAAACCGAGGTGTATCGCCATAAAGATTTATTTATAGCCATGAAGCGAGATATCAATTCCTATGTGATCTCTCGATCACACCTAAATAAAAATAATTGGAAACATACCTATTTTGGAAACCAAGAAATCAGAAAAATAAAAATCGCCATTATGAGCTTGTTACTCGAGAGTCTCAATACACACAACTTCACTGACAATATACTTGACCAGAACTCACTGAATCAAATTTTCCACTCTCTGAGTCATGCCTTCAAAGTAATTAGAATTAGATTAAATAAGATGAATGAAAGTAGAAAATATTTCAAACTAAAACAAGGCGAATCGTGTGTAATCCTTGAGAATAAAATTGCATTGATACAGCAGCACCTCTACGTAAAAAAACCAGAGGTGACCACAAGTTACTCAAACCTATTAGAAAGAATAAACAATGCGGCTTCAAATAAAACAGTTCTACCCTCATCCCCGATAATTACTAGTAACGATAGCAGCCCATCATGCTCTGACACGGAGCATGAACAATCCAATTTCACAAACCCGTTACTCAATCGTCAAATGAGCATGAGCTACCAAGGGTAAAGTTGAAAAAAGCATCAATAATAAGAGGCAGAACTGAACTCATGCCTTATTTCATTGCGCTTAATCTTAATTGGATTTTTTCTATATGTTTCCAAATAAAGCGAAAAATGATCTGAAGTCTCGATCATCGAGTTCCGTGTATCATCTATCATTTCGAGTCTAGACAGACGAAACTTATCTAGACATAAAAGCATCAATAAATCACAAGCCATAAAATAAGAATTTGAATAAAAATCATCGAAAGCATTTTCAAAGAACATAATACCAAGATTCAGACATATAACTTCTTTTATATATATCAATAGCATCAATATTACCATTGACCTTTCGCGCAAAGGAAAACTAGAACTGACTCCTTTCTTAGCTAAAACAAACAACGCAAGATCACTAGAATCAAGTGGGACCTGAGTTGACAACGTATTATCATCTTTGCAGAACCCGCCAATCAGTACCATTAATACAATTAGGTAAAATTGAGAATTAACATAAACAGACATTGGCGTACTTATCATCCCAATGACAGGCAAAAAAACATGATGAAAGAGAGGATATGTTAAGTGCATAACAGCATATTGAAGGAATAGTTTTTTTCGAATAAACATAATTGATTCAATATTATTACTGAGATTTCTGGACAACCTCCTTATTTGATCATTGTATTTCAGAGGATGTTGGGCAACAGAATAAACCGATAACGCATGAATTAACTTAGCCTGATTAAAGTGGTTATTTTTGTGTTGAAGAAATGCATCCAAACTGATTAATGGAACTAATGCCTGAGCAAAATCTCGAACATGACACTCATCGAAAAACTGAAACAAACTTAATAACGATACTTTAGATGCATTTGTGCTCTTTAAAAGACATTTCTCACTCAACAATAAAGACAAGAAATAAACGCCAGAATAGGATAACAGCTCATCAGCATCCCCATCGCTATCTTTAATTGATGACTTTTTGCCAATACGTTCCAGGCTGACTTTACACTGCTTTCTGGTACGCCTGTAGCAATTCCTCATTTCATCCACAGCTTCACTTAAATACACTTCCATCACGAACTCAATACGGCTGACTATAAACAGCTTATCATCCTTGCTTAACACCTCATTTGATGACACTACCTCAAGAACTCGAGTCACAAGAGACAATTCACTAGCCACTGGTTGATTACCCAAGGATGCATACCGATATAAGACATCAGACTGCAATAAAATCTGTGACATTTTACCAGAGTCCACTGATTGCAATTGCTTCATGTAGAAATGCAATGGCCTTGAAATGATATTCATCTGATTTAACACTAACCCACCCTCTCTTTGCTCATCTTCGAATTTTCAAAAATAAAATCGAGCGCATCATTTACAAACTAAGAATACTTTTGTTGAATTCTGTTACCATCTCAGAGTTATGCTTTTCCATTTGATCGGCACAAAAGTTTGATTGCACAAACTTTTGCACCAGTTTATCAAGTTCACCAAAACCACTCTTTATCAGCGCCCGACTATTTTCATCACGCAAAATATCGGAAAGTTTGTATTGCACACAAGCCATTATGCAAACTGCCACATACAACGATTTAGCCCCATGCACAGATCCATCTTTAATCTCGACAAGAGTGGAATGTAGCACCTCTGCCAGACCCACCTTCCTTTTGGTGACTTTTTTATTTTTAAGGATCACACAAGAATCAAATTGACCTCGTCTCATATTAATATAATCTCGCAAGGTGGTGCAGAGCTGGCTTAACCTCACTTGATCACACGACATTATGCGCCCCCGTGAAAAAGAGATTAAATCATCTAATGCCAGCTTATAGACGGTTAATAATTCGTTCTGAACACAATCACCATAATCGCCGAGTTGTCTGTTTTGTTCAGTGCAGACTGCCTCGATTTTTCCTAGCTGATTAAACAAACA
>CACHNP010000028.1 GCA_902581285.1 uncultured Gammaproteobacteria bacterium | reverse complement strand
CCGATAAAGTCAGATTCAGGTACAAAGCCCCAAAAACGACTATCATCTGAATCGTCACGATTATCACCCATCATGAAATAGGTGTGAGGGGGAACTTTGAGGTTGTAGAAGTCACCTCCGGCATAGTTTTGAGCACTTGAGGCACAGCGAGGCAGCAGGCTGGGTTTACGCAGTAATATTTGGTGCTTGATCATTTTACCAGCCGAGTTCACCAGATCTTCATCATAAATTTCTGCAGGGCACCCTGCCATACCTGGCTGAGGTATATCCTCCTTGGACACGTTCGTATCTGTGATTGTCATTGTTTTACCATTAATAGTCAGCACGTTATTAACATAACTAATAGTATCACCGGGCACGCCTATGACACGCTTCACGTAGTTCAAGTTAGGGTTTATTGGGTAATGAAACAACGCGATATCGCCTCGCTTCAACCGAGTGGTTTTTACTAGTATATCGTTCCACACCGGCATTTTTAGACCATAAGCAAATTGTTCAACGAATATCAAATCGCCAGGAACAACCGTAGGCTCTAGAGAGCCTGTTGGAACCTGGTACGGCTGAAAGATAAATGATCTCAACAGTAAAACAATCAGCAAAATAGGGAAAAAGGACCGCGAATAATCAACTAATTTTGGCAGCGTTTCTCGAGTTTTACCAGTTTTATTCTCTAAATTACGCTGCCAAACAGTATCAACTAGTATAACAACCAGTGTAAAGACCGTTAGCGCCAATAATATGAAGGCAAATGTAAATCCATGACGACCAAAAAAAGCAAAAATATCACCAAGCATGTTATTATCTTCCTTCTTGTTATACCTTATGCTGAGGGGTTAGCGATAAGCCCAATAAATGCAACGCCAGCTAGCAAAATCAATTTTACCTTTGGGAGGCGGATTACAATAACCTTTCAAGGTCTTGACCACAGCTTCACCCTGTTTACTTTGCAACTCTGATGCCATCAATTTCGCTTTATTATCTAGCTGTGAATGCAACTTGTGCACGTAGTCTTTGCATTCTTCAGATGTGTCTTGCCCCACATTAAGTGAACAGCTATTAGTATCATGATAATTGACGATTACAATTCCGGCAGCATTTTTCTTAGAATCAAAAAATGTATTCAACTTTTTGACAACAATATTGCTGGCAGTTTTATTTGTTTTGATAACCACAACATCAGGTTGAGTTGGCTTAACAAAGCCACTGATTGATGGCTTTGATGAGGGTGTGAAAAGATACAAAATAACCACCACTAAAATTGCAATTGCTGCAGTGATTCTCAAACGATAATGATTTAGGAACTCCATGCCCCTCCCCTAATATCTAGATAATTAGCAAGAGTAACTAAAATACCATGTAAACACAATAAAAAACGAGATAAGATCATAACTTGTTGTTAGTTTGTTCATTTTAATTTACAATCAGAGTTATCTTGAGGGTCTAACTAAGGATTAGTATCATGAACCACAAAAACATCTTGTACACGATAGCAGCAGCGTCAATCGCACTGACGGCCACCGCAAGTAATGATAACGCGATGCCGTATGAACCAACCATCACACCCACTACCGTGTCAATTGATATTAATGGCGGTGGTGCATTTTCTTCGGGGCAATTCTCATCAAACTCGCGTGCGTATGCAGTCGGGGGGAAGTCAGGTTATGCATTTGGTGCAGATGTAGGTGTCGAGCCCTTTTCACACATTGGCTTTGCGGCAGGATGGATACAACAACCCAACGCACGTACAACACTAACCAGCTCGACTCAACAGACCAATATTAAATCTTGGAGCGCCTATACAGCAGTTAAGTTTGACTTGCGGGTGCCATTCACCACCAATGATACTTTCTATCTTGAGGCAGGAGCAGCTTATAATCACAATAAGATTCAGAGCAACAACGACTCATTCAGTAATATTACGCCCGTGATCATCACTGGCGTCAAAGACCAAATCAATTCCAACCTGTTTTGGGGTGTTAAGTACATGTACATCCCTAGGGCCATGTCAGCCGATCATGGTTACAAAGCCCCAAATGAAAACAATGTTATGCTAACACTTGGTTTAGACACAAGCTATTTATGATACTTTGATACTGCTGGCTAAGAATATTTAAGAAAATACGACCACAGGTAGTTGGTATAACTCATATTACCCTATTTTTATATAGAAAAACCCTGATCGATTAAACTGGACATTATTTTCAGTAAATACCAAGAAAAAAGAAGCCCGGTTCACAATCATGTAAAAAAAGTTCAAATCAGTTGAATCGAGTATTTATAATGGCATGATACAGCGCACATCACCAATCGCGCCTTAAATTAAAATTGAAGTTAAAAAAGCCATTGGTGGCATCCCCTAGTGTCGATGAACCCGCATCAGGATCAACGTAGCTCACATTTGCGGCAAAAGAGAGGTGATACGGTAGCTTTATACCGGTGGATAACGTGTAAGAAGTTTGGTCTGGACTGCTACCATACCCCGTGGCGGCATCATCAAACGTGGTGAGGCGAGAATAGGTAAATCGAGGCTTGAAATGAGGAAATTTATATGCCGCTGAAAAAATCATAAGCTTGCTTTGAAGCAAAGTTTTTAGGCATCGTATTATTTATGTATTCTCCTGCAAAATCCCAATGACCGACCTCCAAATGAGCCGACCCAGTAAAAAACTCTGAATCTTTTTCACCATCACCCAACGGAGTTTTAGCACCATTCACAACACGGTCGCCTTTCATGGTATCGTGAGTAAATGACGCTGAATAAGTCACGTGATACATTGTCAAAAATACATTGCTTCCCACTAGTAAATTTTCATTGGTATTCAGTGTAACGCTGCTCCCTAGATCGGCATTTGCATCATTCAATCCAGCAAAAACAGCAAACCCAGCACCGCCATTACGATTTCGTAAAGAATAGTCATGCCCAAACTTGACACCGTTAATGGATGTAAATGGGATGAGACCATAAATTTCATTAGGTAAATAAAAACCAGTTTCAGTTGCATGGTCATAATAATTGTCTGAGTACAATAGCCCGGGGTAAAAATACCGACCCAGCTCCAATTTCATCTTTTCATGTGTCCACACAAGACCCGCACGAGGTAGTTTAGCAGAAATAGCATTTGTATCCCAATTCTCAATAAGAGCGTTAACCATCAAATGGAAACTACTAGAAAAATGCTTAGCCAGCTTGAAATCAAAGAAAGACGTTGGCTCAACTCTCAATGAAGACCCTGACTCGCCAAAATGAGCCAGCGGGTACTTCGTACTCGATGCCCCATCGTGAAACACTGCACCAAGATTTGCGAATCCATGAAATGTAAAAGATCTAACCGCTTTTGATAAATTAGATAATGACGAGCTAGTGGAATGAGTTGTTGAAATGCCATGCGAGTGTGAATGCAAATGCTGATGCGTGTCAGCAGATTGCGGCTGCGATGTGCTAGTAATAACGCCTAAGGTTTTATCGGCTTCAGGCTTGCTCGGAGTTGAATTTGTTGAGCTAGTGGTATCTGACGATGATGCGTGCATGTGATGAGCACCTGACTTAGGCTCAGTCGACGTGACTGTTGATATGGGTTTATTTTTTGACGCTGTGTCATTATTTACAATGTAAAAACCACTGGGAATGGATTTTGCATTTCGTTCCGATACTCCATTGTCATGTGAACCGGTATTAACATAACCCTGGTCGCCCGGCATGTATTGATGCTCGAGGCCATAGCTGGGTGACGAATGTACCGACCAATCATTGTAACCACTGGCTGATAGTGAGTCACTAAAAGCAAGCGAGTATGTGCACACCGAAAAAAAAGAAATGCCAACTATAAAACCCTGCTTTGTCATCAGCCCCCTCCCTAGTTTTGATTATCTTCCAAGCCCTGCAAGAGCACTTTATTATATTATATAAAAATGACACAAAAATCATCTTGCTACATAAAATAACAGTTAAAAATACTAACTCAAGGCAAAGGACAAAAAGCTATACCATGCTTAATGGGTCCGACCACGGCAAAGAGAGATCACCCGCAACGCCACGATGAGTAATCTTACCCGCGTGAACATTCATGCCATTGAGCAAGTGAGGATCCTGTTTGACGGCAGAGAAACCTTGGTTCGCCAAAGCAAGCACGTATGGTAAAGTCGCATTATTTAGCGCAAGCGTTGATGTCCTTGGAACTGCACCCGGCATATTTGCAACGCAATAGTGCACGATATTATCGACTACGTACGTTGGGTCGTCGTGAGTTGTGGTTTTGGATGTTGCAAAACACCCCCCTTGATCAATGGATACATCAACTAACACCGATCCGGGTTTCATCGAACTCAAAAAATCACGCCCCAATAATCTTGGAGCAGCTTCTCCAGGAATCAAGACCGCGCCAATCACAAGATCAGCATCCCTGACTTGTTCTTCTAAATTAGCTTTAGTTGCATACAGCGTATTCAAGCGGCCACCAAACTGATAATCCAATTCTTGTAAGCGATGTAGCGATTTTTCCAAGACCGTCACTTGTGTTTCCTTCCCCATCGCCATGCGGATGGCATTGGTTCCAACAACACCTCCACCAATGACAACGACTTTTCCTGGGCAAACGCCCGGAACACCGCCCAGTAAGACACCTGAACCGCCGTTTGTTTTTTGCAAAGCTGCAGCACCAACTTGAACTGACAATCGACCGGCAACCTGACTCATCGGTGCCAATAATGGCAAGCCGCCACGCGGCCCCGTAACAGTTTCATAGGCAATGGCAGTGCAGCCAGAGTTTAGCAAGGCATGCGCTTGCTCTGGGTCTGGCGCTAAATGAAGATAAGTAAATAACAGCTGCCCTTCCCTAATCAGGCCAAACTCAGACGGCTGCGGCTCTTTCACTTTCACTATCATGTCGGCTTGACTAAAGATTTCTTCGGGCGTCTCCATGATTGTTGCACCCATTTGAATGTAACTCTCATTAGAAAACCCAATGGCATCACCCGCATTAGACTGAACTAACACCTCGTGACCATGACCAACTAATTCACCAACATTAAAAGGTGTTAATCCCACACGATATTCATGCACCTTAATCTCTTTAGGAATTCCGACAATCATAGTATATCCTTATTATATGAAAGAGGTCATAGGCTAACGAAAATAAGGATGAGAATCAAGGTTACTCTTGGACAGAGATCAAGATGTCAGATTAAAAAATATCACGCAAGTAAGAACGTAAAGCAAGTCTTAGGCAGGCTAACAAAGCAGCGGCGGATAATATGATCCACGCAGAAGTGTAACTGCAAGTATCAAGAATAACGACTATCGACAACCCAACTGCTGGGGGGTGAAATAAATCAAGAGCAGACATGACCAGCATCGACAAGCCAATGACTATTGTGACCCAAATATCATGGATATTACAAAATTGAACCAAGGAGGATGGCTTAAAATGAAGGCTGACCAGATGCATCGTCAAGCCGAATGCTAAAGCGATGATATAAGCACCAATGAGATTTTTTACGTGCGCTGCTTTATTTGAAGGCGTGCCAAAAACAATGCAAGCACTTGAAGACAGGGCTCCAATGCCAACTGCCCATGTCAGTTTGTTGCCAGCACCAATAAACAACTCAAAAACATAAATCACCACGCCTATATAAAGCGCAGCTAAAAATGGTTGCCATAGGTTATTTGGCCACAATTCTTTTAATCGCTCAGATCCTTTCATTTGACATTTTAACCGTTTTTTCGACGCAGTTTCGCGATATTCTTACTTAATTGCGCCACTGTTAATTTAACTTCTTTTTTAGTGGTCATCACACCAAAACTAATTCGAACACATTGTATAATATCCTGACGCTTCATATTCATGCTTTCCAGCACATGAGAAACAGACGCTCCGGCCGACGAACAAGCGGCCCCCTGAGAAAATGCTAATGATGGGCAGCTCGAAATCAATGTTTCAATATCCAAGCCTGAAATTTTAAGATTAACGCATCCAGGGTATCGCAATGCTGAGGCTGCGTTTAGTTCAACTCCAGGGATGTTAAGCATGGTGTCTAAAAACAAACTTGCGCAATGTTCGATGTGTTTATGATTTTTCTCCCAGTCTATTCGTGCGCGATTCAACGCCTCACCCATACCAACAATTAACCCAGTTGGCAGCGTGCCGGCACGGAGTCCGCGCTGTTGCGCACTTCCAAACACCAGAGGAAAAATTCGCACTTTAGGCTCCTGTCGAATGAATAAAGCACCAATCCCTTTGGGACCGTAAATCTTATGCGCAGACATTGATAGTAGGTCGATAGGGGTTGTAGCAAGATCTATTTCGACTTTACCAATCGACTGAGCGGCATCAACATGGAATAAGGCACCATGCTGCTTAACCAACGATGCAATTGAGTCAATATCTTGAATGACACCCGTTTCGTTGTTGACATGCATAACTGAGACCAAAATCGTTTGGTCAGTGAAAGCGTCTCTGAGCTCTTGATAATCGATAACGCCATTGGAGTCAACATTTAGGTAGGTTACATCAAATCCCTCCGACTCCAATTGTCTACAAGGTGCCAACACTGCAGCATGCTCTGTTTTGACCGTAATGATGTGGTTGCCGCTACGACGATGAAATCGTGCGGCACCTAAAATTGCCATGTTATTCGATTCGGTGGCGCCCGATGTCCATACAATCTCTCGTGCTGATGCGCCGATTAATTGCGCGACTTGCTCTTGTGCCAACTCGATAGCATGCGCAGCAGATCGACCAAAATCATGTCGACTAGAGGAATTACCATACGACAGAGGATCATTTAGAAAACGAACAATCGCCTCATTGACTGATGGCAGAGTTGGCGTGGTTGACATGTAATCCAAATATATCTTATTGTGCATCCTACTTCCTCTGCTTAAGGTATAAGCGCTCTTTCTTGATTGCAGCTAGAAAACCACGCAATATGTTAACTTCGGTGTCTTGTAATTGTATACGATTAAACATAAGTCGTATACGACTAACAAACGTCACGGGCTCTTTGCTAGGTATAAACATCATTTCCTGTAACGTGGTTTCAAGATGATTATAAAACCCTTCAACTCGCTCATGTACTGCAATGGGCTCTTTTGCGGAGTGCGTTACCGATGTATTATTCACGGATAGTGAGGCCATGCGTAACTCATAAGCTATCACCTGAACAGCCTGCGCCAAATTGAGTGAACTAAAGCTCTCAACCGACGGAATATGGATATGATAATGACACTTTAGTAGCTCTTGATTAGTCAAGCCGGAGGACTCCCTGCCAAACACCACAGCAACACTGTTTGGCGTAGCTATAATATCAGAGGCACACTGACGTGGGTCGACACACACCCTATCCAGCCGCCTCAGCCGCGCACTGGTGCCGTAAACCAACTCAATCCCAGCTAAAGCTTCACTTAAGGTGCTGACCCGAGCCGCTTGTTTCAAGACATCCTCGGCACCAGAAGCGCGAGCGATGGATTCATCGCTTAAATGGTCGCATGACGGAGAAACTAGAACCAATTCAGATAACCCCATATTTTTCATGGCTCTAGCAGCAGCTCCCACGTTACCCGAATGGGTGGGTTGAACCATAATAAAACGAACAGATTTCATCCAGTCTCCTCACTCTAAAAGCCACAGTTTATGATACCACTAACCATAAATCCAGAAAAATACCCACGCCTTAGCGGGTAAAAAAAAGAGCATCACGTTACCTTTGCTTACCGCCAAGTGTTCTGGTATTCTGTGCGAAATTGCCAAAACGAAGGAGCAATATATGCACAAATCAAAACTCAATATTGCTATTCAAGCGGCGCTGGGTGCTGGCAAGTTCATCATGCAACGATACAATCGACTTGATACCGTCAAGGTCGCTCAAAAAGGCAAAAATGACTTCATCACTGACGTCGACAAAGGCGCAGAAACCTTCATAGTAGACACCATCCGTGAAGCGTTTCCTCAGCATGACATTATCAGTGAAGAGACCACATTTGAACTTAAAAATGACGATCACTGCTGGATAATTGACCCAATCGATGGCACCAGTAACTTTATTCATGGTTACCCGTATTTTTCGGTTTCAATCGCATTGCAATATAAAAAAGAGACCGTGGTAGCTGTCATTTACAACCCCAATACAGACGAACTCTATAGCTCAATTAAGGGAGCGGGAGCACAATTAAACCACCAGAGAATCCGCGTATCTAAAAACCGCATCATGACTGGGTCCATGGTTGGCGTGAGCTTTTCTAATCGGGAGCACTCAGACCCAGATCGGCATCTTCGCTGCATCAAAGCCATGTACGAGAATGCAGCCCAAGTACGCCATGGCGGATCTGCTGCACTGGATTTAGCGCACGTTGCATGTGGCCGGCTTGACGGCTATTGGGCGTACACACTGAAACCCTGGGATGTGGCAGCAGGTGCACTGATTGTCGCTGAAGCCGGCGGCATAATTAGCAACTTCGACCGCAACAGTCATGACATTTATCAAGGTGATTTTATCGCTGGCAACCCTCGTTTACATGAGATGCTGTGTAAGGTTATCACTCGTGATTAATGCTCAATAAATACAACTTCTCTCATGCTTTCCACATTCATGCTAAATCAATTAAGACCGCTTAATGGCGTCTCAAGATTTAGCAGAAGTTTTGATATTGTCTTTTACCAGTCAATTTTTCGAAGTCCCATATATTTTTTGAAGTGCGGCAACATCAAACTGAGTGAAAAAATCCGTAGTTGATAAACATTCCGGGTTATCTGCGTAGGCATAAAGCGTTTGCGAATGAAAAGAGTTTTTCTCTGACGAGAATCTTGTTTTATAGTCACCGTAACAGGTCATCGGTGCTTTTTTTTCACCAGTTTGACAGTCAACAACTGGACTGTTATCCCATACTTCTTTCAAACCCAAAACATGGCCAATTTCATGGTAAAAAACGCTTTTAATTCATTTTCTCTTGATTCGTTATTATAGAAGCCTTTATCAGCGGCATAATTAAAAAGAGCAAACACTTGTTTTTTTTTCGGTTCTGATTGGATAGACTCAATCTGCTATTCCACCCAATTGATCATCCCAGTGAGGTATATTAAGCAGAGTAATCACCATGTCAGCTTTATCTAAGCTTTTCACTTTAACAAATTTAACTGGAATGACACGATTAATTTTATCAAGCCATTTTTGAATGTCACCCACATCATCTTTTCCTATTGGAAGCACATTTAAGCGAGTTAACCCAATGTCTTTTGCAAGTGCACCAACATTATAGTAAGACATGGTGAGTTTATTTTTTGTATCTTTGGGCATAAGCATGTAGTAGGCTACGGCATCCACTACGTAGACGAAGTCAAAGCGAAAGGGAAAGACAAAGCAACCAAATTATTTACCGCATCTCGTCACAACACGAAAACGGATAAACAAAATGTATAGTTTTACGTTTTTAGGAACAGCAAGTACTTTTTATGACAAGCCAATGCCGTGTTTCGGGTTATTTTTTCAATCATCAACTAGTCGTATTTTTTACACATCGGATTCTCAATACACACCTGACATTCACTTGCCCTGGTTTGATCAATGTGATCTAATTTTTCATGATTGCGATACGTCGGCAACTAAAAGTGGAGTTCATGCAAACTACAAAGAATTAATTCAATATCCCGAAGCCATCAAAAACAAAATGCACCTTTACCATTATTTTTCAAAAGCGGGTATCGACCCCAAAAAAGACGGCTTCGCAGGCTTTGCAAACCCTCACGAATGTTTTAATTTTGAATAAGTCACGATCAAGGTGAATTATTTGCATCAAACGTTTCCGTTGTAATAAACTTCGAACGAGGAAGTAAGCTTTGACGGTTAAGCCCGAGTGCAATAGCAATTGAACCCGCAACGTAGATTGACGAATAAGTACCGATAACGATACCAATGATGAGCGCTAATGCAAAGCCATGGACAGTGTCTCCGCCGTAAACAAACAAGGCAACCACGACCAGTAGAGTGAGCCCAGATGTCATGATAGTTCGAGACAAAGTCTGATTAATTGATGCATCCATGACGTCTTTAGGTGAGGTTTTTCTCATTTTTCTGAAGTTTTCACGCACTCTATCGTATACAACAATGGTGTCATTCAGTGAATAACCGATCACCGTGAGCACTGCAGTCAGAACGATCATATTGAATTCCAGGTGAAAATAAGAAAAAATACCCAGAATTAAAATAGGATCGTGAATCAGTGCCAAGGCAGCACTAACTGCAAAACGGTATTCGAATCTAAATGCGATATAAAGCATGGTAAGAAATAAAGAAAATAATACGGCCAAAATACCATTGGTTAATAGCTGCTTACCAACCGATGGCCCAATCGATTCTGCACTATCAACCATGGCTCCACGAGGAAGTAACTGCTGTATTTGCTGGATAACGCTGTTCTTTTGATCTTTATCATCATCCTTTGCTTTTGCGACACGAATTCTCAAACTAGTATCATTTGATGCTTGAACTTGCGCCTTAGGGAATGTGGCAACAATTTCCTTCCTGATATCGGTTATGTTGATTTTACTTGCAAACGTGACATCAAGCTGGGTACCTCCGGTAAAATCCAAACCTAGATTTAACCCGTTTGTAGCAAGCGAATAAATCGAGATAACAAAAATGATAATAGAAAATACTGCAGCAATGAGACGTTGCTGCATAAAAGGTATCTTTGTATTAGACTTAAAAAATTCCATATCATTTCGCTCCTTTGGTTCTAAACGACTTTTTGCTCATGCCTATTGAGATGAAACCTGATTTATTCCTGCCAAAAATCAAATTCACGATTGCCCTGGTGAAGAAAATCGAAGTGAACATGGATGTCAACAAACCGATGGTTAACGTCACAGCAAAGCCCTTAACTGACCCGGTTCCAAGACCATATAAGATACAAGCAACCAGCAGCGTTGTTACATTGGCGTCCACGATGGTTGAAAACGCGCGTTCATAACCCGCCTTAATCGCTGGCTGGACTGATAAACCATTACGGATTTCTTCTCTTATACGTTCGTTTATGAGGACGTTGGCATCCACCGCCATACCGACAGTCAGAATAATACCGGCGATACCGGGCAATGTCATGGTGGCGCCCAGTAGACTCATAATAGCGACGACGAACACCACGTTGAGCACGAGTGCTAGATTAGCAATCAAGCCAAAAACTCGATAGTACAAAGCCATAAAAACAATGACCATGAGTGACCCAATTAAGCAAGACCACACTCCTCGATCAATGTTCGCTTTTCCTAGACTGGGCCCGAGACGTTGTTCTTGAACAATCCGCGGTGGAGTGGCATACGCGCCTGATCGCAACTGTTGCGCTAACGTCATCGCCTGGCTGAAATTTGAATTTGGACCAAATGTAATCTCAAACTGACTTGATAATCTAGAATTGATTTTTGCAATACTGATCACAGAGCCGTCAGCAAGTGCTAAGCCAGAATTCATTTGCCTTTGATCACTAGTGCCTGCCTGTGCTTTTCTCTCTGAATAAACCGTTGCCAAAGGTTGTCCGATATTATTAGCGGTAGCTCTTTCGAACAGAGGTAAATTACTTCCACTCGCACTAATTGACACGATGGGAGAGTTGTTCTGTTGACTTCGACCCGCGGTGGCATCCTTGATGTCATTACCGGTGAGAATGGGCATATTACTTAAGCAAACAAACTCACCTGAGCCGTCTGGATCCTCATATCGCTTAGGGTATGCATAAGGGCAAGGCTCGTTGGCACTGAACAACTCTCTACTAAAGCCAGTTCTGCCCACATTAGGCTTAGACTTAGCTAAGCGAAACTCCACTGTGGCCATTGTTCCAATCGATTTTTTTGCTTGTGCCATGTCAGTAGCACCGGGCAGGTCGACACTGATTGCATCTTTTCCCTGGCGCTGAATAGCCGGCTCAGCAACACCCATACGATTGATCTTGTTAGTCAAGGTCTCAATGTTCTGGTTGATCATAGAGTCAACTTTTCGATCCAATTGCTCCCGATTTTGAATGAGAAGTAAGCTCATTTTTGAAGTGTTTTTAGTGATGGTGTAGCCGTTTGTTAAAGAGGGTTGCTGCAAGCGAGTGTAAGCATCATCCAAATTTTTTGTGTTATCAAATTGTATCTCGATGGTATCGAAATTACTTCCATCTTTTTTATTACCCAGCTGCTGTGGTGACGGCATTGCCTTGTATTTGATGTAGCGCTGCCTCTTTCCATCAGCAGATTTTTCTTGCCCGTTTGTGGCATGCAGCATGTTTTGTATCTGTTGGCGATCCGCTTGGTTCTGGTCTTGTTGAATTTTCTTTTGATCAATCTCAAGCAAGAAGTGAATACCACCGCGAAGGTCTAACCCCAAAGACATGGGTTTGGCGCCCAGAGATGAAAGGAATGAAGGCATCTTCGAAATGGAGGTCATTGAAACAGCATACTGATTGCTCAGCGCTTGACTTATAGCTGCTTGCGCCCGAATCTGATCCTTTGAATTATTCAAAACGATAATAGGGTCGCCATCAACGATAGCATCTCCCTGTTTAGCGTCCCCCTTCTCTGTCGGAATGATGATCTTTTTGTATGAAATTGCGCCTGCTTTAAGTGCCGCTCTAAGTTTAGCACCATCTTTTAATCGTTGAGCCAATGCCTGTGCCTGGCTGAAATTTGAATTTGAACCAAATGTAATCTCAAACTGACTTGATAATCCATAATTGATTTTTGCAATACTGATCACCGAGCCGTCAGCAAGTGCTAAGCCGGAATTCATTTTCCCTTGATCACTAGTGCCTGTCTGCGCTTTTTTGTCTAAGTATACCGTTGCCAAAGGTTGTCCTATGTTGTCAGCGGTGGCTCTTTCAAACAAAGGGAGATTACTTCCACTTGCACTGATTGACACGATTGGATAACTGTACAGTTGACTTCGACCCGCGGTGGCATCCTTGATATCGCTATCCGTGAGAATGGGCATTTTACTTAAGCAAACAAACTCACCTGAGCCGTCCGGATCCTCATATCGCATTGGGTATGCAGACGGACAAGGTTCGTTGGCATTAAATTTTTGAGCGATAAAACCATTTGGACCCTTTTTAGACTTAGCTAAGCGAAACTCCAGTATCTTCTTGGGCTTTTGGGATGGCGCCTTTAAGGCAGCTTTGATGTCACTCTCAAGCTGTTTCTTCGTTACATCAAGAGTAACACCGGTAACCGATTTTTTACGAGACAGTTGAACCGCATAATCCTCACCATAGATATTGGGAAGCGCATAAACGACCCCGAGCAAAACCAGTAAAAAAATCAAACCGTAACGCCAGCGAGCCGTTCTGTTCATAAATATCCCTATTCGTTTGATGCGTGAATTAACTACTTACTTAACGATATCCGCTAAGGTCCCTTTGGGTAACACCGAAGAAACGGAACCTTTCTGCATCACAATTTCACTTTGATCGTTTAATAGCAGCACCACGTACTGCTCTTGGCAGGCTTTGACGCGAGCAACAATACCACCTGCAGTGACCACTTCGTCACCTTTTTTAATACTGCTAACCAACTCACGGTGTTGCTTTTGTTTTTTACTCTGCGGGCGAATAATCAAGAAATAAAATATGCCGATAAACAGCGCGAACATGATAGCCATTTGTGTGAAGGATTGGTGCATGTCTGGTCGTGCAGCAGGAGTGGATGCCGCCGCTGTGGATATGGCCACCAAAGAAGCAGTCAAAGCAGACAAGCACTGCTTCAATAATGATTTAAACATAGTGATACCTCGTTTATTTATAAAAATCTTAAAAATGCACGATAATTTAACCGGTTCAGGCGCAGAACGCAATATGTAAGTGGCGCTATCTGATTGATATGATGCCTTGTTTTAACAAAAAATGCCAACTGAGCGCTTTTTGTTTTCCTTTAACGCACAGTTACACTATTACAAGATTTATTGTGCACAATTTAGTCGTGAAACTAGCGACCAAAAATAAACCGTTAGATCACCTGCCTCGGACACAAATTAGTTATCCGAAGTGAAACAGCCAAGCTGCTGGTGAGCAGCACGGAGTTTATCTACGGCGTCGCCCGTTTTATCTTGGCTATCCGCAAAGAGAATGAGGGTTATTTCACAAACAGTATTTTGCGCCTCAGTTAGCACAATCTCACCTTCTGGATGATGCTTAAGAACCAAACCATATCCACTATTGCCGTGATTTGATGCTGCTAAGATAATGCCCTTGTCTCTTTTTAACTTTTCGTCAAGATACTTATAAGCGTAAGCCCATTTAGCTACCGCTGTGAGAGCCAGATCACGAGTCATGACTTAGGGAGCCTCACAAAATCAGCTCTGTATCAATAATAAAACGCCAACACACCATGAGAAGTTGAAACAAAAGAGGCTGCTGAAAAAACAGAGACTTAAAACGTAGAGCACCCAAGAAGCAAAATTTTAAATTTATTTTAAGAACGAATCACCAATGAACGATAAAAATAAAAAAGGTTTTCGCCAACCGCCATAGATTTATTTTTGAACACATCATGTTACTATGAAATTGCCCACCCACAACAATGCGAGGCCCACGCATGAAAAACACACCCCAATACGAGCTTGCGAGCAAACACAATCGATTAGTCAATCGATTACTTAAAACCATACTGCTACTGTCGATCAGTGGCTTTATGTTAATTGCAGTCAACGAACTTCAACCCACGTGGTTATCAAACTACACCGCGGGTTACAGCATCTTAAAAATAAGTATGTCTGTATTGTTGTTCGGTTTATTTGCCAGCTTAAACACTTGTATCTTACTTGTTAGCAAACAAGTAAAATCACGTTAATCATTCACCACCCCCTTGAGCCCAGCTCGAGGGGGTGTCACCCCGCCAAGCTAACGTCAGTGTAAAAACCAACTCATCAATCTACAAGAAAATAGCATCATTAATTGCAAACAGCGTTGCATTTGAGCTTTTATTTATACAAACACCGTAGTGAAAAAAATTATAAATCAGCTAGAATGCAATTGTAAATTAAGGAGTCGCTATGAATAAAGACAACTGGATCGAACGCTACGAATTACAGCCGCACCCTGAAGGCGGTTATTATCGTGAAATACACCGTTCGAGTGAGCTTGTTAATCTAGATCGTGGTGAGCGTTCAGCGATAACAAGTATTGTTTACTTACTCGGAAAGAATGACTGCAGCCACTGGCACCGCATTTTATCGGATGAATCGTGGTCTCATTTGCACGGCAATGCAGATCTTTGTATACACATAATCGATGAGCAAGGACAGTATTCCTCTCACTTGCTGGGCAAAAACCATCAATCTGCATTACCGGTGTATACGGTGCCAGCGAAACATTGGTTCGCTGTTGAAACAGTCTTACACCAAAGCCAAAAAAACAACCAAGAATTCGCGCTAACATCGTGCACAGTCGCACCAGGATTTCACTGGGAAGATTTCACCTTAGCAAAGAGAGATGAGCTAACTCTCCTCTTCCCACAGCACGAGGCAATCATCTCCAAATTTACATCAGATGGCTAACCTTCCACAAAGGTCTCAGACACTTGACTCGAATGCACCCATTAATATCGGTGGTGAATCCAGTTGTATTATTAAGGAAGCTATCTAAGAATGTGATGACAAATGAATCTTTGCAAAATCGGCAAGTGTGCCGGTTTCAATAGCATCACGAATTTTTGCCATCCAAGTTTGGTAATAACGCAGATTGTGCAAGGTGTTCAAACGTGATGATAATAACTCGCCTGCGCGATAAAGATGGTGTAAGTAAGCGCGTGTGTAGTTTTGACAGGTATGACAATCGCAATTTTCATCAAGCGGACGCAAATCATCGCGGTACTGTGCGTTACGTATTTTCACAACCCCGGTGGACGTAAACAGATGGCCGTTGCGCGCATTGCGCGTCGGCATCACACAATCAAACATATCCACACCGCGAAGCACACCCTGTAATAAATCTTCCGGTTTTCCCACGCCCATTAAGTAACGAGGCTTATTTGTCTGCATGTGCGGCACGATACCATCAAGCACTTCATGCATGAGATGCTTTGGCTCACCCACAGACAAACCACCGATAGCGTAACCATCAAAACCAATGGATTCTAAACCTTCCAGAGATTGACGTCGTAAATCCGCGTACATACCGCCTTGAACAATACCAAACAGTGCCTGTGATGATGTGCCGTGCGCGTCCTTACTACGTTGTGCCCAACGCAAGCTCAGTTCCATTGACTTCTTCGCCACATCATGGCTAGCAGGATACGGCGTACACTCATCAAAGATCATCACGATATCCGAACCCAGCACGCGTTGCATTTCTATCGACTTTTCGGGCGTCAGATGGATGGTGCTTCCATCGATCGGAGATTTAAACGTGACACCGTCTTCGGTGAGCTTACGCAGTTCGGTTAAACTGAACACTTGAAAACCACCTGAATCGGTTAAAATGGGCCCCTGCCACTGCATAAAGTCATGCAAATCGCCGTGTAGCTTAATTATTTCAGGCCCAGGCCGTAACATTAAATGAAACGTGTTACCCAGTAGAATGTGAGCACCAGACTGTTTAACATCTTCAGTGGTCATGGATTTGACGGTACCCAACGTACCAACCGGCATAAAAGCCGGCGTTTCCACCACGCCTCGTTCAAAAACTAAGCGACCTCGCCTTGCGGCACCTTCTGTCTTAAGTAACTCAAACTGCATCAGCTCATTTCCCCTCGGCCACAACGCGCTTTTTGTATCAAAAAACGGCCAATATAGGCCGTTTCGTCACAATAATCAAGCGCCTTGATTAACCACCTCATCTCATCACTAAGGCTGTTGTGATATCACCTTGCGCTCATCATCACTGTCAGTGCAAGACTCGTAATCAGGTCCTTTAGCATTACCATTCTCCAGATCACTCTCCTGATCACTTTCATCAGCATTAAGTATAACGCGAATATCGGGAGATGAGTTGATTGGTGAGTCATTGCTAAGCATCGGGTTACCATTCTCAAAGTCACCAGTCTCCACATCTCTCTCCTGGTCACCTTCTTCAGGATCAGGTATAACGCGATTATCGGGAGATGAGTTGATTGGTGAGTCATTGCTAAGCAAAGGTGTTCTCGAATTACTTCGAGCTGCCGGTTCCTGTTTCGACTGACCACAAATACAGCAACAGCATATAACCAATATCATTGCTGCCGGCACACCCAATAAGAAAGCCAAGTCAGGATCAAAACGAGAAACCGTTAGCGCATCTGAACAATCTAGATTATTCATTGCATCAGTTACGCACTCTAACGCTTTAGAATGGTCAATAGCACGAAAAGTGTGTCTAATCACCCCGCCATAGCTTGCCGTATTGTCTTCACCTTTAACTGGGCAATAGTGATTACTAGACGTGAAATAATCAGGGCACTCCACCTCGCTCCCCGAGGTAACAATCTGACTACCGCATTGTTTAATTAGGTGCTCTTTTACCCGACTCATATCAGCATGCACGCCAACACCGCCGAAAGGCCAGTAGTCTTGTCTGTTACTCGATGATTCCCATGCGCCTATAATGTTGTCATGCAGCGAAAAAATGCTATCGTTGTCCTTTGTTTCGAAACAAAAAGAATTAAAATCTCTGGCCATCGTGTTAAAGATGGATAATGCACCACATAGTAGTTGTAACGTTGCTACATTCATTCGTTGTTCTCTCATATTGACCTCTCCTGTTGTTATTTTGGCTGTAGTATGAATGAGAAAAACGCAGTTGAAAAGACCAATAAATAAGACTGACTGTTCATTCTACCAAACAATCAAAAAGACGCATCATTTAAGATAATAATCAATTACTTAGCAAATTTTTTGCAACGATGTTGTTACAAATTAACCAGCATTGTTACGCGCCATTGATCACCAGTAACGCACTCTGTTGTATACTGTAATCAATAAAAAACACACGAGCAAGTTAAGAGAGGTAGTGAAATGAATATCGATGAAGTGAAAAAAAAGTATCTTTTTAAGTGGAGTCATTTTGCGGCAACCATTCTAGGCAGTAGAGCACCCTGGACTACCATCAAAGAAAAGGCTAACAACACCGGTAAAATTTATCTGGGATCGATGCTATTTAACAAAGGCGTAGGTCGTTACAGTCGCCATACTTTATCCAGCTTAAGATCAAGCAGCCTAGGTACAAAAAAGTTACACGTTGTTCGTGTCGTTGAACCATTTGAGCTTCAGCATCATGCCAACCCTATCGTGCCAAGCACAAGAGGCAGCAGAGCTATTTCACAAGATGATATTAACAATGGTACATTATCCGGCGATACTAAATTACACGGCCCGTTTGCATGGAAAGATTTTGGTTACAGCAATTCTCTCACACCTGAAGAAATAACAACTCTATCAACGACCATGAGAGAACTATACGATGTTCATAATAATAATGAAGCCATTTACTTCCACTGCAAAGCGGGGGTCAACCGCAGCTTTAGAATGACTGCCCTATTCCTCACTTACTGCAAAATACAAGACAATTTCAACCAGTCATCTGACATAATATCTGAAGTAAAACTCGAAGACTGGATCATGGAACACTGTGCAATGATTTGGGATAAGCGACCTTGTGTTTGCTTTAATCGTCATGAGTGGTTATCGCAATTAGAGGCGATTAAAAGCATGCTTATGTCATTATGCCCGATGCAAATAGACAAAACAAAAAATCATAATTCCGAATTAAAACAATTACGCTTAAACTGTCAATATGAAATGTACTCATACCGCCACAAACTCAAAAAAGAAAAAAAAGAAGCCCTTACTAAAATTGAAGTTGTCGATGAAATCATTGAATCAACAAAAATCAAGCAACCCAACGACACACTGGAAAATAGTCAAAAAAGGTGTAAAAACGTTGTTGAAAACAAAATGGCAATACTTAAACAAGAACGCAGTCACGGCATCGTTTATTTACTCACGGCTTTATGGCGTTTTATTCGATTTCAGAACCCATTAAAAAACCATGCCAGGCGCGTAATATCACGCTTATGGAAACCAGAACCAGCACCTGTCTCTGCGTCTGAAAAAGTTGGAATTAGCTTTCAGGTTTAGCGAGTCAAAAAAATCAATTACTTATCAAAACCAATCGTATCACGTCAAAGTGACACGAGAATCACCAGAGATTAAAATATAACTATAAAACATATACTAATATGTTTTAAAAAAACTTGAAAAAGAAAAATCGTGACCCATAATCCGCCTGCTTAATTTTATTTACAGTAAAACATTATGAAAGAAGTCAGCAAACATAAGGAAGTGATGGGATTGTTCTGGACGTGCGCAATTGGCTGGCTAGGATTGTATTACCGGGCGTATTCTTTTTTGGGGGGCAACCGAATGCGAAGTATTGGATGTATGGCAGCTTGTTCATTATCGTTCATTTATTTTTAATATTTGCTGTATTCAGTTCAACGATTAAAGGCGAGGCATTTTTGACTCAAATCCTCCCTTTTATCACGTTAGTTGCCTTTGCCACCGCAGTTATACGCAGCGCTGTGGGTACGGAAATGATATTTTTCATATTTACAGCCTCGTTAGCTCTAGTCTACATGTACTTGTACGTCATGTTAGATAAGATAAGAATCAGAAAAAACGATGAGTAACGATTAAAGAGCGATCACCCGTATCGTCGGGCTGGCTCTTTTTTTTACGAGCCACTAGAGGTATCGGAAGATCTTCAGATGGGCTATAGAGCCCTAACTTACTCAAATCCACCCCACAACCACCCGTTTTTCATCGATAATCACATTATTAGCGCATCAAACACCAACCATGACAAAACTGTTACCATGGTGCGATGGTGAGGTTGATTTATGGGGCAAAACTGTTTATCTTGGGCGCATACGACTAACCGAGAGCAATAGTATGAGCAAAAAAAAACGTGTTGTGGTGGGCATATCTGGCGGGGTTGACTCGGCTGTTTGCGCTCATCTGCTAAAGCAGGAAGGTCACGAGGTCATTGGCGTGTTTATGCAAAACTGGGAAACCAATAATGACGACCCATTTTGTACGGCAGAGCAAGACAAGACCGATGCGCATGCTGTTTGCCAGCACCTTGGGATTGAGTTTCAATCCATTAATTTTGCCAAAGAATACTGGGACAATGTGTTCCAATACTGCCTGGATGAATTCTCTGCAGGACGAACCCCTAACCCGGATATTTGGTGCAATAAGGAAATTAAATTTAAGGTTTTTTTACAACATGCCCTGAAGTTAGAAGCGGACTTTCTTGCAACCGGTCACTATGCCAGCATACAAAAAGACGAGTATGGTAAGTTCACGTTAAACAAAGCACTCGACCGCAATAAAGATCAAACCTACTTTCTCTACACGCTAGGACAACACGAGCTGAAACATGCAGTGTTTCCTCTTGCTGATATGGATAAACCCACCATAAGACGGATTGCGGCATCAATTGGTCTGCCCAATGCTGAAAAAAAAGATTCCACTGGCATTTGTTTTATCGGCGAACGTCGATTCAAGCACTTTCTAAAAGAATTCATACTCGGAAAACCGGGTGGTATTGTTACTGTTGATGGAGACACGATTGGTCAGCACGATGGTCTTATGTACTACACATTAGGTCAACGCAAAGGGTTACAAATCGGCGGAGTCAAAGGCATGCCAGAAGCAGCCTGGTATGTGGTGGACAAAGACCTGAAAAAAAACCACCTCATCGTGGCATCGGGAGATAACCACCCTCGCCTCATGTCACAAGCACTGATCTGTAATGACTGTCACTGGGTGAGTGGCTCAGCCCCGGAACTGCCATTAAACTGTAACGCAAAAACACGCTATCGACAACAAGATCAATCTTGCCTGATTGAACTTGCAGAGAAAGGTCAGCTTAAGGTAAAATTTAGAGATCAGCAACGCGCTGTAACCCCTGGCCAAGCGATTGTCTTTTACCAAAATGACGTCTGTTTGGGAGGCGCCACAATAAAGGAGCGATTAGAAAATGGATGATCTTTTAAATAAAAAATGCGTGCCCTGCGAAGGCGGTGTAAAACCACTTACACACGAAGAGATCCAAAGTAATTTAAAAAAAACCCCGGGCTGGGAACATCACAAAGATAAGGATGTTGACACTATTTCCATTACAGTACAACTAGAAGATTTCGAGCAACTTAGAATGGAACTTGCAAAAATTTGCTATGTAGCCAGCATAGAGAATCATCACCCTGACGTCCTATTCGGGTATAATGAGATAGTTATCAGTTTTCACACGCATGCCATTGGCGGGTTGTCCGATAATGACTTCATCTGTGCGGCAAAAATAAACAATCTGCTAAACATTGATTAGAGAAATGCTCAAAAGCCAACATGAGCGCCCAACGAAGCACGAATAAGCGATGACAGGCTAAAATTTCGCGATCATCGCTGATTTTCAAGTTTCGTTACCTGATGAGAGATCGATACATTTGCCGACCCTTGAATGTAACTAACCAGCTGCCCTATGTCTTCTTGCTGCAGATCGAGTATCCACTGATTCAAGTCACCAATGGAGACGACACCAAGAAGTTCATTATTCTCTATAACCGGCAAATGACGAACAGCTTCCTTCGAAATAATTGACATGGCTTGAAAAATAGACGTATCCAAATCAACAAAAGCAAATTTCTTTATCATAATATCACCGATTTTGGTCTGATGCATATCCATATTCCCAACAACCGCGACCCGTGATATATCACGTTCATGCAAAATACCCATGACGTTACCTTCGGACATCACCACCAAAGATCCCACGGCACTATCAACCATCGTTTGAGCGCAATCAAACAATGACGTGTTGTGCTCAACCGTATGAACACGCGCCCCTTTTCTCTGCAAAACTTGTCTAACTGTACCTTCCATACCTGCCCCCCAATTTCACTATTACTCTCACTGGAAATTATAGTCTATTTTAGTCATAATGCCAGTTATGGAGAAAAAAACTAAGGCCATAAGCCACTGTTTTTTGACTAAAAAATTCTTTTCGACCACACCAGGCTCCAAAAAATAGGGCAATTAATGAAAAAAAGAACCATCCTACTTTCAAAATTCGTGATAATCGCTCTCATGTTGATGATAGGCATTTCTTCGTGCTCCAAGCCCAAACCCACCGCCCAACCACAGGCACAAGATCAAACAACCCTGATTAAAAATCTTAACGCCATGTCAATACGCTTTTTAATTAACAATAACAATGACAATCAGGCAAACGGCCTTTATTCGCCTTTTAGTTTGGCCAGTGTCTTTGCACTCATTTATCCTGGCACCACAAACTCGGTTCGTGATAGCATCCAAAGCTATTTTGGGTTTTCAGACTCGGTAGACGACATGGCGTACTTAACACGCTCACTGAACCAATGCAGCTCTTCAACACTGACAAGTGCAAATTCTTTATGGATTGATAAGGATTTAACACTACTACCATCATACCAAGAAACCACCAATAAACTTTTTTCTCCATCCGTGTTCTATCTTAGCTTTTCAGACACAGAACAAGCGAAAAAAGAAATCAATGACTGGGTAAAACAAAAAACGAAAAATGAGATAAACACAATCATTCAAGATAATGATGAACTAAACGGTGTAAGACTAGCGCTCATAAACACCTTGTACTTCGATGGAAAATGGGCCCAGGGGTTTGATAAGAAAGATACGAGTAAAGAGATATTTAGCACACCGACTAAAGACATTAAAGTGGAGATGATGCATCAAACAAATGAATTTAAATATACTGAAAACGCCATGATGAAGGTAATAGTACTACCATACAAAGAGGGTGAATTTAGCATGACCATCCTCCTGCCAAAAAATAATCACTCACTAAAAGAAGTGGCTAAACAACTTCAAAACCAGGGACTGACTGATATTCTAAAAAACGCAACAAACAAACAGGTCGATCTATCAATACCTAGATTTGAGTTTTATAACAACCGCAACTTAACATCGTACTTAAGCAATACCAAGCTTAAACCCGCGTTTACTGCCCCCAATGGATACGAGAAATTGACAAAACAATCAATCAAAATACAATCCGTCATCCAAGCAGCGAAAATCAAAGTAACCGAATCAGGCACAATAGCGGCAGCTGCCACCGATGCAAACTTCGGTCTAACCGCGATTGCACCCAACACTCACACAACCGATTTCATTGCAAACAGGCCATTCCTGTACATAATACAACAAACAAGCAGTCGATTGATTTTGTTCATCGGAGAAGAAAGTAACCCCAACAGCAACCGATAATGATAATTCAAACACCCAGCATCATCACTTCGGGCTGCGTGTTGTGACGACTGTTGGATTCCACAACATTGACTGGTACTTGCTCAACAACAGCATTCTCTGATTGTGGCAAGTTAAAGAGAGATAATTCAGAGAACGGGCCATACTGCTGCTGCTTAGGAGGTGTAGAAAACTCTTCTATGAGTGTGTTAGCCGAGTTTCTACTAGGTTCAGCATCAATACGATAATACAAGTCGCCGTATCGTATAATAACAATTTCAGTTGTAATCTCCAGCTCCTGAACATCCTCGGCGCCACTTTTGGGATGAAATAGAACACAGGCATGATGACCTAAAAATGACTGTGGGCGATCGGATAAAAGCTCAACAAAATAACGCCGCAACAATCTCTGCTCAATTTGAACGGGCTCAAACTCACACTTATTAGCCGGCGTATAAGATGATAAAAAATTAGGATAATGATCTGAGATCCGTGGTAACAATAGACTTGATCTAAATTGTGAGAGTCTATTAGTGTTGCGATCTGATAAAGGAAGAAGGCCAACTGAGCTCTTTGAATAAGTTAATTTAGCATGGTAGTACCGAGGGGAAACGTGGTCACGACATAACTTAAATAAATAAATTAATTCACTCAAACTCTCAAAGTCAGATGTTGTCATTCGACAACCTTGATAAACACCTAGCACGGTATGTCGGCTAAGCGCTTTCTTCGCCACAATATGAAAACCTTTTTGTTTAGTGTAATTTAATTCAATATTCTCATCGTACCATTGTGGCAGCCGAGTCAGAAAATCCACATACAAATTCTCTGCATGGGTTGTTTTCGATATCTTTTTTGTCTTAATAATATCATTCGGATTAAAACCATCATTAAGCACTGGCTTAAATCGTCTACGAACAGATCGTCTAAAGCTACTTTCATCATCCGATCCGGACGGCGATATCGTGGAAGTTGAATCCGGTGATGGAACTGGATTCGTTGTGGAAAATTCGAATGAATGTTTGTCAACGCTATCGCCTTGTGTAGTTGAGCGCTTAGAATTACTAAGTGAAGTCAAAACGGAATCCCATGATTTACCATAATCCAATATAATTTCTTCCCCTGGATTTATATTTTTTAAAAGCCTTACAAATGGAAAACCAGACTCATTGTGTCTATTAGAAAGCTCGGCATTAATCTCTTTTTTATTCGTCGATGAATTCAGCAATGCGCATAAATTCGTCCTCACACCATCACGACCCAATGCGCCATCTACCAGCGAACCATAATGTTTTTTCAATATAAGATTAACAGGGTCAGCCCCACTAACGTACCGTGAATTCATCACATCATAATCAAATGGGCTGAGCACTATTTCTCCAGAATGTCGTAAAGTGTGTTTTACGCGGCTTTCAAAAAAAGATGAGACATCAATTAAATAATACAAAATACGATTAATTTCATACAACAACTTCAAGTTGTATTGCGCACAGAGCTTATCAATGACAAGCTGATTGCCACCGTCAACCAAAGGCGGTATAGATTTAGGCTGACATTGATTTCTAACAGCTGAGATAAAGAACATAATGTCGATCTGAATAGCACGAGACAGCGTTTGCTTATTCCCATCATGCCTATCAAAAAAATAACTTGGTAATTTGCGATTCATTAGAGCAATCAATGAACCAAGCTGGTATGGTGACTGCCTGATAGAACCAAAGATTGCTTCATACAAAACGCGGTCATGACGCATAATCGTCATTAATATTCTAGGGCATAAGAAAAATTCAACAGCGACCATTGCGGAGTACCGATCTAAAATAGAAGAGAGAGTAGAAAAAAATAAATTGGATGATTGTTGAAGACTTGAAACCACATACAATGTTGATATGACGTCACGCATATACTGAGTTACGCTGGAAACCGAATAATTAAAAAGTTTTTTATTGTAGACTATATTGCTAACAGCCACATCATCAGTCAGACCTGGGGTTTTCGAGTCTTTCGAGTTTGACTCATCATGCGACCCCATCTCAGCACCTATAATCGACCTTGCATCATCGTCATTCACCCCCTCACTCAAAACCTCATTTAACAAAAAAAGATCTTGGTAGTGAATATCCTTTGAAGCAGAAAGAATGAACAAATCAAACATATTTAATGTTTGTAATGAGTAGAGTACGGCATACGGAAAAATATGTTTAACATAGAATTCCCCGAACTGTTTATTTCTCTGTACTAATAGATCCTTAGTGAGGAGGCCTCGAGTGAGACGT
>CACHNP010000027.1 GCA_902581285.1 uncultured Gammaproteobacteria bacterium | reverse complement strand
GCTTTTCAAATAATCTAGAGCGAGTTGGCATATCAACAGACATAGCAAACAAACCTAAATCACCGGTTGCACTAGTAGTAGATGCGTCATCAACATGTGCTAACATGGCAGAGCTTTGAAGATCCTCTTTGGCGTATGTCAAAACGCCTTGTAACTGTGACTTATCTTGATCACTTAACTGAGTGCTACTAATCAAATTCTTGAGGTACTCCATCATCGGATTAATAATGTTTCTCTCCAACCTACCTGTCCCGGCCCTCTTTACCACCTCTATTCTGATTGCCTTCATAGAATATAAATTCAGTAAGATGCTGTTGAAGTACTTTACAAAGTTGCGCTTATCATATGTATTTAAAATAGCCGGTGTTGGATAAACAAATGGATGGCAATTGAGTTCACTGATAGCGGAACTGTAACTTAAAGTGTCATACAATGTCGCACGCAAATGAGCTAGAAGAACATTGGTTTCGTTTCGTTCGCATAATGATCCTAAGTTGCGATCATAGAAGGGCGGAGCGAGACTTTTATAAACCCAGGGGTAGGTCTCATTGGGCTCATCTTGCTGCCATGATGCCATACCGAAGCCCGCCATCTGTAATACAAAATGCTCTTCAGGATCAAACGATTGATTGACAAGAGAATTGTCGGGGATAGTAAGTAAACTATCAATGGAAATTGCTTTACCCAGGTAGCCAAGGACTCGACACATACACACTCCGTTGCGTTTGCTAAAATACCAGTATTTCAAGCTCTAATCGTACTGTCAAGTTGTATGTGGAAAACGGTTGAAACTCGCAACATATTAGCTATATGCTTAACATCTGAGGGAGACAATAAATCAAACTGAGTTGTTTTATCTAGAATTTACTTTACATGAGCGAGAGCTCTACATGACTGACTCAAGTCGCATACAGACGTTTATTTTTGTAAAGTGTTGATTGCAATACACAGAGTTGGGGTTTTTATATATTTTGACTGTATCGCACTTAAAATCACATTGCTATGAGGGTATCAATATACCTGTATTATTTATTTAATCATCGTTTGAATTTATATTAGCAAACTTGGTCAGTAGTTAGTTATTCGCTTTTCATACTCTATTATCATTTTTTTATTATTGCGATTAACATAATAAAATGCTTTCATTGCTTTGTGATTAACAACAAAGCTCGATAGTCCAAATACCATTGAGCTTTATTGCTACATGAGAAGCGTCATAAATGCGCTGTTTGTACTACTAATATTCGAATAACTGGACAAAATTTTTATTATCATCTTTACTATATGTTGGGTAAATATGTTTATGTAAAAAAGAGAGTATGTCTTCTGCATTAATGTTTTTTCTATCTGGGATATCATTCATTTCATCACAGACATAGAAAGTCGTAATAAGAGTAGGGTTTGATAACATCTCGTCAGGGCTTAAGAATAAATGAGACACGGTTAGAGTTTTGTAATCTGGATATTGAACAGGAAGCTTATCTTCAATGGTATCAGCATATTTTTTTAGATTAAGTTTATCTACTTGGTCTTCCGTTTTATTTATATCCAAGTATAATCTGGCTACAGGTTTGTGGCAAGTTTCTATATAATTCATTAAAGTCTTTGCATCATTTTCATATTTAGTTAGTAATTCTGCGTATAGATTACATGATGCGGTCATTAAAGCTGTCGCACATAGAATTTGTTTTATTTTCATTTTAGCTCTCCTTTGTGATGATCTCACAGTGAAATATAGACCATATTTCGATTTTGTCAAAAAAAATTATGTCATAAAAATTAATAGGTTATACTCGCATGGGTAACTAATTCGCGAGGTGATGTCATACGTTCTCATTTGTTGGACGCGCTGTCAGTCGTAATAATTTATCGTTTATGTTGTTGTGCAATTTCTAATGTGCTGTGAGCTTAAAACTGATTAAGATCAATTAGTTTAAGGTTATCATTTCGATACTGGTGTAATTATTACGGTATGTGATGTGTGGATCCACTATTTATAATAGAAAAACATTTCATCACACAAAAAGGAGTTTGGTTATGTCAATTTACCTCAAAGTTCCACAAATCAATGGCGATGTTACCGATAGTCAGCATGCTGGTTGGATTCGTCTTCATTCCCTCGACTGGGGGTGTGAGCGTGTTCCTTTGCATGAGCCGGGTCGAATTCATCATCGCTCTTTCTCAACACCTCATTTTAGTTCCGTGACTTTGACAAAAAAAATCGATCAGGCCAGTCCACTACTATTTATTAAATCATGCTCCTCTCTCATCACGTGTGAATGCGTCATTAGAATTTGCGATTCAATCGAGAATGCGGTTCATTATTTGGAATACACATTAGGTGGTGTATTTTTTTCCGCCTTTCACCATTTGATAACCAATAATGCGCTAGATCAAGAATTGTATGAGAAAATTAAGCTTGATTACAATCATATCAAAATGCGTTACTTGCCTCGTGATGCCTCAGGTTCATCAACCGCTCCGGTTATTTCTGCTTATGATTTAAATTTAATGGAGGCTGTGTAGTATGTGGGCTAAACAATTAGAGCATATAAGCGGTGAAATGCTTCATTCCGTATCAGATGGAATTGTATCGACTTTGTCAAATCTTTATCGGGGTGCAAAAGAAATAGGGCGCGCCATCGATGTGATGAATTTTACAAAGTGGCGAGCCGATTGGCATGATCAATGGCTATTTTTTAATGAGTCTCGCTTGGCCGTGTTCCGGTTATTTTCACATGGGCACGAGGGCGTTCTTTTTTGTCTTATTCAGGACATACTACGTGATCGTGCAAAATTGTCATCATCTTACTCAGTCGGTCATACAGTCTCTAAAGACGAGGCTCGCACTCTGGACTCTGTAAATGATCATGTGATACGTGGAGGTGGCTACGTTTACGGTAAGTACTTTATTAGTAAGCGACTGATCATTCGTCTTGCACATGCGATTGCGCATCAGGTGATGATTCGTTTTGGTGCTATTGTAGCTAGCGACACTTGTGAATTTGAAATTCCGTGTCTTGGTTTAATAGTTAGTGCCGTGAGTGTTGAGGGTGTTGTTAGACAATCGATTGAGGCAAGAAATCGTTTACGAGCAAAAAATCCATCACTTTACCAAACATTAAAGCATCAACGCATAGAAATGCTCTATTTTTTAGTTGAGAAACCAATGGAAAAATTCCATATGAATATTAAGCAGTGCGATAGATGCTGATTGTGTTAGGAAAGTTCATTAACGCTGTTGTGAGATCTTGTAATTATGTAATCATCTGGTTGATGGGGGATTTTAAAAGTCTTTTAGAATACATTGCGATTTTTCTCTTGTTTTACTTTTGGAGTTCGTCATTTTTCTTTTCTGGCTATTATGTAATGCTGGTATTATTTGTCACAGTGTTAGTGTTTTATAAATATGGTAAAGTAAAAAGATAAAGGTGTTATTTGATATCATCCTTTTGACTGTTTTTTGGTGTTTTTATTATTCTTATTTATGTCTGTGATTTAACCCAAAACCGATTGGGATCGAATGCTCCGGTTTTGTTGTGGGTGAAAGATTCTGCGCTCAATGATTTTTCATCAAATTATTTTTTAGCGAAAACTTTTGCTTTTTATAAAGTATAGAATTCATTCAAAGTGTCTTAATTTCATTAAGGTGATTCGTTTTTTAATTGATCAAATAAATTGCTTATTAGTTTCGGAGGTGAATGTGTCATTGTGCTTTATTGGTTCATAAATAAAAATGTGAGTAGGAAGTATGATGAATATTTGCGCCAAAATTTAAACGGTCTGTAAAATTCGAGACAGGCTCTTCTAAAAAAAGCTGACAGGAAACTTCAATTTTTTTTACTGACTCATATTTGAAAGTTCCCTGGCAACGCTTGTTTTCTTGCAATTAAATAAACCTTGATATATGATAGTTTTAATCTTTCTTTGGTTGGATATGACTCTTTTAGTTTATAGGAAATAGTTAATGAGTTTTGAATTTTCAAATATTCCAGTCAAAATAAGAGAGATTCTCATTCCTAATTTTAAGCGTGTTATTCTATTTAATGCATCCACAGCTCATGTTGAGGGTGTTGTTGCTGTACACAATACCACTCTTGGGCCTGCACTTGGCGGTTGTCGTATTAAGTCTTATGATCTTTTTTCTTCCGGTTTTGATGATGCTTTGTCATTAGCAAGAGCAATGACATATAAAAATGCCATTATGTCATTGCCTTTTGGTGGTGGTAAAACAGTAATATTTCATAAGCCTGGTGTTAAAAAGACGATTTACTTAAAAGTCTTGGCTCAGGTGTTAAATAAACTGTCTGGTGAATACACAACGACAGATGATATGGGGTGTTCTGCAATTGACATGGATTATCTGAGACAGTTCACGCCTTACGCAAGAGGTGAGTTATATCAAGGTCAGCAGATCCCGGCAACTTCATTTGGTGTATATCAAGCTATTAAGGCCGCTTTTTATACATGTGAACACAAGCAATCTTTGCAAGGTTTAAAAGTCCTTGTACAGGGATTGGGTAAAGTGGGTTATCAACTTTGTCGCTATTTATATACACAAGGGTGTGAACTTTTTATTGATGACTTGAATGAAGACACAGTCAAAAAAGCAATTCAGGAGTTTAGCGCGACCCCCGTTTCCTTGTCTACTATACAAAGTTTATCGGTTGATTTGTTTTGTCCTTGTGCAATTGGTAAGGTTGTTAGTGAGGGATTATTGTCAAGAGTGCATACTCGATATGTTATTAGTGGTGCTAATAATCCATTGGCTAATGAGTCGATGGAAAAATATTTACATGATCGAAACATTGTTTATTTGCCAGACTATTTGTCTAATGCAGGTGGGGTTGTAGATATCTTTTGTGAAGGCAGTGATTATTGTGAAGAGTTGGTTTTTGAAAAGGTTTCAGAAATTTATGCGCTTGTTAAATATATACTAAATCAATCTGAAGTAAACAACAAGCCCCCGTTAACTATTGCAAACCAAATTGTACATAGAAAATTATATATGCATGATCACGGCTCTCAAAAAGACAGTAGAGTTCAAAATCATTATACCAAAGGAGAGAGTAACTATGCTTAAAGCAGATGAGCTAAATATGGTTAATATTAGCTATCAGGATATTGCTGATGAATTAGAAAAAGTGTCACGTGTTGGGCCGTATAACACTAGGGCTGATGAATTTTTACGAGTTGTGGAAGATCTCGCTGAAACTTTTCCTTTGACATTAAGGCAGCGTATTAGACGCTTCTCACGTTATAGTCATGATGATGGTTATCTGTTGGTAAGAAGTTCAGGCTTAGATCTGGCGCCAATAGATACGCCTTGCTCAATGAAGGATCCAGCTAAGAAGACCGCTTTTATATCGGAGTTATTTGTTGCCTCACTGGGTAGTCTCTTGGGCGATGTTTTCACGTATAAGCAAATGCATAATGGTGTCATGGTTCATAACTTATTTCCTATTAAACAGGAAGCCGGTGATCTCTCCTCTCTGAGTTCAGAGATTACATTGGAGTTACACACTGAAGATTCATTTCATCCTTTCTTGCCTGATTATTTAATTATTGGCTGTATCCGATCAGATAGAAGTAAAAAAGCTGTTTCATTTATTTCTTCGATTGAACGAGCTTTGCCCGCACTTCCTGAAGATGTTATCCAGACTTTGCGCGAACCTCTTTTTGAAACTGGCGTTCAGCACAACTCTGCTGTTGAGGGACCCGGGCCTATTATCCCAATTCTGTCAGGTGATCCGGATAATGTCTTTATCAATTTTGATCCCGATTTAATGCGTCCTTTATCTGAAAAAGCGAAACAAGCAATGACTTTGTTGAAGTCAGAGTTAGATAAGCAGAGGCTTGAGTTCCTTCTCGAGGCTGGAGACTTCCTGATTGTTGATAATAGAAAATCCTTGCATGGACGATACCCTTTTACTGCTCAGTTTGATGGTAAAGACAGGTGGTTGCAACGTGTTTATGTAACCAAAAACCGGGTTAATGCAAAAATTCAATATAAAAATTCTTCCAGAATGTTCATGCATGACTTTGGTTTAGATGCAAAGCAGGAAGAAAATATTCAGTCTGAAGAGGTCCTGGTTTAGTTTAATATGATGGTCACTTATAAGCATGAGCTTAAGCAATCTCTCAAATTAACTGCCCCACTGATGATAGCATTATTGGTGCAAAGTGGAATGTGGTTAGTTGATAGTATGATGATGGGGGCTCTTGGGCCGGCAGCCTTAGCTGCAGGCGCTTTGGCCATTACCTCTTACTATTTGATACAGGTGTTTTTCTTGGGTTTAACTAATGCCGTTGGTATCTCTATTGGGCATGCCAGAGGTGCTGCTGATGATGAGGATATTGCGCGTCAATTTATCCAAGGTGGGTATTTGGTTCTGATGATAGCAACACCTATGATGTTGGTTTTGTGGATAGTGCCACATCTGTTCTTTGCATTGGGCCAAAAGCATATTGTAGTCAATTTGGCATCCCAATACATTGTTGGTTCTTTGTGGGGAGCGTTCGGGATGCTGGGATTTGCTTTGTGCCGTGAATTCTGTGCTAATTTGGAAATGCCTAATTTAATTGTGTACATTTCAGCGCTTGCGTTAGTTTTAAATGGGGTTCTAGATTATTGTTTTATTCATGGATTATTTGGCTTTCCTAAATTGGGAATGTTTGGCCTTGGTCTGGCAACCAGTATTGTTCAGTGGGTTATGTTCATTGTTATGTTTCTGTATATTTTTTTAAAAAGCGACTTAAAAAAATATGTTGGATTATCAGCTGTGAATGTGGATTTTCGAGTGATACTAAGCCAATTGAAAATTGGTCTTCCCATGGGCTTCACCTATTTTATTGAAGCAGGATTATTTAATGTTTCTGCTATTATGATGGGGTGGGTGAGTATATCCGCATTAGCTGCGCACCAAATATTGCTGCAATGTATTGAGACAGCTTTTATGTGTTTTTTTGCTATTGCCCAATCAACATCCATTCGAGCAGCTTTTCACAATGGTGGAGGTAATATTCAAGGTGTTCAGGTTGCGGCGCGAGTTAATGTTTGTCTCGGGATGATTGTTGCATTATTCATTTCAATCCTATTCCTATTCTTTGATCAGCAGATTTTAGCATTGTTTACCAATATGCATGATCATCGACATTTACAGGTTTCTCTGCTGGCGAGTAAATTTTTTCATATTGCTGCATTTTTTGTTTTTTTTGATGCGTTACAAATTATAGGTAACAATGCATTGCGTGGAGTTAAAGATACTCTTATACCCATGTTTTTGGGGCTGGGCTCATATTGGATAGTGGGTATGTTGGGTGCGTATGTTTTTGCTTTTACTTGTCATCTTGCTGGTGCGGGTATTTGGTTGGGGTTAACAGCTGGGGTATCAGTATCTGCTTTGACTATTTGGCTTCGCTGGTTTTATTACATGGGTAACAAGTCAACGTTAGTTTGTAATCGTGTCGGTGAATGACTTAAAATCTGGTTATATTGATTTAAATAAGGGCGATTGATTTATGAGAGGTGTTGTATCTCAAGCATTTCGTAGGACGCTGGTCGGAAGTGCAAGAATGGCATGGTCAGTGCCGGCAATGCGCTTATTCAAAGCCGCTGAGAACCCATCTTTAAACATGGAAGATAACGCCTCCCTTAGTTCGAGAACCTGGAGCCGTCACCGACCTTTGACTACTCGAAATCCCTCGCAGCAGCGTATGATGATGTCATCAAGTAGTCACAGAAAGGGAAAGGATTTATTAGAGTCTCCCAGCGCGCTAGAAAAATCGATAATTACCAACCTTGAGGCTGCGAAGGAAATTGCAAAGACAAGTTCTGGTTTGGTTCCATTACAAATGATTAAAGGGGTGTTGCCATTTTCTAATTCAATGTTGCTCGCGCGCTTAGGTAGTTCGGCCCGTTCATCTGCAACTTTAATCAATACTTTGGTGGATGTAAATTATTTGCTGTTTTCATCGCCAACATTTTGTATTTCAGCTGCTGTGGGTGCTTTGAATACGCCTAAAGATAGAAAGCATATTGGGGAGGTGGTGCATGCTGGGTGGATTTTAAGTGGAATTTGTACTGTACCCCAAATGTCAATTATGTATTTCAATGTGCCATTATTAATGGCAGCTGGTCAAGACCCTGAATTAGTCAAGCTTACTAATGATTTTTTACAAATTTACTTATTTGCTGTACCCGTGGTTAATGTGCAAAATGTTTCTGAGCAAGCAGTTTTTGCCACTAATCATATTTATTTACCCTGCTCTGTGCAGGTGCTTAGCTTAGCTTTTTGGGCTCTGGCAGCGTATGGCTTATCTTTTGGTGCGATGGGCTTGCCGCAGTTAGGTATTCAGGGAGCAGCATATGCCTATTTAGGCAGGGTCTACTTTAATAGTGTGGTATTTCACTCAAGCTTGATTTATTTAAATAGAACAAACAAAACCTTTGCAAGTTATAATCTATTTACTCTACAGCCTGGTGCATTACGGCGTCTAAAATCCCTGTCTAGAAATGCGATGTCTATATTCGGCTTGTTTCTATTAGAAACTGGGGAAATATATTTTCCTAATATCTTTGCTGGCTTAATTGGTGGGGATGCTTTGTCAGCGCAGCTATTGGTATCGCAATATCAAGAGTTGATACTATTTGTTGTTTCAGGTCTGGCTATTTCTTCACAAGTGTTAGTTGCAAATGCTTTGGGTAGTAAAAAATTCGCACATATTAAACGCATTGGTAACATGGGTATAAAATTATCTCTTTGTTTGCCATTGGTCTATACTGGCACAATCCTCATATCACCTGATTTATTGATTCAAGCATTTATTGATCCATCTGATCAAGCAAACCAGGCTATCATTGACTTATTAATAGAGGCCCACGTTTTATTGATTTCTGGATTTAATATTTCAATGATCAGTTTTAGAATGGCCGCAGCTGAATCCTTAATAGGGGCGGGGAAGGCGGGGGCATCCATGGTGAAGAATATGGCTGTTTCATGGCTTGGTATTGGTTTGGGTTATGGATTGGGTTTTGTTGCAGGTTATGGTTTAGCGGGTGTTAACGCAGGGCTTATGGCGGGGTTGCTGTTAAGCTCAGTGGGTCAAGGACGCCTTTGGTATAAAACTTCACAAGCGTTACATAATCAAGCAGGGGTGTGTAAGTCATCAGATTCGAAGCTGTTATTTAGTCAGACAGAAACAGGCTCATCTAGGCTCTCAACCAACGCTAAGTATGAATTATCGATAACCAAAAAACCAGGTTTATAAACAATGCTTGATACTGAAAATAGGGGAGGAGACATGCCATTGTGTAGTACAAGTTTACACAGTGAAGAAACTTGGCCTTTAAACGATAGAAGACAATCTTCTATAAGCCCATCTGATCTTACGGATAACGATTTTAATCCTGCGTTGGTTGCATTGGTTCATCAATTTATATTGTTACGTCGGCATACAGAGTCAGTATCAGGGAAACGATTATACGTGTCAATCCAATCGTTGAAAATGATATTTTCGTTATTGGTTGCTGGTTTTAATGCGATACTTTTTTATAAGCAGAGTAAGGCATTGGCTAAAAACTATTTTAGCTTGGGTGAGTTTGGGCAAGGCGTTTTTGCTTTTAGTGATAGTTATGCAAATTTTTTTCTTTCAGTTTATACTAGCCTGTCTTTGATTAATATGCTGAGTCACTTTGTTCTATTAAGCAAGACAAACCCAGGTCACAGTTCAACAAAATGTATGCACTTCTCATTGTTTTTTCTGTCTGTTATTTCTTCTTTGCCTATGATTGCGCCACTTTCAAATGAGTCTGAACAAGTGCTAACTTTGGTATCAAACACGCTGCTAAGTATGTATGCGCTATATGAGTTTCATGTGTTTAGTCGATCCAGAGGAGTGTTCGTTCGGATGGCGGAACAAGCAAAACAACACATCTCTTATCACCACGCTGTTGAATTTGAAGGTGCTGCTCAGCGCTTACCTCGTTCAGTACTTGGTTTAATTAAGCGATATTCTCAACAAGAAATGGAGCGACCCCAGGAAAGCCGATTAAGGTGGTATGCTGTTGGTAATGCTTTGTTTGGGGTATTGACAGTTGTAACGCCATATATATTGGCAATGATTGATGGTTTAGATGACACTTCGCAAGATAATGGCTTTCTTAAATATTTTATTTCTAGCGATGCTGGTGTTCGGTCAGCAGTGGCCATTTCGGTGGCTGTTGTTAGTAATTTACCGTTTGCAATATTATGTGCGTACTTTGGTTATAATATTGTTTATGAGTGCCATACTATAACAGCAAATAAGTACAGTATTGCTCGTCAATATTATCCAAAAGTGTGGTTGTTCAGTAAAGTGTTCCAAGTGGTGATAACGAGTTTATCTTGGTCTACCCCTGTCAAATTATATCTTGATTATTTTGGTGGCCCAGAGTTTGTTGGTAAATCGGCGCTTGATCTATTTTTTGTTATTGCTTCATCTGTACTGATTGGGGTTGGTGTGTTTGTATTCAATTTATACTCTAATCTTAAATTATCTGATACGATGATTGAAAGCTACGCTGCTTTATTCGGTGAAAATAGTGCAAAGCTAAAATTGGAATTTATTAATTTAGTGGATGCGTTGGTATTGCATGTTAATTTAGTGAAAAAATATGATGTCAGTTCATATCGGGGTTGTGTTGCAGATATAGAAGCAACGGCGTCACTTGCTAGGCATGCTGGAATGTGGAAGGATGGTAATAAGGAGCTGCGGGCAGATCAGCATGAAGAAGCGCGTGTTGGACATTACCAAACGGTTGCTCACGTTGATTGAAATAAATAACATAATGAGGAATAAATAATGTCATATGAATTATTAGTCATGGCTGGTGAGGGGATTGGTTTAGAAGTCATACCTCAAGCAATACGGGTTGTTGAATATGTGAATCATCAGTGTAATATTGATGTTAAATCCACCCATTATGAAGTGGGGCAACTCAGTTATGAGCAACATGGATGCTATCTTCCTCCTGAAGCCGCATCGCATTGTGCTCGTGTAAGACAGTCAAAGAATGCGGCTATCTTATTTGGTGCAGTTACTGATGAGCCCATTGGTATCTTACGTAAGGATTATGATTTATTTGCAAACATTCGCCCAATCAAAGTTATGCAGGCTTTGCAATCTAGTTGCCGATTAAAGATAGATAATCCAAGCGATATTGATCTTTGTATCGTTCGTGAATTAACGTCAGGTGTCTATTATGGTAAAGATTATGACGGGGTTGATGCTCAGAATATTAGATACGCTTCACAAGAGATGTATTATAATGAGGTGGAAGTTGAGCGAGTTGCGCGTATTGCTTTTGAGTTGGCATCTACACGTAGACAGCGAGTTACATTGGTGCATAAGAATAACGCGATAAAAAATGTATTTAACTTATGGTTAGATGTTTGCCGAAAATTAGCCAATAAATTTCCAGATGTTGAATTCGAAGATATTTATGTTGATAACATGGCCATGCAGATGGTTTTGCGGCCAATGGATTTTGATGTATTGCTTTGCGCTAATTTATTCGGTGATATCTTGAGTGATCTTGGTGCGGGTATTGTTGGCAGTATTGGTGTTTTATCTTCAATAAGCCAAAATTCTCATGGTTTTGCTTTGTATGAGGGCATTGGTGGGACAGCACCAGACATAGCCGGGCTGCAAAAAGCCAACCCGGTTTCGGCTATACTGTCAGTGGCTTTATTTTATCGACATACTGTTCAGATGCCTGCAATTGCAGAGGCTATTGAGATGGCTGTTAATAATACTTTGCAAGAGTTTAGAACTCAAGACATAGAAGATCCGCAGTGTGAAACCATGACAACGTCTCAGATAACAAGTGAAATTCTTAAACAATTGGAGGTGCTCCTATGATGTCAGGAGAAGGTGGTAATATGGAAATGGAGTCAATAGCATATTTGAACGGAAATTTTTTACCGCTATCAAAACTAAGTATCTCGCCTTTTGATCGAGGTTTTCTGTTTGGAGATAGTGTCTATGAGAGTATACCAGTATACCATGGAAGTCCACGCAATCTTGAATCACATCTTATGCGACTACGTAATAGTCTAGCCTTTCTTCACATTGAGTTATCGTTAAGTGATTTAGAATTGGAAAAGATTATAGATGAGTTAGTTATAAGTAATAAGTTCGATCATCAGTATATCTATTGTCAAGTTTCTCGTGGATCAAATGGTTTGAAGCGTTCTCATTTTTTGCCGAAAGACGGAGGGCAGCCAACTATTTTTATTATGAACCAACCAATAGATTTGCCATCTAGAGAGATTGTTAAGTCTGGTTATAAAGCAATTACTCTGCCAGATATTCGTTGGCAGTACACATCTATAAAGACCACTAACGTATTACCAAATGTACTACAGTTGGATGTAGTCGTTTCAAATGGTGCTGATGAGGCAATTTATTTGAAAAATGGATTTGTGGTTGAAGGAACTTGCAGTAATATTTTTATCGTTAAAAATAATCAGTTGATAACACCACCTCAGCAACAGAGTATGTTAAGTGGAATTACAAGGCAAACTATCATAGATCTCGCCCAGAAGAATGATATCCCATATGAAGTGCGTGAGATTGCCAGTGAAGAAATCTGGAGTGCGGATGAAATATGGTTTACTAACTCGATTGAAGGTTTATTACCTATAGTCTCAGTGGATAATCAACAGATCGCCGATGGTAAGGTAGGACCAATGTGCTTTACTATGCTTGATTATTATTTAGATTACATTTTACAACCTGCATAGGGAGAGAAGAGTGAAAGCAAGAGATTATATTTATGACTGGAATAAAATGAATGGGTGTAAGATAAAGAGACACGTTCAGCTTGAGGATGATACTTTGCGCGATGGTCTGCAAGGTGCCTTTTTAACAAAGCCTAGTTTAGAGCAGAGATTGCGGTTTATTAAGTTGGCTATTGAGACTGGTTTGCAGCAAGCCATGTTGGGTTTTCCGGCCGCGTCAGACGTTGAATTTTCGGATGCGAGGAGAATACTTACTTACTTAGATGACCTCCAGCTTCCTTTGGATGTGTTTTTCTTGGCGCGCGCAAAGAAAACAGATGTTAACCCAATTATTCAATTGCACCAGGCATCACGCAGAGATGTTTGTGCTGACTTCTTTATAGGTATGAGCCAACTGCGTTGTCACGTTGAGCAATGGGACTTTTCTGTTAAGTTACGTGAGTGTGCTGATGTCGCAGATCACTTAAATGAGTATAACACGCCATTTTCATTATCTCTTGAGGATGTTAGTCGAGCGACGCCAGAGTCGATAGAGCAAGTGGTTATGTTATGCTTGCAGAAGAAAGCCAGACGGATTACTTTGTGTGATACGGTCGGTGCAATGACGCCTGCTGGCACGACTCGTTTAGTTGAGTTTGTGAAGACGATTTGCGATAAAAACCAGGAGGCAGACGTTTTATTGGGCTGGCATGGCCATAATGATAACGGTTTAGCCTTGGCGAACTCCATCTCAGCCATTGAGTCAGGGGTCGATTTCATCAGTGGTGCATTTATGGGGATTGGCGAACGCTCTGGAAATGTGGCATTAGAGCAAGTTATATTATATTTGTCCCAACATCACCAGCAACACTTTTGTATGCAGAGCATGATGCGCTATTGTCGGCAATTATCAAAAGTGATTAATTATCCTATTCCTGATAATGCGCCAATTATTGGTGGGCAGGTGTTTGCTACAGCAACAGGGACTCATGCGAGTGCAATTATTAAAGCAGCTAAGTTAGGCGTTGATTTTGAAGATTTGATCTTTTCTAGCGTTCCCGCCTCTGCTATAGGGAGGAAGCAAAATATCTACTTGAATCATAATAGTGGGGCTGCTAATGTGGGTTATGTGCTAGATAAGTTGGGCATTGCGAAAACACCGAACAATGTCCAGCGTGTATTGCAAGATGCTAAATCCAAAACTCGCTTTTTGACAGCAGAAGATATATTGAATCATTTTGATGCGGAGGAAATGTTATGAGTAAATTTAAAAAAAAGGCTTTTTATTGTGGAGATTATGTTAACACAGACGTGATAAGCCCTGGGCGATTCGAGCCTTATCAAGGCCCTGACCATTTGGCTAGTATTGCGCTAATTGACTATGATTCAACGCCGCCTTTTGTTGATCCAGAATTGAAAACATCACCTTATGGAGTTATTTTTGGTGGAATTGAATTTGGCTGTGGCTCAAGCAGAGAAACAGCTCCTCAGGCATTGTATTATGCGGGTGTTCGAGTGATTATTGCCAAATCTTTTGCTCGAATATTTTTTCGAAATTGCATTAATATGGGTTTAATTTACCCCATTATTTTCGACCATCCTTTTACGCAAGAAAGAATAGGCGAAACGGTATCGGTTGATTTGGAAAATCGTTATTTTACACTGGGTGAGCAGCAATATCATTATCAGAGCCTCGGTGATATCGAGGCAATTGTTTCAGCCGGAGGATTAATTAACCACACAAAACAGGGACTAACAGTATGAGTAAGCAGTATCAAAGTATGACGCACAAGATTTTGGCTAGAGCATCTGGCCACGATATTGTGGAGAGTGGACAAATTGTTACGGCTAATGTCGATATGTGTTTCACACATGATCCTGTATTAAAAGATTTGGCCGAGTTGTTTTACAAAGAATTTGGCGATCATGCAAAAGTCTGGGATTCGGGTCGTATAGCGTTGTTTCAAGATCATTTGGTGCCGGCAAAAGATTATAGTAGCCGCAACCTTGGAATGGCTATGGATAAATTTGTACGTGAACAACAAATTGAGCATTATTATCCTTATGGCTGTAATTATGGCGTTTGTCATACAGTGATGTGTGAAAATGGCCATGTAAAGCCAGGTGAGGTCGTCATTGGTACGGATTCTCACTCTGTGACTTATGGGGCACTAAATGCGTTTGGTGTTGGCGTTGGTATTATTGATTTGTTGAATGTTTTCTACACTGGAAAACTCTGGTTTAGAGTGCCCGAGGTTTTTCAAGTGCATATTAGTGGGCAGTTAAAACCTTACGTAACAGCTAAAGATATCATTCTGACTTTATTAAAGGATATCCATATGGATGGAGCCTCAAATATGGCGCTTGAGTTTACTGGGGATACTATAGAAAATATGTCATCAGAAGAGCGCATTACGCTTTGTAATATGGGTATTGAAGCGGGTGCAAAAAATGCAATCATGGCATTATCTGAATCTGCAAGAGACTATCTGCAAAAATCTGCTAATGCTCGTGAGTTTGCCTTAGAGGTGAGTACAGATAAAGGTTACCAGTATCATAAATCGATTTCTTATCGCGCTGAGGACATTACTCCAATGGTTGCGCACCCGCATTCACCTGATAACGTTTATTCGCTTGAGAATACCCAGGAGAAAAAAATTAAGGTTGATCAAGTTTATGTTGGATCTTGTACTGGGGGTAAATTAACTGATATCAAAATGGTGCATGAAGTACTCAAAGGAAAGAAAATCTCGCCAGATATTCGATTAATGATTGTGCCGGCATCAATGAACATTTATAAGCAAATTGCGAATATGGGTATACTTGTCGATTTGCTACAAGCAGGTGCTGTTGTTGAGTCGCCAGGTTGTAAAGCGTGTTATGGAGCTCATGGAGGTGTGTTGGGTGATGGGGAAGTTTGTTTATCAACAACGAACCGCAACTTTAAAGGCCGGATGGGAAATCCGAAGTCGGATATTTATCTTGCTTCGCCCTATACCGCAGCTGTAGCGGCAATCACTGGTTATATTGATCGGTCCTGTCAAATCTGAGCCACTAAAAAAACACAGCTAAAAACGAAAAAAACGATATTAACAAGTTGGTTTGATTATCACTAAATAGATTGGGGTTGTAAGTAATCCGTTAAGTTAAATCTCGCATGCTTGCCGAAGAGATGCTGGGCATATGGCGATTAGTCTCTTGTTTTACTTTTGGTGATCGTCATTATTGTTTTCTGGCTATTATGTGATGCTGGTATTATTTGTCAGAGTGTTAGTGTTTTATAAATATGGTAGAGTAAAAAGATAATGGTGTTATTTGATGTCACTCTTTGGTTTTTTTTATTATGCTCATTTATGTCTGTGAATTAACCCTAAAACCAATTGGAATTGAATTCTCCAGTTTTGGTTTAGGTGAAAAATTCTGTGAGTAATTAAATTTTATGTAATTTTTCTTCTGTACTAATACTTATTTAATGAAATAGCAAGTTTCGTTGTTATTTCAGGCATTTGAATTGTCGATTGTATAAATTTCTGTTCTAGTTTTGTTGCTGGTATGTATAATGGTGTAATCAGATTATTACGTACTCTATTTATGATGAATGTTTTAAGGAAAAAAATCTCTTGCACTGATTCGAAAGCCACTGTCTTTTGGTATTGTTTTATTGTTGTGGCCTTGGTAACGTTAGGCCGCATGTTATCTGACATGTACGTCCCATCATTACCTGAGATTGGGCGTGACTTACTCGCTCGCTCATCTGATGTTAAAATCACCGTCAGTTGTTATCTTTTTGGTATAATATTACCGCAACTTTTTTTCGGCTCACTATCTGATGCCATAGGAAGAAAAAAAATTATTCTTTTTGGTCTGTCGTTGGTTTTGCTTGGTTCCTCTTGTTGTTACTTAGCCAAATCACTGTTGCTATTATATCTGGGGCGATTACTGCAAGGATTTGGTATCGGGGCGATTACACCTTGTGCGCGCGCAATCTTAATTGATCTGTACAGTGGAAAAAGTCTGGTTAGATTGTTTTCATTCATTGCATTGGTGTCCTCCATTACACCGGCTGTGTCACCTATCATTGGTGCCTTAGTAGCAAATCACTTTGGTTGGCGATCAGTATTTTCACTGTTTATTCTACTGGCGGCTTTGATGTTTTTTGGGGTCGCAGTTTTTACTCCAGAAACGTTGTCGCCTGACAAGCAAAAACCTTTCACGCTGCGTCAGTTAATTTCTGATTCTTTTTCTTTATTTGGAATTAGAAGTTTTATTGTGGCCACATTTCTTAGTGGTTTTGCTTATGCTGTTCTTATGTCGTATTACACCATGAGCCCCCACTTGATTCAGGTTGCTATGGGCTATAGTCGTATCACTTATTCCTGGGTTTCTGCAATTCTCGTTTTCTCGTTAGCGTTAGCACGGTTGCTGAATATTTTTTTGGTAAAGCGTTGTTCTCTTATTAAAATATGTCGTCTTGGTGTCGTTTTATTGTTACTGTCAACGTTACTGTTTTTTTTCTTATCGGTTTTCCAGACACCGGCTTTGTGGCTACTTATCTTGGTTGTTTCTTTCGTGCTTTTTTCTGTCGGGGTGATCTTCGGCAATATCTTTGTGATGGCGCTACAGGACTGTTCACACATTTCTGCCACGGCTTCTGCACTGTTTAGTTTGATTCAAGTGGCCATTGCGGCAACGGTTTGTTTTATCGCGGCTCACTTACCTGACGATCGTTCGCTATTTATGGCAGCCGTTTTTGTTTCGTTGTCTGTTTTCGCATCGCTCACGCTTGGTTTGCTGGGAAAATCTCTTGATGCTGATTTATCATAGTTTGCCTTTGATTACGAACTAACGCATGCTTTTCTTATGTAATAATCACTAGTTGTTGATTGCTTTTTGAACGCCAATGTTTTTATATCAATTAATGTGTTAGACTAGGCAAGTGACAGTCGGCATGGAAGATAAGAGTTGACTTGAGAAATGACACATACTGTTATCTAAGAGGCGGAGCATTTTGTTTTGCGTCTGGCTGCAACCGGTTGTTGTTCACTCTTTTTGAAAGACGAGAAGCTGATTGTTTGCCGGCATCTTGTGATCTTTTTTCAGACTGAAACCTTGATTTGTCATGTAATATTCAATGTCTTCAAAGTTTCTTATGCCCATTGAGCTGTTTTTATCCTTAAGTGACTGATCAAATTGTTTGTTACTTTCTGACGTGAATGTGTCATTGTATTTCATGGGGCCATATATAAAAACGTGTGCATCTCTTGCTAGATTTTCCCCCAGCAACTCAAATAACGTTACGCATCGATTCCACGTCATGATGTGTAGTGTGTTCGCCGTGTATATCATATCGACAGCTAATTTAGGAAAGTCGTCTTTTCCGATTTCCAATAACAGCGGGCCACGAATGTTATCGCCATCATAATCTGAAATATTGGCTTGAATAATCTCTTGTTGCGAAGCCACATCGCTTGTGTTCCATATAACTTGATTTAGATGAGAAGCAAAATAGACGGCATGTTGCCCAGTCCCGCTACCTATTTCTAATGCGGTTGCATTTTTATCAAGGAGGTACCTCCTCAACACCTGATATATCGGCAGTTTGTTTCTGTCTGCCGCGGATGAGAAATACGAGGACACAGAATAGCTCCTTTTTTATTGTTATTTTGTCAATTATGACTCCTGTGTATCTAATATCAAGTGATAGTCGGGCAGAAGGTTATTTTATTTCCATTTTTTTATTCTCTTAGTGTCTATTTTGTTGCCTTTTTTTATGCCTAATGCTGGTATCAGTGCATTTTCAAGGCCGGCTGGCTTCTTTGTCATTTTAAGGTCGCGACGGTTGTCGGTGTTATGTGGTACTTTTACTTCTGTTATTTGGATAATATATTGATTCAATGGTGTTTTATTTTATAAATCCCATGTTTTTTCTGTATTTATTTTATCATATCTTTTATCATGGAGCTTGCTTTGTAATCAATCTTATTAAAGGCGTAGAAGAGTCATGGGAAAAAAAACTGATGGTGATATCAAACTAAGGCGTGAACGGTTTATTGAGAATGCGACACGTCATTGTCAGCGCATGCAGAAAAAGTACAACAATGCGCATGTCGCTGATCATTCTTCAACGGGCGATGAAACAGCGAGTGTTGCCAGTGATGGTAGTTCATCGAGTAAATCCACTCTCTCATCTTCTCATTCATTTTACGCGAAAAAACAACCATGGGATTCTAAGACACGCCATGTTGACAGGGGGCCTTATGTGCCTATGCACACCAATCGAATACCGACCCGAGTGAATGAACAAAAGAATAAACCCGAGCCTCGTGACGATCTTCAGCGCGGTTGGAAAATTTAATTTCTCCAGATTTCCCTTGATATTGGTATCTTTTAACGTAAGCTTATGAATTTAATGTTTTTTTATTTTGCGTTGAAAATTTGACTTTTACCAAAAATAGACTATAACTCCGTGTAAGTGACTCATTGAAGTTGATTTTGATATCAATATGGGGAGATTATTATGAATAAGAGTAAGTGCAGTTTAGGGGTGTTGTTTTTTTCGTTATCGTTGACTGTTAGTGCCAGTGGCTTGAGTGAGTCTTCAGACTTTATTTATGATGGTGTGATTTTAACCGATATTGATCACACAATAATAAATCCAAACTTCTCTACGTATGTTGAATTTTCAGAAGATGATTTGGCCGTTAAAGAGTATACCGGTTGCTCGTATGATGATGGCGCTTTTGCGTGGACTTATGTACACTTTAATGAGCCAATTTCTCGCTTATCCTGTGATTAGTCAGGCTATCATATTCCAGGTTCTTATGTTCCAATAAAAAAATGATATTTGATTTCATAGAGCTTACTCCAGCACTTGCCCGTAATGATGAGGTGCTGAGTTTTGTTATCATAGGTGATGCCGTTCGCTGTGGCGCAATCTCTAGATAAGGTGTTTTGTTTCGGGTACAGCCCTGAAATATCTATCCATCCTAAAACATGTCCTGTCTGTGGTGATATCATAGCAATTAAGTCGGTGAACCAAATATTAGCGTAGATAATGTGATCATGATAAAAAAGTGAGTTCAGATTATCGATAGGTCCCCATGATGCCGTTATGTTGAGTCGCTTAGCTACAGAAAATTTGTGTTCCGGGTCTAAGAAAACTAACTGAGACGAGCCGTTGCTCATAATCAAATAACGGCTGTTGTGGGTTAAACCCCAGCCTTGCCCTTGATAAGCAAATTGGCCGATTTTCTCGAGTGTGCTTGTGTTGTATATTGCGCCATGTTGCTGGTGCCAAAAGATTTGATATAGTTTATGATGAAAGATTGTTATCCCTTCAGCAAATAGTGATTTGTTGAGGTATCGTTGATGAATTATTTCACCTGTTGCTAAACTTGATTGGCGAATAAATGACTTACCGTAACCCCCGGAGCTGGTGTATAGCTTGTCTTTATCGTACACGATCCCTTGAACAAACGTGGGTTGCTTTTGATAAAAACTTTTAACTATTTTAGCAGTAAAAATGGGATTTTTATTGAGCTTTTTAATTTTTTTCAAGCTGATTAATTGATGAGGCGAGTGTTGATATCCCTGAGCATTACTCAAAACTATCATGGTTGTGATACAGGCAAGAATGACTATGACAAACCAAGTGATTTTATGTTTTAGTGCTTTTATCAACATTATTTTATTTTTCCGATGGTCTAAGCTATCTAAAAATTATATTTTAGAGCTTCATTATAGTTTACGATGAAGTTGTTTATAAATACAATAATTTCGCCTCTGGATTGCAGGTCGTTATTGGTCGTTGCCTCATGCGAATAGTATCCTAGATATGAAAAAGAGAAGTGCTCCACAAATAAGAGACGTATTGTCCTAGGGTCGTTGTGTCACTTTCTTTCCTGGGTGGATTGATATCAGGGTGCCGCGGGTCGCTTGCCTGTTTGGTATTTAAAGCAATCTCATGATTTATATGGTATTTTTTTCCTTGATTTGTGTGAAATGTTTACTATACTCCGTTTGGCTTTTAAGCGGGAGTGTTTTGTGTGTCTAAAATGTGGTTTGTTTGTAATGGTGTTGACCTTCTTCATGATAGGGTCAAGTAGTGCAAGGATGTTGTTGCCATTTGGTTATGCGCGCGTGGCTTCAGGTTCCATGGAGCCAACGTTACCGACTTATTCGCTGGTCTTCTATCGAAAGCTTTCTCCGAGTGAAAATATAAATAGAGGCGATATTGTTCTGTTTGCTAGCCCCCACGGCTTTAATCTGCGTGACAGACCAGAGTATTCTGCATTGGCGTGTAAGGCAGAGCAGTTCTTACCTTTTATGCGTGATCAACATTATGATGTGAAATGTGATCAATGGGTGAAGCGCATTGTTGGTTTACCAAATGATACTGTTGCGGTGTTGGATAATTGTAAGGTTAAAATTAATGGTAATGACCAGTATGATACATATTTCAATGACTCATCTCAGCAATGCAACGAATCAGATTTTGTTAAAATACGCTCTTATAAATTAAATCAAGGGGAGTATTTTGCGCTGGGAGATAATCGAACCGATAGTCATGATAGTCGAGGGTGGGGGAAGTTACCACGGGATGAGATCTTCGCCAAAGTGGTTTATTCCTTTAGTCTTCCATTCAACTTTAGTAAACATTGATTATCATTCTTCCTTTGTGAATTTATCGCACTGCAAATATGATTCATTTTATTTCGTTTCGTTTTTTCTTTTGTTGATCTATAGCCCATTGGATATGCTCTCTTACCATGGGGTCGGGGAAATCTTTTCGTGATTCTAGTGCGGTTTTAATTTTTTTTTCATAAGGTGCGTTGCCTAATGCGACTGCGGTATTTCGGATCCAGCAAGAGTAGCCAATTCGCCTGATTGCGGAGCCTTCTGTTTTACGCAAAAATTCTGCTTCGCTCCATAAAAAAAGTTCTAATAGCGTGCTGTCATCTAAGGCATACCTTGGCTTAAAGTCGCTTTCTGTGGTCACTTTTGCAAACTTGTTCCATGGGCAAATAAGTTGGCAGTCATCACATCCGACAATTCGATTTCCCATCAGAGGCCTGAGCTCTAGAGGGATCGAACCTTTAAATTCGATATTGAGGTAAGATATACATCGCCTTGCATCCAATTGATAAGGGGCAATAATCGCTTTAGTAGGGCAGATGTCAATGCAAGCCTGACAGCTGCCGCAGTGATTTTTGGTTGTGGGTTCGTCAATGGGAAGAGGAAGGTTTGTAATGATTTCACCAAGAAAGAAAAATGAGCCCGCTTTGCGGTTGAGTAGCAGGGTATTTTTTCCAATCCAACCAAGACCGGCTTGTTCGGCAAGCGCGCGTTCCAATATGGGCGCGCTGTCGGTGAATGCCCGAAATTGGTGCGGCGCGGCCAGCTCAATTTGCTGTCCTAATCGCTTTAATTTTTTACGGATGACTTTATGGTAGTCTCTTCCTAGCGCATACTGAGAGACGTATCCTTTGTCTCGACTTGTTAATGTGGCTTTACTTTGGGTGAGTGAGGGCAGGTAATCGAGTCTGACACAGATGACTCGCGCGCTCATCCCAATAAGTTTGCTCGGGTCTTTACGGATGTCCAGATTTCTCTGCATGTAGCGCATTTCACCGTGGTGTTCTTTTTTTAACCACTCTTCTAGGTGCTTAAAAGCCTTGCTGTTACTGGGATGTGTGATTCTAACGCCCTGAAAACCAAGTTTTTTACCCCAAGATTTGATGTTTTCAGCCAGTCGCGTAAAATCAGTGTTTGTATTGTCTAACATGGAGTCGACCCGGTCGTAATTGTTAATGGAACTATTGTATCAAAATAAAGACATTCGCGAATGTGAAAATGAAGCCTATTCTGCTCATGGCTATACCCCGTACAAACTCATGTTGGCTGCTGGTACCGCGGCATGGAGCTATTTGCGCTCACACTACTTTAGTGCGAATAGTATCACTGTTTGCTGTGGCAAGGGCAATAATGGCGGTGATGGCCTGGTGCTAGCGCTCAAAGCCAACCAGCATGGTTTGACTGTCAAGGTACTGATGGTGGAGGATTCAATCATCTCGGAGGCATCAAAGCAGGCTTTCAAGGCTTGCGCCGAAGCAGGTGTGTCAATATCGCCATTCTCAGCAGAATGCTTGGCCGATGCTGATTTACTGGTTGATGCGCTTCTCGGGACCGGGCTCTCAGGTGATCTGCGGGAACCTTATTCTGACGCGGTTATAGCAATGAACGAAACGGGGCTGCCTATATTGTCACTGGATATTGCAACTGGGTTAAATGCTGACACTGGAGCGACATCAAACCCCGTTATTTTAGCCGACTCCACCGTGACCTTCATTGGTCTAAAACCGGGTTTGGTGACAACAAAAGGAGTGGCATGTAGCGGTGCTGTTAGTGTTAATGATTTGGGCTTGTCAAGCTTACTGCAATCCATCATTCCTACCGCGAAAGTAATGCATTGGGATGAAATAATACCGCTGTTTGCTAAACGTTGTCGTGACTCTCACAAAGGCGATCATGGGCATGTTTTGGTTGTTGGCGGTGATTATGGGATGGGCGGTGCGGTTCGTCTTTCAGCCGAAGCGGCACTTCGTGCAGGCGCTGGCTTGGTCACGGTGGCGACTCGGCCCGAACACGTGCCTGTGGTGAGTGGGACGCGTCCAGAAATCATGTGTCACCAGGTGGTGACGTCTGATGATTTAGATAAACTCATAGCTAAAGCAAACGTGGTTGTTATTGGGCCTGGCCTAGGTCAGACAGCTTGGGCGCAGGAGCTACTGGATACAGTTATTGCCTCAGGTGTTGATGCAATTTATGATGCCGATGCTCTTAACCTGATGTCTGAAAATGAAAAAAAACAGCTTTTAGGCCGTGCTATCGTGACGCCTCATCCAGGAGAGGCGGGTCGTCTTTTGGGGTGCAGTTCGGCAGATATTCAAGCTGATCGTTACAAAAGTTTGAAAGAGTTAGTTACCTTGCTCGGCACGGTTGTGGTTCTAAAGGGGGCTGGTAGCTTGGTCGGTTCCAAAGATGAACTGCCAGCAGTTTGTCGTGCAGGTAATCCTGGGATGGCAACTGCCGGTATGGGTGATATCTTGACCGGGATTATAGGCTCGTTGGTCGCGCAAGGCGCCAGTTTGTCCGCTGCTGCCAGAGCAGGGGTGCTGATTCATGCAACGGCTGCGGATAAAGCAGCTCAAGATGGTGGTGAAAGAGGGTTGTTGGCAACTGATTTGTTACAGTACATAAGAGAATTGGTGAATCCTGATGGAATGTCAAAAACACATAAATAGTATAAATGAGCTCAATTTATTAGCCATGCAACTTAGTCAGGTGTTATCGCCAGGCGATGTGGTTTTTTTGAAGGGTGATTTGGGTGCGGGAAAAACAACGTTTTGTCAGGCTTTTTTTAAAGCCTTGGGCTATCACGATCTGGTTAAAAGCCCCACTTATACGCTGGTCGAGGATTATACTATCCAGGGGCAGCGTTATTTCCATTTTGATTTGTATCGACTACGAGACCCGATGGAACTATACAATATTGGGATTGAGGATTACTTCAGCTGTGACAGTGTGGTTTTAATTGAATGGCCGGATAAGGGTAGAGGGGTTTTGATGCCACCAACTCTGACTATAAATATAACCATTGAGTCTGAAAAGACCCGCATATTAACGATCTCAACCGATGATAATAAGTTTATTGATTTATTTGATCAGATGGATCAAGATAGGCGCTAGGCGTGTTTCACCATTTAACTAAGGACGTTTTCATTGTTTAAAAAATGGATTTTATTACTGTTGTTTGTTTCTATGCCAGCTGTCGCAGGGAGGATTACCTCGTTTTCGATAGGCTACCCTGTGAGTCACTGGGAGCTCACTTTTGGTCTGACAAATTCGCCAGAATGCCAATTTTTTGTTATCGCGAATCCGGATAGGTTGGTTGCTGATTGTCATGGCCTTAACCACAAGCCGGATATTAACTTTAATGAGCTGAATAATTTCCCGACTCCCGTCTCGCGTATTCGCGTTGCTATGCGCCCCAAGAATGAATTACGAATAGTGTTTGATTTAAAGCACCCAATTTATGCAGGCGTAAGTCAAGGTTCAAAAGTAATGACGATTGATTTACTTCCGCTTCCATCGAATGAACGTCACACGCGGGTTGATGATGTTCGTGGTTTATCTAATTCCGGCCCGCATCACACGACTGCTCAGCGCTATCAGTTGGTGTCTGAGAAGTCGCAACTTGATCTGGCGAACGGAGAGCGTGATATATCGACCCCATCGCGTGACATTATGGTTGTTATTGACCCGGGACACGGCGGCAAAGACCCTGGTGCTACCGGACCTGCTGGTACTCACGAAAAAAACGTGGTACTGCAAATAGCAAAAAAATTGCAGCATGATATAAAAATGCACTATGGCTTTGATGCAAAATTAACTCGTAGCTCAGACCGGTTTATCTCACTTGATGATCGTCTGCGTATTGCAAGAGAAGACAAGGCCGATATGTTCGTGGCTGTTCATGCAGATGCATTTTCCAACCCGAACGTGAAAGGATTATCTGTTTTCTCTTTGTCAACAAAAGGGGCGATATCAGTAGCAAATCACTGGGTTAACGGTACAAATAAAGACTCAACATTATTGGATGGTGTGCAGTTGTCAAGTAAGAGTGCGGACCTTAGGGCTGCGTTGGTTAGTCGCTCTTTGGATGCCGTGATGAAGACCAGTTCTGATGTTGGTGATTCGGTACTAAAGCACGCTAAGGTCGTAGCAAGGCTGCATAGAGATTACGTTGTGCCAGCTGCGTTTGTCGTGCTAAAATCGCCTGACATTCCCTCTATACTAATCGAGACTGGCTTTCTATCAAATCGCTCTGAGGAAAAAAAATTAATTTTACCCTCTTACCAAGCTAAACTTGCAAATGCTATTGCTAATGGGGTTACGAGCTATTTTTCACATTATCCACCACCCGCAACTGCGTTGTACGCTCTCAACCATGTTCGTGGAAAAAAATTATTTCACCTGGTCGTTGCTGGTGATACGCTAAGTCAAATAGCGAGCCGCTATGGAACATCTTTGGCTCAGCTAATGAAGTTAAACAACTTGCAGTCCACTCGGATTTACGTGGATCAAAAGTTACTAGTAAAGAGGGCGGATTAGTGCAAAGAATCAGAGAAATGGAAACCTTGCTTGCGAATCAGATTGCGG
>CACHNP010000026.1 GCA_902581285.1 uncultured Gammaproteobacteria bacterium | reverse complement strand
CTCCAGCCTGAATATAAGATTTCGCCCTTAAGAGTGCATCTTCCATTCCCTGCTGAAGTATTAAACTTTCAATTCTTGCAAAAATCATGAAGTCATCTGTTATCTGAGCAGACTTTCCCTTTTTTATCTTTCTACTGAAGTTTTCAATTGTGTCTTGTTGTTGAAAAACGTCATTACCCAAAAGGGAATTCTTTTTTAAGCCTACTTTATCCTCAATTATAATTGCAGATATTCCAAGCCTTTCTAATGTACGCACAGTGAATGAAAAATGTTCTTCCTTACCTCCAGTGTCTCCATCAAATATTATCGGTTTTGTAGTGACTTCTAATATATCATTTATTGTTGATAATCTAGAAGTAATATCAACCGCTTCTATATCAGGCTTTCCACGTGTAGTAGAATCCGTCAAGCTACTAGACCAAATAGCGTCGAATTCTCGAGATATATCATTAACTTCAACCTGTGTTTTCTCAACAATTAGTGATGAGAGGCCACTATGTGCCTGCATAACTCTTACAATATTTTTAGATTCTATTAGTCTAGACAACCTTTTTCTTCTAATCCCGGGAGTAGTGCCTATTTCATGCATTACTTTTTTTAACTGAGCGGATGATATATCTGTTGTATACGGAATCTCATGCAACTTGCCACCCCACTCAGCAAGAACGTTAATAACAGACTCTCTTGTGCTTTTTAGCGTTCCATTTTTCCAATCATCACCATGGACAACGTAGTGTGGCCTAAGACTCCGTAAATTTTTTGAATAATCTAGCGCATCTTGTGGAATAACTTCGACAACCCCTTTTATGTTTTCGACCACACACTTTCTCTGATCATAATTCATGTAAGGTACTCTTTTATAACTTGCAATAGCTTCATCTGTTAGAAGACCAATATATATATCCCCTAAATTTCTTGCTTCATTTATTATGTTCATATGTCCAGGATGGAGCAAATCGGCACTTAGCCCTACATATACTTTCTTATTCATATTATTCCCTTTGTTAATTAAAATTTTTTTGTTTTAAGGATAATCGTGTTATCAACATACCTATTTTTACGTTTATTATTATGCCACGAGGGGTCAGGAACTGTATATGAATGCCCATAATGTTCTATTAAATAATTGTGTATATCTACAGGAATGTTGAATTCAATATTATTTATCACTTTTTTGTTCAGTTCAAAGTATGAAAATTCATTTCGGTAAACTTTAATATCTTGCATACGGCTTAAACATTCTTCCGCATTCATATTTCCATCCTGATCTAGGTCAAAAGCGCACATTTTGCCATTTCTATCAAAAAAATAATATATATCAATAGGAACCTCATTGAAATAAAATTTTTCAAACAATCGATATTCGTCAAGATGAGTTGCCTCGAAATATAATGCAAACCCATGATCAATTAATAAGCTTCGGATTTTTTTTTGGACTTCACTAGAGTAAAATACTCCAATATCGATATCTAAATCGCCTTTAATAGGCCCACCATCTCTAATCAAACCTAAAAGAGTCCCATCACCTGGCCAAACGTTTATAGCATTTTCATCAAAAATCTTTATTAAATATTCCAAAACCGCTGGAGACTTAGATCTAAATGATTCATAATTTTTTCTATTTTTGTATTTCCACAGTTTGCTTCTTTTCAGATAGGCAAGCATACCATATTTATCTAATTGTTTTTTTATTTTATATTTGATCATTAAAAATCCTTTAAAACTTTATCATTAACAGAATAGCATTTTCATTTTTGGCATTTTATTTCAAACAAAATTATTGGCACATTGTTTCTGACAGTACTCATATAGCTTATTATTTTTAATTTCATACACTTTCGATGTGGATTGAAATTGTTGTATTTTATGGGTTATGGAAATAATGATTGGTGAAGAGTCCATAGATGAGAGATTACTCAGTATCCTATTTTGAGTTAAAGCATCTACTGCAGAAGTCGCTTCATCTAGAATTAATAACTGCGGCCTAGAATACAATGCTCGAGCTAAGGCTAGACGTTGTCTTTCTCCACCAGATAAAAGTGATCCCGCTTCACCAACCATTGTGTTAAATCCATCGGTGAAACATTCGGATGACAAAGGAATACATGAGAGATCCATACAGTATTTCATATAATTAAAATCTATTGATCCTTCTTTTCTGTGTGAGATGGCATCTGAGACAGTCATGTTTGAAAAATAAAGGTCCTGTGGAACGTAAGATATTATATCGCTTACGTAATTATACAAGCAGTCGATATTTGTACCGTTCAATTTAATTCTACCACTCTCAGGCTTCAATAAGCCTAAAATTATATTAACAAGTGAACTCTTACCTGATCCTGTTTCGCCGATTAAAAAGATGTGATCTCCTGAATTAATAGAGAGGTTAACATTTTCTAGTATTTTTCTTTTATTATAGAATAACGAAACTCCCTCAAGTTGAATACTCTTTATAATATCAACCTTATTTAAATCAGGCTTTACTGTTTCATCACTTGTAAAACCCAGCATATGAGAATAAGCAGCATTTAAACTGGGCATGTAAAATTTCAGGCAATAAAAAGCTGAACTGATTTTAGTAAATGATGGTAAAAGACGAAACACTGCTAATAATATTACTGATAAAGTCGGAATGATCAACATTAGGTTTATTGATAATAACGTCAGACTCAGTAAAAGTGAAAGTATGATAAGTGCTACCACAAACTCTAGTACATATCTTGGCCTCTCAGAACGAAATCTAAAGTCACTATATAATTGTCTGTACTTATTTGACTCAAATTTAAAAATTTTTTTATAAACATTCTCTAACGCCTTTATTTTTGTAATCATGAAATTCGATATGGATTCTGTCACAGTTTCAGCCATTGATGATTGTATATCCATATAAGAGAGATCATTGGAACTTCTTTTTGATGTTAATTTTTTTCTAACACTATATATTGAAATAAATATGAATAAGAGAAAAAAGATAAAAAGCCCTAAGTATAAATTTACTGCAGTAATGATTAACAAAAAAATGCTCACCAAAAAAACATCTGATAATAATGACAAAAAACTAAAAACAACCTGGTTATATGCGAGCATCAAATCTGTGTTAATTATTTTAATCAGCGAATGCTTTGAATTATTTTTAAAAAACTGCATATCAACGTTAAGATATTTATCATAAACCTTATTAGCTGCCTTTACTTGTGCATCGTATAGTTTCTTATATTTATAACGACCTACAATCTGAGATAAAAAAAACTTAAAAATAAAAAAACATGTAGCAACTGCTAAAAGACCATATATCAACATAGAATAATTATTTAAATGAAATATATGCTGAAATAGAGTTAATGATTGACTTTTACTTATACTCGAGGGATCCATTATAATCTTAAGGATGGGATAAAAAATGGTCAAACCTAGCATATCAAGAATCGACATTAGACATATTAAGAAAACAAGAAAATAAAAACTTTTCCTTGAAGAATCAATACAGAACATGTCGATTATTTTAGAAATGGTTTTCATGAAAATCTCATTGTAAATAAAGTTTGCTGTTATACAGAAGCATGCTGAAAAGAACGTGCCTTTCTTGATGTAAGAATTGATTGATATGCTATTGTCAGATAAACATAAAAAGGCAATGTATATAAATATTTCACGCGCATAGCATAACCAAGATTTGCGTTATTAGCGGCAAGAACTAATACTCCAGCTATAGCGAATGATTTAATTACACTTACAGCTCTCTTATCAACAATATTTACATCTAGCTTCCTTCTAAAAACGTATCTAATCGTCATGTAGTAGAGGACAAAAGACAAAACGAAGGCATTCTCAATCGCGGCAATTAGAGTACTTATGCTATGAGCTGAAACCAAAGGCATAAATAAATTTCCAAAGATCATATAGGGGAGATGCAAAAAATAAGTCAAGACCGAAGAATGTGTAACAGTTAGAGCAGTTCCACCTGACATACCTACCTGATGACTTCCACCAATTGTAGCTAGATTATTCACTGTAAAATTTGAAGATATCCCATAAAAGTTAGAAAGAATCCTCTTTGTAACCAAGCTGGAAATAACAGTAACAATAACCATTGTAAACTTAGCAAACAAACGAGATTGAGCCGAAAAGGTATAAACAAAAAACGAAATGAAACCAATAGCCACGTAATAGGGTCTAATTATCAAAATAACAGCTATCGCCAACAACAAAGACAAGCTCCCACCAAATCCTCTATTTTTATTTATAAGCTGATATAGTACAATATTTACGCACATAAAAATAGGAGCATCTTTAGATAAAACAGATGTAAAAGTTAACATTGCTGGTAAAAAGAAAATAAAAATTTTTGATAGCCAACCAAGACGAATCTGAGGTGAATACAGTATACAGGTCCGTAATAAATAACACGATCCAACTAAACCAAAGAATGAATAAAGAAAAGAAAATGCCATATTACCAGTACCCAGGATCTGTGCAAGATCTCCATTAAATCCACGTAGAAAATGTACAGTCAATCCCCAATGCGCATTTATATTTCTACACGGCCCCGCAAAATCCGGATTAATCTTGCCTTGAGCAATAATTGATAGAAAAGCTCTCAAAATATAGCTAGTTGATAACAATATAACGTAATTTGTTACGTATTTATTTAAGTCTTTGCTTGTCGATTCATATAAAATAAAAAAAGCAACTAGACTAAGAATAATAATACAACCAAAAATAGGCATATAAACCTCGAATAATTAATTTTTCAGCTAGTGTACGCAATAAAGAAAAGACTACATCAGTATTACAACCGATAAATACAACCCTATTCAACCAATGACTTAGCCAAGTCATAATCAAAATAATTTTGATAAAAGTAATTTTCTCTGACAATATTCTTATTAACTTTAGATATATTTTCAAAATAATCAATATTGTTTAAAACATTATTGATAGCAAAAGCCAATGATCGTGGGTTGTTCGGCTCAAATAAAGAACATTTTCCACCTGATTTTATAAATTCATGTAAACTGTTAAATCCTGGCGATATAACTGGCTTGCCACTCAATAGCGCATCGAAAAACTTTAGATGAAGTATATTATTTGAAAAGTCATTATATTTCTCAGGATTTATTATCACAGATGACTTTAAAAAAATCCTACTGACCTGAGAATATTCTACTCTATTAATATATAGATATGAATCGGTATCAAAATTTTGTATTTTTTTGTTAATCAGGTTTTGTAATCGGCCATGTCCGACAATCAACAAAAACACGTCATCTCTCATACTAAGTAAATATTCAAATGCATCGACAAGAACATCAACGCCTGAAAAATACTTAAACGAACCTATAAATGAAACAACCTGTTTTCCTGATTGAATCACTTCATCAAGCGCTAACTCAACAGAATTATCTTTGCAAGTTGATCTAGTTAGTTCACCTGTTAGGCAATATGGCAATACAATGGATTTTGCTGAGCCAGCGTATTTCAATGATAAGTATTTTCTGAATGATTCAGATGCGCTGATATAACAATCACATGAATTAAATATCTTCCTCAATAGTTTTATTGTAACTTTTTCCTTAAAATTAAAATACATTTTTTTAATTATATTTTTTGTACAAGAAACTGCTACTTTAAATTCCTGATCCCATAGTCCAAGCATGTCAATATAGAATTCATCAACAATATTATTTTTCTTTAGGATAAAGCCAACCACTAAATCAATAGGCTCAATGCAAATGAGCCTCACTCTTCCTTTTTTTTTATGATTATTAATTATTTCAATAATTTCACATAGATCTTTGGAATATAGCTTCAAAAGAAGTTTATACGATATAAATGAGGAAAAAAAACATAAAATTCTTTTTCCATTCGGTGAAAATTTTGTTTTGACCTGAGAGACTTTAACTGAAGAGTTTAGATTTAACCTGTTATCCGACTTGATAACCATTACTGAGTCAACATGGCGTGTACAGTTATTGATAACGGAATTAATCCTATCTTGGTGAGCAGTACTTAAAGTAAATCTAGAAGTATCCCCTAGTGATAAAAATATGGATGATAATTGCATTTTATACTCCCACCTAATTTACTGATACTGAGTTGCATTTTGATCTGCCTGTGACTCTCTTTGTAAGAAAACTCTTGATTGTGTTAATAATATGTGATACTTCATCATCTGAGAGTGCCTGGTGGACTGGAAGGTTTAAGGTTGTATTTGCGACGTGTTCTGTATGTGGATAGTTTCCAGTGTCGCTAAATATTTTTATTTTATTGAGTGGCCAATATCTAAATGAAGTATAGATACCTTGATCCAATAGATACTTCGCTAATTGGTCTCTATACTTGGTCTGAATCCAATACAAATAATACGAAGATTGTGTATTATCTTGCAGCTCAGGAGTAATAGATAGTTCTTCAATATTAGCCAACTCAAGGTTATATCTATCTGTAATCTCTTTTCTTCGTGAAATATAATCTTGCATTTTTTTAATTTGTTGTATGCCAATAGAAGCAGAAATATCATTCATTATAGATCTTCTACCAAAACATTCACTCTCAATTTCCCACCATTGTTGTTTAGATGCTGATGAGGCCAATCCAGAGTTCAGATTCTTAGTAAGCCCAAGGTAAAGCTCTGAATATGCTTTTCTAACTAACTCATTTTTCTTAAGATAGATCATTCCACCATCGCCAGTCGTTATAATTTTCATAGCATCAAACGACCACATACCCATATCGCCAAATGTTCCACACGCCTTACCTTTATAAAAAGAACACGGCGCACAGGCTGAATCTTCAAATAGTAGAATATTATTTGAACTACATATACTCATTATTCTATCCATATCACAGCTGTATCCTCCATAATGTGTTATAAATACGGCCTTAGTTCTTTTAGTAAGCTTTTCCTCAAGGCTATCAGGACAAATATTTAAAGTAGCTGGATCAACATCGCAAAAAACAATATCAGCGCCAGACTCTTTAACCGTATTTCCAACAGCAATAAAGCTAACCGTCGGAACGATTACTTCATCACCAGGCCCAATACCAAAAAGCTTCGGGGCTAAAAATATCGCTTCTGTACATGAACTTGTAGATAAAAATTTCTCTGGTGATACATTAAGATTTTTAGCAAACAACTCTTCAAATTGTTTTACTTTTTTACCTTTTCCAATCCACTTAGAATCGAATGTTTGGGATATTTCATGAAGTTCTTCACTTCCAATGCTGGGCTGAAATAGATTTATCATTATTTATTTTTCCTTTTTTTAAAAACATCTCATTTAGAATGTTACTATACACTACAATAGCATTATTAATACAAAATTTCTTCTTAGCTTCACTTTGTATCTCTCTCGAATTAAATTTATTTTTATCCTTGACTGCGTTGATTACAGCGTTAGTTAAACTCTCAATACTAAAATCAGCTGTCAAAATTCCATTTAAATTATTAATTACTTCTTGATTTCCACCAGGAGAGTTCGTTGCAATAACAGGCACACCCAACACCAATGATTCTAATATCGCGTTAGAAAAGCCTTCATATGTCGAGGAAAGAACAAAAAAATCTGCTTTAGCCAATATTTTATATGGGTTTTCAAGTGCCCCATGGAAAACAATGCTATCACTAATTTTAAGAGTTATGCCCAAGGTCTTAATTTCATCAAGTAGTTCACCATCTCCGATAACATGTAACATCGAATTAGGAAATCTATCTAGAACATTCTTGAAGGCGTGAAACATTAGTGAATGATTTTTCTGGTGATTAATCTCACCAACAGCGACGAAATTTATCATACTATTATCAATATGATACGGCTCTTGTGCAAGCCTGCCTATTCTTTGAATGTCGACTCCATTATAAACCACTTTTATATCATTCTTACAGTTAAAATGTGAAATAATATCATTTCTCATATATTCACATTGTGCGATAAGAACATCAGCACTTGAGAATATTGAATTATACCCAATCTTCTGCAAAATATATTTTCTGTAACTTAATTTCTTAACCTCGTCAAGCTCTGTACTAAGTGTATTACCCAACCTGCAGCATATTTTTATTTCATATCGCAATAATCTTTTCACAATACTTAAAGAAACACAAGCACCTAATGTGGCTAACACAACCTCATATTGATGCTTAGATAAAAACTTATATAAACTAATTATATTTTTTTTACTTGATGCATGAGATAAAGTGTATATGTTGACATCTTTAGATATATCCTTTAGAAAACGCCCCTTGGCCTCACCTAGCAATAAATCAACTTCAAAATTAACGCCATGCAAATGATTAATTAGGGTAACAATAAATTTTTCTGCACCCCCATACATAAGAGAAGGCAAAAATACAAGTAACTTTTTCATTTATATAGAATCCCTAAGCAATATTCCAAACTTTAAAATCATTAATAATTAAAGAAAAAAATTATTCATTTGCAGTGCCCACATTAGTCAGGACGCTTTTAACGGAGAATAATATTCTTAATCTAAACACACCTTGTCAAAGTAACAAGGTGGATTGTAGGCAATAACCGAATGGCAATAACTCATATTATATTCTTTCAGCCATTGTTCAAAACTCTGAAAATCATTGAACAAGAGCAGTTCTTCTTTCATTGTACGCATCATGAGTTCTGCCTCAGCACGACCTTTGGGGTTATTGAAGATAGAAAAAACTGCTTAGTGTCTAAGGGATGGCAGGTTTTCATGTATCTTCTGAGGTTGACTAACAGTCGGTATCTTACAAAGCGGTTTTAGTCATCACAAAAGACCCTCGGTTATTTTGGCAGCCAGCTTACTACTCTAGCAACTGGCCTGCATTAATCGGGAGCAGTATACATTTATTCAAATTAATATTGTAATATCATCAAACTAATAATCGATTAGTTAATTTATCAATTATACAGTAGAATGACTATAACTTTTTTTTTCTATCCTATGTCAATAAGCCCTCCATGTAACTGAGTCTGTTCAACATACTTTTTCCACCCTTCAATCTTTTTGTACCAATTAAGTGTCATACATTGATCTATATTTATTCTGTTTTCATTTTCTGTAAACCAAAGCAACAAATTCTTGATACCATATTCAGCCGTTAAAACAGCTTCCCATCCAATATGATGCTTTATTTTATCAAAAGAAACTTGATAGCTTCTACTATCAGGATCCCCGTACCACTCAATTGATACATCATCTCCTAAAATTTCACTTATACATTTGACTGTTTTTTCTGCAAGATTTTTAATTTGATAGTTCATATTATTACCGCCAACATTAAAAATCTCTCCATTTACTTTTTTCTTAGGAGCTTCTAAAACTGCAATCATTGCATCTGTTGTATCATCTACATGTACCATAGGTCTAAATTGATTGCCATCTCGCATAACAGGAAGTTTTTTATTTTTAAATGCACCATATGTCATCCCATTAATTGCAAGATCCAATCTTAATCTTGGACTCCATCCAAAAACAGTTGCCTGCCTAATTACAGTCACAGCATAATTATTTTCTGAAAGCAATAAGACTCCTTCCTCAGCTTTTCGATTTGCTTTTGCATATGTGGTAAGAGGGTTAATAGCTGAGTCTTCATTAACAACACCTTTTTGAAAACCATAAATACTACAACTTGAAGGTAATATATATCGTTCAGCACCATTTTTTTTTGCTAATGTTGCTGTATTTACACGAGCTGCGTAATTAATATCCCATGTGGCCGTGTCGAAATAATCACCTGCTGGATCATTAGAAATAGCAACTAGATCAATAACACCATATACTTTATAAAAAAATTCTTCAGTTAAGACCCTTACATCAGCGCGAATAATTTCCAGATCATCATGCTTTGGAAGCTTATCCTCACCAAAGAAGAACTTATCAACTGCTTTAACAGCATACCCTTGTGTTAGAAGCTTTGGAACTAAAATAGATCCAATATAGCCGCCAGCACCAGTAACCATAATAGTTTTCTTATTCATTATTTCCTCCTACAATATATATTTCTCTAAAATAAAGTCTCCTATAGAAGATAAAATATTACTATGGGAGATGTCGCATTTAACAAATGACATGAAATTAATGACGTCACCACCAAAAATCTATAACAAGCTTGTTCGTCTGTTTATTTATAAGCTAAGACCTAACGCCCTCTTTAGGCGACGATTCAATCATACTTATAGTGATATTTTCAACCAAACCCTTAGCATCGTTATAGAAGAATTTTCTAAAATATTTCCTAAGCTCATTCATAGTATTTTAGATATGTTTTTTCCAGCCATACCATTTACTAATGAAATAAGCACGAGCTAAGGCTCTATTTTTTCCAGTTCATTGTAATCGAGCACTCTAACTTCCGTTCCATTTCAAACAGATTGGCGATATCATCTATCTAATCTAGGCAGAATTTTGCTTTCGGAGAATCAGCTCCATAATATATTCCAGCATGTAATACACACTATTTCTATCTGATGAATGTTGGCCATGTGTTTTTCTTTCTCAAGAATAATAATATCAGAAAACCCTGATCAATAAGCTTCTTTGCTATTGTAAGTCCTAGAATAACAGTGTCGAAAATTAAAAAAGACAGTTTTTTGAAATTGTTCTTTCTTCACCTTATTACTCCAACAGCAAATACTCTGTTTAATTAATTGTCGAATGCTTTTGAAAATCTAATCGTTCTTTAAGAGCTTCTTAAAAGAAAAATCACCTTCCTGGTCTTTTTCAGAGACAATAGGAGCTCCCACTAAAGGCCATGAAATATCTATGGCTGGATCATTCCATGCCATGGTTCGCTCAGCGTCCTTTTCATACTCATTATGAGTGCATTTATAATGTAACTGAGTATTATTTTCTAACGCTAAAAACCCGTGAGCAAGACCTGGAGGGATCCATAACATGTGGTGATTTTCATCAGATAATACTTCGGAAACATATCTACCATAAGTAGGAGAACTTTCACGTATATCAACAGCAACATCATAACCACTTCCTTTTGTAACACGAACAAGCTTACCTTGTGCTTTATCACCCTGCTGGAAGTGCAACCCACGTAATACGTTTTTTTCAGAACAACTAAAGTTATCTTGAATAAAATTGCAGTTTATACCAAAAGACTCAAAGTCACTCTTTTTATAGGTTTCTAAAAAGTAACCTCGACTATCTTTAAACACTCGGGGCTTTATTAGAATTACATCGGGTATAATCATTCGTATAAATTCAAAAGGCATAAAAAAATCCACTTGTTATTAATTTAGAGAATAAGCATTCGAAACACATGTCATATTACATAACAATTACTTTAATATAATCTTATTTGTTCATGGCAAGAAAGGTCCATAGAAAGCCACCTTGTGATACTTTCCCGATGAAATTACTAAGACCAGAAATAATATCCAATCCAATCTTTGAACGAGGAATAATATCAATTTTTCTTGATAACTGACTATAGTATGCGCCTGACGTTACATATCCCTTTTCTTTCAACACCCGAGATAATCTTTTGGGGGATAACCTGTGCGGAGTAGTCTTGGTAGATGTAGCCTGCATCATAATAAGCACACCATCTCTATCTAACTTCGACATATAAGCTTCGAGTACATTAATCTGATCCGAAAAGTTCAAGTCATTAGACAAGGAAGCTCTAAAGATTATCGCTTTATATCCAACATCTAATTTGTTTATGAAATCAGTGTGCGTAAAGTCGGCGCAAGTAAAACGCACATCTGGGTATAATTCATTTGCAATATTTATAGCAGACTCTAGGGCATCAACACCAGTACAATCAGCGCCAATATTGGATAAGAGCCCTGTCATATTTCCAACGCCGCACCCACAATCTAAAATTCGATTACCTTTATTAAACATTGTTCCAATAGAAATCTTGAGGGAAGCAACTCTTTCGATAAATTTCATATCGAAGTTATCGAAGGGTTTCATATTATGTCTGATGTCTCCACTTTTATTTCTGATAAAATCAGACGTAAAATCATTGTTATACATATCTAATGATTTTAGTAATTGATTATTTTCATCTTCAATTGAAACCTTATTCATTGTTGATCTCCTTTTTTTATTTAATTAAACCCCTTGTCATTTTTATAAAAAAATAATAATTACAAAGGTTTCCTTCTTTATCAATCCTAAACGACGAAATTAACTACTTTTTGTTTTAGTAGAGCTGATAAATAACGACCATATTTATTTTTTTTATATTTAGTTGCGATATGCTCCAGATCTTCATCTGTTATAAAATTGTATCGCCATGCAATTTCTTCTGGGCAGCAGATTTTTAATCCCTGTCTTTTTTCGAGGGTTTTAACAAACTGCGAGGCTTCAAGAAATGAATCAGGTGTGCCCGTATCTAACCATGCAAACCCTCTTCCTAAGAGTTCGACTTTTAATTTAGACTGCGATAAATACACTCTATTTACATCTGTGATTTCAAGCTCTCCTCGAGCTGATGGCTTAATTGACCTAGCAATGTCTATTACATTTTTATCGTAAAAATAGAGTCCTGTAACAGCATAACTCGATTTTGGTTTCTGAGGCTTTTCTTCTATAGATAACGCCATGCCATTTGAATCAAAATCAACTACACCATAACGTTCAGGATCATTAACACTATATGCAAACACTTTTGCGCCTGTGATGTCTTTTGTAGCAGACATAAGGTGCTCTGGAAAGCCATGACCATAAAAAACATTATCGCCCAATATAAGTGCCACAGGGTCATCACCAATAAACTGTCTGCCGATTATGAACGCTTCTGCAATGCCATTTGGATTTCCCTGTACCTGATATGAAATACTAATACCCCACTGGGATCCATCTCGCAAGAGCCTTTTGTACAGTGGCAAATCTGCATCTGTGGAAATTATCAATATGTCACGTATGCCTGCTAGCATTAAAGTGCTAATCGGATAATAAATCATGGGTTTATCATACAGTGGCAATAACTGCTTACTTACAGCCTGCGTCATAGGAAACAAGCGAGAACCGACTCCTCCAGCAAGGACTATCCCTTTCTTTATATTAGCACTATCATTTTTCATGTTATTTATCACTCTAAGGTTTAATGACTACAGTTTTTTTAATCCAGCAAACCAACCTTGTCCAGACCTGCCAAATAAATAAACTTTGAGGTCATGAGCAGTTAGTTTCTTTAATTCTTTCTTGAAGGCGCGCTTAGTCATAGGATGATCATGCTTAGGGGCCCAGGAATCGTACGTATCCATCAGCGACCATTGGTAAGCTATATCAATATCTTTTCTTATTTTTCCATCTAAATATAAACTTATACCATACATACTGTTAGGAATTCTATGAAATAATAACTTTATTATCTTAAAGAATCCTTTTCGATTATGTAAAAAGGTTAGCACCTTTAGTTCGTAAGGAAATACTACACCTACAAATCTCTCCACTAGATTCATAGTTTTTCTCTCATCATAACGCATTAACTTCAAATATAGACGCATGAGATATACTAGTGGGTTAAATCCTCGGATATTAATAGGATAGATATCAACAAACAATGAACCATGTGAGCCAGGCATTTTACTCAAGCAATTCAAAGCTTCTTTATTATTTCCAGTGTGTTGAACAACACCATAACAAAAAACCATATCAAAAGAATTTTCCTTTAACGGCAAATCAAACACGCTGGCCTGAATTAATAATAGCTGTCCTGAATTGACAAATTCTGTGTGATTTTTATAATTAGCATCGATTGCACTTGAATAATCAACTGCTATTACATTGGCACCATATTTCAAAAATACTTCAGTAAATCGTCCATTACCGCACCCAACTTCTAAGATTGTCTTGCCTTCTAAATCCTCAGGCTTTAATCCTGATTGTAAAAAAAGTCTATCTTCAGTTTCTGTTGATCCGTTAAAGGAGTCTAATTGAATCTTTGAAAAACGATTCCACTGAATACCGAAGTTTTCATGATAATCATCATCTTGATCTATAAATCGTAAAACTTTTTCACTATCATTGTTTTTTCGTAAAATATCATTTTTTAAAAGTAATCTTAAATTCATTTCTGCCTCCATAAAAATCTAAAATAAAAAAATATATTGTATTAACTTCAATTAATTAGAGAGCCCTAATTTAGGTTACTCACTAGATGTTTTTTAACCCAGTAGAAAACAGAAAAATCACTCGACTGCCAATCGCCTTATATTTAAGCTCTTATGATTTGTATTGAATAGAATTATTTATAAACTATCTATTTCCAATATTAATTCCAAGGTATGAAAGCGTGCATAAAAAATGTTTCTTGTTAATTCTTTTCAACGCTTTTCTTATGCCTCAGGAAAGATATATGAATCGAAGAGGGGCGAACAAAATAAGGTATTTTACCTTTTCGAAAAAGTATATATATTTATAGATATAATCGGAATATTTAAGTTTTCTACTTAATGCAGCATGTTTTTTTCTAATTTTATTACCTTCGTCATATATTAACGTGACATCATTCCCTTGATAAAAGTACATGACTCAAAAACTTTATAAATTGCTTATTTTGTTGATCCAATAGAGTTTCTTGTGACTGAGTATCTCCATCCTTATAATATTTTTTATAAAATTCATAGCTTCCACCCAATCTTTTTTTATAAACACGGTTAAAATACATAACACCGAGATTTAGCACACAAATTGGCAGATAGTTAAACATTAAATTTTTGGCATTGATAAATTTAGACTTAATCACACATAACCTCAAAAATATTTATTAATAAGTATAACTTGTATAATAACACCACAACGAAATTTCACCTTATCTAATTTATAATAATTGATCTATTACTATCAAGAAAGTTTTGAAATGAAACTAAACTCCATAATTTATGCTGATTATTTGATTTATTGGAAAAATGATCTTTACATACATTAGCAACAATATCAGCATCCAATATTCCATCTTCCTTAATTTTTTTATAATTCAATGTACCAACAAACCAATCTTTAAGTTCGCTTTTAAAATACTCACCAATAGGGACACAAAAACCTGCTTTAGGTCTATCAACAATATCCCAAACATTATGGCGTTTCAATAATTCTCTTAGAATTATTTTTCCTTCACGTGACTGTGCTTTATATTTCATCGGTATTTTCGCTGCGAACTCAGCGACATGGTGATCCAAGAATGGAACTCGTGTTTCCAGGCTGGTTGCCATTGAGGCCCTATCTACTTTAGCTAGAATATCCTCAGGCAAATAGCTCTTGATATCCATTAACATACAAGCACTGATTGCATTATCTTTTGCAACTTCGTGATTAAAAATATTTTCATGGTACATCAGATCTTTGTTAAGAATGGGTGAATGCTCCCAAACTGAAGTGAACCGTCCATAAATAGACTCAAAATCTTTTGCCCTTAATAGATAAGCTAACTTTTTAAAACGGTTTGATTTTGCACACAACTTAAATTTCTCTGGCAAAAATGTATCAATATTATCTAATATTTTTGAACTACATGATTCAAGAGACCGCGCCATTAGCTTGCGAATTATCAAAGGAACTTTACCCATCCCTGAATTCAGTTGCGCTCCTCTAAAGTAGCGATTATAACCACCGAAATTTTCATCACCTCCATCACCGCTTAATACAACAGTGACATCTTTCCGAGCTAATTGTGAAACAATAAACGTTGGTATTTGTGATGAGTCGGCAAAAGGTTCGTCATACATTCTTGATAATTTGGGAATGATTTCAATAATCTTTCTATCATCAACATAAAGCTCAGTATGATTGGTTCCTAATCTTTGAGCAACCGCTTTTGCGTAATCTGCTTCATTGTATTTACGATCTTCAAATCCGATACTGTAAGTACTGATTGGATTTGATGATATATTTTGCATCAACGCAACGATTAAACTCGAATCATAACCTCCTGATAAAAATGCCCCAAATGGCACATCAGATCGCATACGTAACTCGACTGATTTTTGTAGTAAAACTTCAAGTCGGTCTGCACATTCCTGAAATGAACAATCATAAGATTCGCTAAGCATATGACTTGTAATGTCCCAGTATGTTGACTTCTTTGGTTCTAGGTTATTTTTCCCTTTTTCTATTTTAATGCATGTACCTGGTTCAATCTTGAAAACATTTTCAAAAATTGAATGAGGTGCATTGATATATCCATATCGAAAGTATAAAGATATGGCATCGTAATTTAATTTGAATCGTGACCCTTCTAAAGAGGTGATAGCTTTCAATTCAGAGCCGAAAAATAGGCAACCGTCAACAAATCCATAATATAGCGGCTTGATACCAAAACGGTCTCTAATCAGGTAAAAATTATTTTCAACCCTATCAAAAAGCGCAATAGCAAACATCCCGGTAAGTTTATTTAATGTTTTATGAATACCCCAATATTCAAAAGCGTTAACAAGCACTTCCGTATCGGAGTCACTTTTGAATATAGCACCAAGCTTCTCTAGCTCGACTTTAATTTCTAAAAAATTATATATCTCTCCATTATACGAAATCATAAAACGGCCGGAATTTGAGCCCATGGGTTGATGCCCGGCATCGGATATATCCAATATAGAGAGTCTTGTATGGCACAACAATACAGAACTATCATCAGATAACCATACCCCATGTCCATCTGGTCCACGGTGAGACAAAACTGAATTCACCTTGTAGGCGTACTCTAATTTTTTTTCTTTAGATATTGTATTGTTTATATCTATAAGACCTGAAATTCCGCACATTTTTGATTATTTCCAATATTTAGTAATATAAAACATGATATGAACAAGCTGAATCTATCAAAAATAAATGGTTTTTTATGCAACAACCTCAAATTCGTCTTTCAAACGAGAACTTTGCTTGTAACTATTTTTTATATCTATGACTAACTTGGTTTGTTTGAAAATATTGTAATATTTTTCAGAAGAAAATTGCTCATGTGGAACAGCGAGTATAGCAACTTCCAAATCTATCATATTTTCAAAATCTAATAACTCTACATTGTAATGAGTCGATACATCACTACTCATGACTAAAGGATCATGCACAAATACATTTACTTTATATTCTTTTAGCTCATCAATAATATCTATAACTCGGGTATTTCTAACATCAGGGCAATTTTCTTTAAATGAAAATCCAAATATCCCTACTTTTGCGCCATTTACATGTATATTTTCTTCAATCATTTTTTTTACTGTATCTTGAGCTATATACTTTCCCATATCATCATTTATTTGCCTACCAGACAATATCATCTTTGGAAAGTAACCTATTTGCTTAGCCTTATACGTTAAATAATAAGGGTCCACTCCAATACAGTGACCACCAACCAATCCGGGCTTAAATGACATAAAATTCCACTTAGTGCCAGCCGCCTCTAATACTTCATAGATATCAATCTTCATTTTATCAAAGATAATTTTCAACTCATTTATAAATGCAATATTAATATCGCGTTGAGTGTTCTCAATCACCTTAGCGGCCTCAGCAACAGCAATTGAACTTGCTTGATAGACCCCTGCTTTAACCACAGAAGAATACATTTCAGTAATTATTTTGAGTGAATCACTATTGGACGCTGAAACAACTTTTTTTATTTTCTCAAATGTATGCTCTTTATCTCCTGGATTTATTCTTTCCGGTGAATAACCTACCTGAAAATCCTTATTTACAATAAGACCCGAAATCCTCTCAAGTAGAGGAATACAAAATTCATCGGTCACTCCAGGGTAAACTGTCGACTCGAATACAACTATATCGCCTATGCTTAATATAGAAGCCACTGCTTCAGTAGCATTCATAAGCGGACGCAAATCAGGCTGCTTATCTTCATCAATCGGTGTTGGAACTGTTACAATGTGAAAGTTTGCTTTTTTTAGTTCAGACAAATTCGAAGTTAGTTTTATTTTTGACGATTGCAACTCGGCCTTTGATACTTCTTTAGTGCGATCAAAGCAATTTAAAAGCTCATTAATACGATCATTATTAATATCAAAACCAATGACATTGTATTTTCGTGAAAAGGTCACTGCTAATGGGAGACCCACATAGCCGAGTCCAATTACTGATATTAGAATTTTATTTTTTATAGTCATAAAGTTAAATCCATATGCTAATTCTAGGCATGCAATACAAAAACGCCTATTAGTTTACTTCTTTGCAGTGTTTAAATTAAGTCGTTTAAAAAAAATCATACAAATCAACTGTAAGTAAAATAACTAGATTACTTTAAATTCAGATTTTTTTCTAAAAACAAGGGTTCTCACACCAACAAAATTAGTTATTGTTGTAAAGAGCACAGAATATAATTGAGCAATTTCTTTAGAAAAGTAAAAGATATTAACAAAACAGAACAAAGCAATTAAATTTACACCCAAGCTAAAAAGATTAACGAAAAAATATAAAAAAAACATTCTATTATTCGACTTTAACACACTAAAAGTCCATCTTCGATTTAGATAAAACCCAGATATAACACCTGCAATAAAACCAGTACTACCAGAGATAAGGTATGGAACATAGAGTCTTAATAGTATTAGGTAAATAGAAATGTTAATACATGTATTTACACAACCAACTAGACAGAATTTTATAAAAACTCGAGCTATATCTTTATATAATAGTTTCTTCAATATCATTTTTTATAAATTTACCAATAACTGGCAAGAGCTCTGTGAAATTATTAAATGCGATATCAGAAAAATTTGACAAAGTACTATCTTTGTTCATCTTCTGTAAGGTGATCGCATTCAACGCAGACTTGGCTCCATACATATCAGATTTAGGACAATCCCCTATCATCCAAACTAAATCATCTTTTTTACAGTTGGATTTTTCAAGTGCTCTTATGAAAATACTCTCATTTGGCTTTTCAACCCCTACTTCTTCCGAGGTAACAACATAGTCAATATAAGGCTCAAGCCTTAATTTATGTATTTTTCGTAATTGTATCTGAACAGTAAGATTGGTAATAATCACTATAGGGAGATTAAGCATTTTAATATCAGATAATATATCAGTAACCCCGGGAAAGAGAGTTGAATGGACTATAAAATAATGCCAATAAGCCTGCTGTAATTGCAAAATAGTCTTCGCTTGCGTTTTTGAAGTATACATTTCAATTGCATTTTGAATATACAGCAAACGACTGTGAGATGAGGGAGAGTCGCCTAAATCATTTTTAGTTTTATTTCGACCCTCGTTATACATTTTTATAAATTCGTTTTTTCTTATCGTTATTAAATCTTCTGCTAATTTCGCTGTATTATTCAACGCAAATTTATGAGCAATTTCATAATCATAAAGTGTATTATCCAAGTCAATAAAAATAGCTTTAGGTGGATAGTTATAAAAATCAAATTTTCTCTTAAGTACTTTCATTATAATGATCTCATTTTCATTTTTTGCTGTATTTGCATTAAAACTACCAATTGCATTAGCCCTAAAAAACCGCCTTCCCAAGTCGGCTCTAATGCGAGCAGATCAATCACATCCGGACATAAAGTACGAACTCCCAAGATTACATCATCACGAAAAATATTGCCATAAACATGAAGTTGTACCAATTTTATGGTGTCAATCTCTGATCTAACGTGACATTGACAATCGGCAATTAAAAAGGAAAGAAGCTCATCATGGTATGTGTCATTTCTAAGAGTTATACCCAACGATAAATCTGATTCTTCTATTTTATCATCTAAAGAATTCATAATGTCTATTTTCTTTGTTGATTTCAATGAAAAAACAATATCTGCAAATTCCCGTTGAGGATTGATGTAACGTTTCGAGTCAAGTTTCCTTTTCTCAATACTATCTAGTATCTTATCAACGTTATAACCTCGTTTCTTACGATCTCTCTGAATTTTCAAGATTATTCTCAAATCTTCATCCATATCTAAAAAGATTTTAACATCCAACTTTGCTAAAATATTCTTTGAATATAACGCGTGTAAGCCGCTGGCTATTACAGCATCTTTTTTATTTATTGAAAAACTTTTAGTAAATCTACCATACTTATGGTTGTATAATCGTGTAGTTATTGTGTCTCCGTGTAGAAGAGAACAAATATCTGAAGCATAGTGATTAAGATTATTTGCCATCGGACTTAAGTGGGTTGTTGTTTGCCACATAGGACTATACCGGTCCCATTTATGATAGTCATCGCCAGATATATTGACCGCTGAGTTTTCAGGATATAAGCCACAAAGCGCATTCGCAAGGGTATCTTTCCCCGAACCAGAGTTCCCTGAAATTCCTATAGCCAAAGGAGTTTTACTTAACAAATAATGTGGGCTTTTCCTAACTGACTCAACGTACATTCGATAAGAAATAATAATAAGCGCCGCCACTAAAAGCGTCAGCCAATCCGAATAAGCATTAGAAAAGAACCGGCTATCAAGCATATCATAATCAGGAATTACAACATGACCAAATACAAGGCTATTTTTATTAAAGAAGATACTAAATAATACAAACAAAAATGATGAAAAAAAGTATAACCGTACATCAGATTTCAAATTAGAAGTAATCAGATAAAGTACGACAAACGGGATTATCCACAAATACCATCCCACTGACGCTGGAGTCAATGCTAAAATTAGGGTAAAAGAGATACCGATTAATGAGAATAACAATTGATGATTCAATCTCTCTACTTTCCATATAATATATAGAAATACAAAAAAGAATACTGGCAACAAATGAATCACTATACCTTTCCCCAAACTGAGAGAAAGCGCCATTGTTTTCCCAACTTCCGGGTTAAATAAAACCATAGACTGGTAAGCAGAATCCTGAAAAAAAGGTATGAAAGTAATCAATGTTAAAACAACTAAGGAAAACAAAAATTTGTTCGCTAAATGAAGCACTCGATTATTTCGATAGAAGTAAATAAGAATAACAGGTAAGGACAAAGCCATACTAAATTTTGCGGAAATTGCTAATGAGAGCATAAAGCTAGATTTTAAAGGCTTATTGTATTTTATAAACAATAAACATAACGTTAGATAAGTAACGGGTATTATATCAAGTTGACCGTGCCAGTAATTAATATAAATAACAAGAGGTGACAGCCAATAATAAATCACAACCCTATCTTTATTCTTTAAAGAAACAATTTTTCTCAGTAATAATAGTAGAGCCATATCAAAAGTAAGAACTGTTAATGCTATTGAGACATTGAGTACCTCATTCATCGACGCAAAATTATTTATAAAAAGTAAAATTTTAGACACAAATAGTATAGGCAATAGCATTGCTATGCCATATGGGAACGAAGTCAAGGCATTAGGGTTCAGTGAGAGAAATGTATGCCAAGGGTTAACCGAAGGGGTTATTAATGATGTTTTTATAAACGGTATAAACAACGCAGATCTAATGACAGGTAAACAGCTAAATATAAAAATTAGCCTCAACAGGAAACCCAACCAAAAAGTCTTTAACTTATAGAACATAGCCCATTCCATATTTCAAATCTTTTTGTACAGACCGCATCGACTAAAATTTTATTTTGATAAAAAAAGTCAGCTGCATCTTGCACGTCGGAATCCTGACTTCTTCCTTGAAGCTCAGGAGATACAATACAAATTCTGAATCCCATTTGATGGAGTAAAACTTCATTTTCTTTGGTCAATGGATATTTATTAAAACAATCAACCCAGACCCAATCCACTTTCCCTTGTAACAATTTTATTGTCTCAATAGATTCAAATTCAGAGTATCTTACTGCAGATTTTTTCACGCCAAGTGTAAAATACTTAACTAATGATGGGAAGCTTTGGTCTAAAAATAAATAGTTATTAATATTATATGACTTGAGAGTTGAAATAACTCTTTCTTCCAAACCGTCTTCTTTAACATTTAAAATTAGACCAGCATGCTGATAAAACTCAAGCCATTCCGTGAATAATACCCCGCCAACAAACGGGTCATGCTGTAGAATAATATCATTTCCCGATGAACGCAAGTCGATCTCAACCCCAACATTAAAAGGAGTACTTTTTAACTTTGATAACGTATTTATTCGATGATTAAAGATTAGCATCTCTTACTTCCTTTTTAAGATTAGTACTATATTTTAATGTCCTTTTTATGAATTTTATTTTACTCTTCCAATCCACGTTCCAGTGTGAATGACCAAACTCTCTATTAAGAAAAACCACCGGTATTCGTTTAACAATTAAGTTTTCTTTTTTTGCCATGTAATAAGCATATAGATCTAAAGAAAAATCCAAGGGTGGGCGAATCCAGGACTCGAAAAAAACACGACTAAGAACTGTTGGTTGTGCATTAATATCAAACATGATTTTCCTAAGGAAAATAGACTCAAAAACACTCATCCCAAAAGTAAAAAAACTATCTGAAAGAGGCCTTCCTGACCTCCTACCTTTAATAAATAATTCTTTATTATATTTTTGTTTTTCCAAAATGTCTAACGCAAGCAAAATATCAGACACATCCGTTTGTAGATCTGCATGTGTCCAAGCTAAAAAATCAGCAGTAGAATATTTCAAACCATAAAGAATCCCATATCCATAACCTTTATTCTCCTCAACTCTAACACTTCTTATGTAGTTTTTTTTTATATGATCACTGATAACCTTTGATGTATCATCTTCTGACCCATTATCAACTAAAATCACTTCAACCGATTTATCACAGAAAACTTCTTCGCAACGTGCAATAAGTTTTGGCAAACTAGCTGCTTCATTAAAGCACGGAATTATTAGTGATAACTTATACATTTAATTCCACCTGTTCGTCATTAAATATCTTGCTTTGATTTTGTTTTTCATAAAGTTTTATTAGTGGTTCTTTTTTATCTGTTTCTATCATATCATCATGATATATTGAGTATTCATGGTACGGCCAAAAGTGAAAACAATTTTGCCAATATTCAAAACATTTTAAATCATTAGGTGTTCCCCAACACATGAAGGTATCAACTTCAAAAACAACACAATTATAACCACATTGTATAGCATAATTGATACAGCTATCGACATAAAACTCACCATTAATACGTTCTCCAGAGGAAAAAAGTTTTTCGGCTGATTCTTTAAATATTCGCCCTCGCTTAAAAGTAAAAGTTCCAATTATTATTGGATCCTCAGATGGATTATCTAATGGTTTTTTTACAGACACAGAATCAATCTGGTTAGAATCATCTCCCTTCGTCTTAATCCACCCGTACATATGGGGATTACGTACCGCATTCGCATAACCTCTGACTGACCAAACAATAACATCAATATTTTTATCATTTAGTAATGTTAAGTATTTTTCCTCGTCGTAGGTTATTCCATGATCACATGCTGAAATTAATAGTGTAGATTCGTTTTCGATATGCCTTTCTGCTAACATACACGAAGAAGCTTGCCCGTCAGTCATAGTTTCAGTTGTAACAAGGCCTGTATTAGACTGATTATCAATAACATGTGCATTTAAATTACCATAATCAACCATATTCTTTCTAAGAACAAAACACTTCTTTTCCATTTGAGGTAAAGTGAATTCAGCTTGCGTGTACATGGGCTTTCCTGAAACAGAAATTAGCGGCTTAATATTACGATATCCCTGATCTTTAAAACGTGATCCATGCCCAACCATTGGCATTAATAAAGTGCCTTTATGTTTTATCTGAGGTATTGATCTATCAGTTTTTTTAAATATATTAGAATAACAGAGATACTCTTTTAGATCCTCAGGTGTACCCCATTGCATGAAATGATTTAGTTCATAAACTGATATATTTAGTCCATCATCTAACATTGGCTTATAGACCATGCTGACATAATACTCGCCATTTACTCTATAATCTTTATGGATGGTGCTTTTAAAATATTTCTTGAGCATAGCTCCATTTTTAAAATAGTATGCCCCACTTGAAGCAAACTCATTCATAGGATTATTTGTGTATGGTTTCTTTTCTTGTATATCTTCGACTATTAAATTTTTTTGCCTAACATAGGCATAATTTGTTGAACCAAGTAAATGGGGATGGAACCCTCTATAAGAAGGAATACAGCCGTCGGGATTTGAGTCACAAATGTGATTATAAAAATTTTGATAATCCCAATCACAGGTAAAATCACAATAATTTACAATCACTTCATCATCATCAGGAATATACTCGTAACATTGGCTTACGGCATAAACTGGGCCCAGTTTATGCGCAGGAATTGCCACAACTTTTCCAGAAGGACAGAATTTTTTTAAAACAGCAGCCATTTGATAATTCGGATTTGCCAAGTGATCTTCATTACATATAAAAATAAATTGACTGCTTTTAGGAAACATATTAATCACATATGAAATAATGGGCATACCATCGACCTGAATTAATGGTTTTGGCACAGTATATCCTGCTCTCCTAAACCTTTCACCAAATCCTGACATGGGAATAATTATATGCATGTAATCCTACCTATATTTCTAGGGACTTTCGATATTTTTCAGCATCCCAATGAACCAACTGAGAAATTTCAACATCAGTCAATGATTTAACATTATCCGACAAGGACAATTTACTCAAAAGAATGGAATGTCCTTTTAACAAAGCCAGAACACTTTTTGATATACGATCTGAAACATAGGTCCCTATCCCTGGAACTACAATAAACGGTAAGTTATTCTCACGTATATACTTGTTATTATAAATTGGATCATGCAGACCCAAGAAAACTACTTGATCTGGATACAAAATTTTTTTCTTTATTAAATACTGACTAACTTCATCAAAAGCTAGCGAACTAATAGACGGGTCATCCGTCCTTAGCATTCCAGGTAAAACAAAATCATCTGTCAAATCAACAGTAGCGATACTAGGTCTTGCTGGTCTAAAGCAGATTGAGAGTATGCGTTTTAAGTAAGAGTCAACTTCATCAATAGTATCCCCTGATATTATGATTCCATGATTTTCTAAAATAAAAACATTTGCCTCTTGAAAATCTTTCTTTATAGCTATTGACTTAGCTAATTCATAACCTGGCTTGTTATATTCAATCCATTGCCATTTAAAACCTGATAACAAAGCATTCAATTTTTCTTCGCCCTCAATAAGAACGGCATAATACAGCACATCAATTGGATGAAGGTGAATCACGATTTTTTTGTCAATAATAGCATGCATTAACGTTTCAATTGAAGGGCGTAATTCACATTTACCTTTATTATAATAGGAAAGATCTTTCAAACAATTATTAAAAAAGTCATCCCTTATTTTAACAACATCTACACAAGCAAAAATATCGTTAGAAATAGCATCTTTAAGCCACGTGCCAGAAGCTTTAATCCACATTTCTCGGTTTTGCTTATACGAAACATTCCCACCAGGTCCCTGAACGAGGGAAATATCTCCTCCAATTCGCTGTGAGTAACGCTTTAACTCATCTAAAATTATTGTATTACTAGTCATAAAATTATTACTTACTAACTAAACTCTGTTCTTTCTAATTATTCAAAATGATCTTTTATATATACCAGTTCAATTAATTACTTTATCAACATCCAAACCGAAACTTACAAGTTGGACATGGCCAAGTGGAACATTAATAGAAACTGCTTTAACACGAAGGCCGGACATCAGAGATTGTAATTCAATACTCCAATAAGGTTCACCTTTTATTGGGTGATAAAAATCCTGTGATTTAGGCTGTAGTTTAGCTTCGCGTAGCATTAAAGTCTCTTGATCACTCTGCCTAAATATTTGCAACTTCGATGGTATCATCGTCAGATTAAACCCATATAGACAGAACACTGAAAAAATGATTTCAATAATTTTCACAGATATCGTTTTTATTTTATTTACGAACTTTATCAAAAAAACACATGTAATTACGGGTGCTAATAAAAAAGCTTGAACTTGGAGTTCTATCTGATGTGGCCCATTTCGAACCAAGAGCCACCCGAGTAACGAAAATAGCATATATAGCAATAAAGAACGATCATATATGTCCCTTTCTTTATTTTTTAACAGCATAATAATGAAGAAAAGACCATAAATAACTATTAGAATATAACTGAAATAAATAGCAGTTTTCAAAAATATAAATTTTCTCGTATACTTATCACCTATTAGCAAATCGGCTTTATTTTTTAGTTTAGATATATTACTGTTTTTCCATTTGGTTATATTACCAACTTTAGCGATACCATTAACAAGAGAATCAATAAAATGTGGTGCTGGATACCATGCTGTTATTGTAACTAGTGCATGTATGTCCTTGATGTCATGAATGATATGAAAGCCTGCAAATTCTTTTTCAACACCTGGAGCCCTTTCTACTAATCCCCAACTAAGAATGTTAGCTAATGTAATGGCG
>CACHNP010000025.1 GCA_902581285.1 uncultured Gammaproteobacteria bacterium | reverse complement strand
CACAGTGAATCCAAATTTGATCTGGATGGTATTTTGATTGTCTCTGGCTGGGTTTTATCTGTGTGATCATAACGAAAATATAAATGCAGTGATTTTTTAGCCCGTGTACAAGCGACGTACAGAAGTCGCTTTGATTCTTGCTCAAGCTTTTGTTTTTCTTGTAGCTGCAAATATTGATAAATTGATTCGGTGTTTTTACCATAAGGGCTAATTGGGGCCAGTAATAAATCAATGCTACCATCACGTCTAGGTTGTTCTAACCATTGCATTAATTGGTTGGGGTCACTGATACTGCGCTTGTGTAGTTCGGGTAACAGTACGTGATCAAATTCAAGCCCTTTTGATTTGTGTATTGTCATTATATCAACACGTGCATTAGGCTGGTTCGCGTTAGCAAATAGTCTGGTTACTTCTTCATGTAATCGTTTTCTGTCAATTATGCCGTCTTCGTGCTCCAGTTCAAGCAATAGATTAAAAAATTGTTCGCAGTTGGTAGATTCGTTTTCTGATTGTAAACAAAACGGCCCATTTAATTGTTGCCAACATTCGTGAATCAATAAACTAGAAGGCCGCTGACCCCATTGTGCGTATGTGTTTGTGATAACTTGGTTGATATGTTCGAGACGGTGACGACAGTCTATTGGGATGTCGTGATCTAATGCAGATTGAATAGCGTCAAGGTAATTTATTTTCTTTATCTTATTCAGCTCGTGTATCTGGTTTAAGCTGAGTCCACAAAAGGGGGTTCTAAGTAGGCTTAGCCATGCAATGTCATCTGATCTATGAAGGAGGGCCAACGTTAGACTTAGACAATCTTGAATTTCTATGGTTTCACTTAATGGTTCAATATCAATAGCGTTAAAAGGAATGCCTGCTCTATGAAGTGCTGGTAGTATCGTACTAAGCTGGCTTCTTGAGCGAACCAGTATCGCCACAGTATCACCAGTGGGGGCTTTTTGAATTGTTTTAATGATTTCTTTGTGAGGTTGCTCAATATTCAGTGGTTCGGCATGATAGCAAATGTCACCGTCATTTTCAGAGTTGGCAGAATGAGCCTGGGAGTAGGGAATGGCACCAATGCTAGCGTCTTCCTTCCTTGGGAAAACGTGCTCGAATGTGGAATTAAACCACTTTACTATACTTGATTTTGATCTGAAGTTTGTTGTTAGCTCGAGGAATTCCAGTGCTATTGGTCCGATTCCTTGCTTTTTTGCTTTTACAAACAACCCGACTTCTGCATTTCGAAATCGATATATGGACTGCATTGGGTCACCTACCAGAAAAACAGAATGATCTGTGTCTTGATCCCAGGTTGAAATTAATTTTTCAAATAAGCTGAATTGAACCACGGAGGTGTCTTGGAACTCATCAATAAGTAAGTGCTGAATTTGATGATCTAGGTACAATGCCAAATCAGTTGGTGATTCGTGATCTCCTAGCGCTCTTAGGGCTGACAAGGTGATTTCTGTGAAATCAATGCAGCCGCGCGACTGCATAAGGATTTTTAAGTGCGCCACTAACATGGGCAAGATATGCAGTAAAGATGATATGATTTTCCACTGCTGGTCTGAGTAGAATGGGTCGGGTAGTGATGCTACTTGCTTGAAAATAGTCACGATACTAGGGTCTTCTTCACAGCGAGACAGTAGTTGTAGCATTTCTACTTTATGATGACTTTTGCTGGGGAAGCCTTGTTTTTTTGTTAGTGATTTTCTTAGATCATTAGATTGTGTGAGCAGAATATTTGTTAGTGCCTTCCATATAGAAAGTTCTGAGTGAGTAAAAGGTGTGTCAGAGTCCAGGTCAGCTAGTACGCAAAGTGGGTTTAAGGGGTCCTCGCTCTGCAAGTAACTTCCTGCTTCTTGGGCGTTAATACAAACTTGGTGGAAAATATCGCTGTCAATATCCTCTTTTAGCTGATTTAGAGTTTCGTTTACTAGTCGTTTGAAGTTGTTCTCCAACATGCTTCTCAATTGGTCCGTTTCAATTGATGTCATGTTGGTGTGAGGAAGCCATTGCTCCCTTTTTTGAAGCATCATCGTCATCAGTCCTATCACATGCTCAACTCTATTATCTAGGTGAAGCAAAAGATTGGCGATGTCTTTTTGTAATTCAGGGGTTTTATTGACACTGCTAAGTAAGCTTTCAACGGCTTCCCTGTAGAGTGAATTAACCTGATCAGATATTGTGGGTTGACATCCCAGTTCGCCGAGGAGAGGGGCAAGTTGATTAATGTGGAATGTGAGCGCATCAATTGTCATGATGCGAAGGCGGTTGGGGTTTTTTATAATGTTCCATTCACAAGAGCGATCCCGTTGAAGGGCTTTTTTTGCTAGTTTCCATGTCATTTTTTTATGTGCTTCAGTGGGCTCGTCTTGTTGTGCTGATTCAAGTGCCTGTATGACCCTGAGTCGCATCTCTGCTGCGGCTTTTTTTGTGAACGTGATGGCAATAATTTCTTCAGGTGATTTTGGGGTAACTGCTAACAGGCCCAAAAAACGTTGAGTTAATAGTTCTGTTTTACCTGAGCCCGCTGGTGCTTGTACAATGAATGATGAGCGGGGGTCGAGGGCGCGAATTCTCTGGTTTTCATCTAAGGGGGTCATAATTGATTTTTCCTACACAGGGATTTGTAGTCGCAATAATCACATGCGCTTGGCGCAAATGGTTGAACTGAGGTTTTTCCAGCGCAAAATTCAGCAGCGAGCTGTTCTAATTTTTCATTCCACTGATGAGTTAGCTTTTTCCATGACAACCCCTCGAATAGTTTACTTTTGTTAATCGGCTTTACGCCGTTAGGATGGCCTGAGCTCCCTTCTGCGCTAATGCCACGAAACTGTAATTGATGTTTTTTGACTTCGGCAAATGAAATTGCTTGGGGCGCGTGGTCGTTTTGAATGCCGCAATACAATGGGAGTTGTGGCTCCATGAATTGAGTTGGTGCCCAGCACTGTGTCGATGGGGCATTACTTTTATAATCGATTAACAAAGTTTGCCCGTTTTCGAGTATGTCTACTCTGTCTATTTTTAAGTTCAGCTTTAGCTTACTAAGCTTTGTTTGGCTGGATTTCTCTAAATGAAGTACTTTAAATGGCGAGCGATTCTTTTCGTGCTGAAGCCAATCAAAAATTAATCTGCTCAGTCGTTGCTTTTCAATATCAAGATACCAGTTGTAAAGATTTTTTAATGATGCGATCTCTCTGAAGTTGGTGTCTATCTGCCTGTTGATCAGGTCTTTCAGTTGATTGTCGCACAGTGAATTTAGTGTTTTGCTGTCCTTTATTTCTCGCCAGCAATTTTCAAGAACAGAGTGAAGTAATGTTCCCTTTTGTGCTGGTGTTAAGCCATGGTAAGGTTCTGGTAAAGCGGCGGCTTGAAGCCTAACCTTGCTAAATGCTTGGAACGGGCACGTAGCGTATGATTTGAGAATGAATGATCCGCCGCGAATGATTTCAGTGTCTCCCACTGGGAGTGATTGGTCATCGTAATACGATTCGAGCTTTTTTCTGTTTTCTTCGTAGTTAGTTTCATCAGTAAGCGGGAGGGTGTTTAGTTCCCATTGCACGGTTTTAAATTCTGCTAGTAGCGGGCTGACATTTAGGTTAAGATCTTCATGTGTGTTGTGCCAACTAAAGTGAATGTTTTTTGTCGATTGTAGTAATCGGCCCATAATTTGCTGACAAAATTCAAGTTCTCGTTGGGCTGAACTGTGTGGGATTTTTAATTCTCTTTGTAAGTGAATTGGGATGAAAGGGTGTGGTTTTGCTGGCGGTGGCCAGGTTTGTGAATCCATACCTAGTATCCACATATGATCGAAGTATAACCCGGCACATTCAAGCACACCTAGAATTTGTATTGGTGCATTTGACCCTTCCGCTTGGAATAAGTTATCTTGAAATAGTTGTTTTAGTAGATTGATGGCGGTCGTTAGACTGATTGTCTCGCTAAATATATCAAGTTGAGCAAATTCGTCCAGTGTGTCCTTAAATTTTTCGAATAGTTGGTAATCTTCACTAGCTAGTGCTTGACCACCAGGCCAGCCGATGGCTTTGAGGCAATTTTTCCAGTGCTCACTCCAGTTCTGTGCGCTTGTTTCCTTGGGCGTTTTTCTAATTTCTTCATTGAAATTCCTCCAGCGATTTAGCCAGGACGAATTGATTGCTTGTTCCGATTTGAGCATCACTGTAATTAAAGAGTTCAATGGCCTTGTTTTTTCTTGTGGCGCTCTTAGCTGCGAATCGAGCCATGCACCAATACTGCATTCGGAATCTGATTGATTCAGATAAGGGGAGCTTAACCATTGGTAGGCTGTGTCACAATTAATTTGCCCTGATAGCAGGGACAATGCATCTAAAGCACTTTGAATTAGGGGAAACGAACTCAGCTTATTACCACCTGCAATGTTGATTAACTGTTTAGGGTATGGCATAACAGCGCGTTCAACTCGATGCCTGTTTGCGGCGAGATTAGGGATAACGATGGCCGCGGATTGATTTTTTTTTGCATGAGAGTGCGCCCACTGTAATGCTTGGTTGAGTTCACTTGCGGCATCATGGAATTCGTGTTTTTGCGAGACTGCGGTTTCTGAGAGTAGCGGTAATAAGTCAACCACGCTGCTTTGTTGGATTTGTTCAATAATCAGCTTTTGGCTGGGTGGAATTTCATCGAAGCCAGCAAGTAATATGCGCTGAGGCAAAATGATGGCTTTTGTTTTAAGTAGCTCATTGATTTCGAGTGGTATCATGCACTCTGTCACCCATTGCTCGTTGTCTAGTTTTTCTTTAAATAAATTTAGCCAGTGGGCGAAAGTACGTATGTCCGTGTTGTCACCTACCATTAATTCCTGAATTGGGATACGCCAGGTTGTTATGATGTTCCAGGCTTTGCAGCAATGTCTTGCTGTCTTAATGGGGTTTAGGTTAAGTTTGTCAGTTTGGATTATTTGTCGCCATAAATTCAGCTCCTGCCAGGCACTAAGGCAGCGTTGTTTGGTGGTGTTTTCAGTCCATAGTTTTTTTAGCCAGCTTGCTAGCGGTAGAATGCTTGGTGAATGCCAGCCCTGCTGTTGCTTGGATTTGGAGTTGTCATATTGTCGTAATAAATATCGACTGAGTCTTTGATTAACTGTTAATGTAATATGGTAATCTTCAATTAAGGCTGATGTCTTACATGACATGGGGTTGAAATCCATTGTTTATTTTTTTTTTAATTAAAGTCAATTGGTTATAATTTGTTTGGGGTTTAATAACAAGCTGATGCTATTATGCAGCTATTAATAATATTTTGCAAAAAAGTGATATTTTCTGGTTTGTTTTACTTAAGTGATTGAAAATAATCATTATTATTACTGTATTATTATTGATCTATCTGATGGAAAGGTAATAAAAACGAGGAGTTGGGTTACTTTTACGCATTTAATTAACAGGGTTATCCACAATATCTGGGGATAAGTTAATTTTATCTTAAGATACGGATCTCGAATTTACGCAGCTTAGTTTTTCACTTGTGTGCTGACTTTACATGGGTGTGATTCAGTATATGCTGTCTCTAATGAGTTGTTATTTTTTCTGGCAATTCTTTGGAAAGGTGATTTTAATTTCTAGCCCTTTACCACCAGGTGCTGTCAGCAATTCGATCTGCCCTTGATGCAGACGTACGATTTGTTGGACGATACCAAGACCTAAGCCGCTTCCTGGCGATTTATTGCCGATGACTCTAAAAAAGCGTTCAAACACCCGTTCTCTTAATTCTTCTGGGATACCTGGCCCGTTGTCTATTACACGTAAAATCACCGTGTTTTCTGTTTCGTTAATATGAATTTTAACGTGACTGTCTTCGTCACTGTATCTGATGGCATTATCAACTAGGTTGCGAATGAGAATACCAATTGCGGTTGCATTTCCGATCATGATTGGTTTTATGTCTGGGTTAACTAACTCAAGTTCGACATTTTTTGCTATGGCCTCTGGAGCAAGCATAGCGGCGACATCGATGGCCTGACTGGTGATGCTCACCTCAGTCGGATTGTTGAGACCAGCTTCGGGACACATGCGGCTAAATGTCAACAGTTGTTGGACTACGTGAGAGCAGCGATTAACGCCCCCAAGTACTTTTAAAAGAGCTTCGTTTCTATCGTCTGGGGCTTCTGAACGAAGGGCTACTTGTGCATGAGCGCTCAGTGCAGCTAATGGGGTGCGTAACTCATGAGCGGCGTCAGAGGTGAACCGTTCGTGACGCTCAAATGCAGCTTTGAGTCTGGAAAATAGTTCATTCAGTTCTAAAATTAGAGGTTTGATTTCTGTTTGAACTAAATCCATATTAACCGGTTCCAAGTAGCTGGGTGCACGATGTTTGAGTTCTTTAGTCACCATCTTCAATGATCGTAAGGCTTTTCCGACAATAAACCAAATTAGTAACGCCAAAAATGGGAATGTGATTAACATGATGATGATTGAATCATTAGTCATCTCATCTTCGAGTTTTTGTCGGTAATCCAGTCGGCTTGCAACCATGATGTTAACTTGATTTTTCTTTATATAGTAAGATTTCACTCGCCATTGGATGTGGTTGATTAGCGTGTTAGAAAAGTGCGAGGTCTTGATTCCCGTGAAGGGTGAAGACGGGGAGTTTGGTGATTTTAGTAATAGTTGTTTTGGCTGTTTCCATATTTGAAATGCTATGTCCGTGCTGGATTTTGATATGAGGCTATTTTTTTGATTTGTGATTTTGTTAAATTTATTTTGCATTTCTTTTAAATGATCTGGGCTGGTGTTGCTAATAAAAACTTGTATGAGTTTGCTGGTTCGGCTTAGTTGTGCATCCAATTCGCCTTGTACGTCTTGATGGGCAAGAAATAGATTTCCAAATATCGCTAGTGAGGTGATGATAATGACAGTCAGAAGCAGGTTGATTAAGAGGAATGTGCGAATCGATGACGTCATGTTGATCTCATTATTTTGTTGCTAGGTCAATACTTTAATAATAAAAAGGCTTTAACTCAAGGACGAGATAAAGCCTTTTGATCTTTTTTGCTTGAAGTGGAGTTAATCGGTGATTTTCTCGATCATGTATCCAACGCCTCGAATGGTTCGAATCAAACCTTGACCAAACCGTTTTCGTAAATTGTGGATATGAACTTCTAGCGCATTACTGTCTATGTTCTCACCCCAACCATATAGTGTCTGGTTGAGTTGCTCGCGTGAAATGACTCTGCCAGAATTTTCAAGCAGCTTCTGTAGCAAGGCGAATTCACGACGAGAAACCATGACAGTTTCTCCAGCAAGCGTAACCACGTGCGAGGCTGGGTCGATAACGATATCACCATGGGATATTGTCGGCTTAGCTCGTTCTTTTGAGCGTCGCAGTAATGCTCGAAGACGGGCATTCAGCTCCTCAAGGTCAAATGGTTTAGCCATGTAATCGTCTGCTCCAGCGTCTAACCCTTTGATTCTGTCATCAACGTTATCAAAAGCAGTAAGAATGAGGACTGGCGTTGGAATGTTTTTCGCGCGAATGTGTTTGAGGACGTCTAATCCAGGGACTTTAGGTAAGCCTAGGTCGAGTACAATAATGTCGAAGTTCTCGTTCTTTGTAGACAGAACTTCTGATGCCGTTTTACCATCTTTGACCCAGTCGACGGTATAACCTGATGTTCTGAGGCCGTCTTTGATACCGCTACCCAACAATAAATCATCTTCTACTAGAAGTATTCGCATAAAATCCACCTTTTTTTGTTTGCATCCAAGCGGTTAACCTTGCTACTCATTCCCTTATAGTGCCTAAAAAGCATGACCACAAAGGCCATGATATGCTAGTATCTAAAATATGCATAAGATAAGTTGTTTTGTTATTTATTCTTAGCTTATCTTGTTTATTTTCGATACAATAAAGGATTCTTAAGAAAAATGCAAGAAAATTACACACAAAAGCTCCCTTTTTTGCTGTGTTTAAGCTGGGTTTATAACCATCTGATAATAATATAGAAAATTAGGCAGGCCAATGATTATTGAGAACAGAAAACACATACAATTGATCACGGATCGGGTTCAGGAACATGCTAAATCCGCGTATCAAGGGAACGATTTGGGTGTTTTTAATCAGTTTATTTCGCTTTATTTTGTGCAATCACCTGCGGTTGAATTAGAGCGGCGATCTGTTGCCCAGTTGTATGGAATGGTCTGCCAGCACTGGCGGCTGCTGCAAGACACCAACATGAATAACAGCCCAGTTGGTTTTGAAATCACTAATCCAGTTATGGATAACCACGGCTGGGATTCAACTCATACGGTGCTTCAGCTCGTCACTTCAGATATGCCTTTCTTGGTGGATTCGATTCGCATGGAACTCGAACGCATGGGTATGGTAAATTACTTAATGATCTACACGGGTGGGATTAGAGTCGAGCGAAGTGTTGATGGCGTTATCACCAATGTCATGCCGCGTTCACAAGAAAATCAGTATAGTTCGACTATAGAAGCTCCTATTCATGTTGAAATCGGATGTGTTACTAATCCAGATACGTTAAAAGTTCTAAGGGATAATATATTTCGTGTTTTAAGTGACGTAAGGCTAGTCACTCAAGATTGGCGTGCGATGGAAGCTGCCGTGACCTCATCTATTGAACTGCTAGAACATCATCCTGAAAGTGTGGAGAAAGAAGATTTACAGGAATCAATCTCTTATTTACGGTGGTTATTAGACGATCACTTTATTTTTTTTGGAATGCGCGATTATGATGTGCGCGGAGAAGGTAAAGATAAAATGTTGCGCTTGGTGTCGGGTTCTGGGCTGGGTGTTTTGCGAGTTGAGGATAAGAGTAAAAAAGCGCGTTATTTTCATGAGCTGAATAATGATGTGCAAAAGATGATGTTATCTAAAAAACACATTCTGGTTATTACTAAAACAAATACCCAGTCGACTGTCCATCGTTCTGGGTACACTGATTATATTGGGATTAAATCGTTTGATTCAGAAGGTAATTTGGTATCAGAACGTCGAATTGTCGGTTTGTATACTTCATCTGCTTATGGTGAACCACCGGAATCCATTCCTTTGCTGAGAAGAAAAGTGGAGCAAGTATTAAGTAACTCGGGGTTTCCACTTCGTTCTCATGCCGGCAAAGATTTAATTCATATTTTACGAACATTACCTCGAGACGACTTGTTTCAAGCCTCACTAGCTGAGCTGTTGAACTTATCTCTGGGTATTTTGCACTTACAAGAAAGGAAGCAAATAAGACTTTTTGCAAGGCAAGATGTTTATGGGCGTTTTGTATCATGTATTGTTTTTATACCTAGAGACCGCTTTAGTACGGGATTGATTTCAAAAATGAGGGAGATATTGCTAGATGCATTTTCTGGAACAGAATGCTCTTTTACCACTCATTTTTCAACGTCCGCATTAGCACAGATTCATTATGTTGTGCGTTTAAACGGTTCTTCTGTTAAAGGCGTGGACTTTGATGGCATTGAATCGCGACTGAAGCTAGCTGGTCAGTCTTGGGAGGATTTGCTGAGCGAACACATTATGGTTGCTTTTGACGAGGAAAAAGGCCATTTTGTTCGTGAAAAATACCAGCATGCTTTTCAGGCAGGTTATATGGCTCGATTTGAGCCAAAACATGCTGTTGATGATATCAAATACATTGAAAAATTATCTGACTCAAATGAGCTGCAGATGAATGCTTATCGGGTTGATGAATCGCATAGTTCAAAGATTGGTTTGAAACTATATCGTCTTGGGGCAACTGTCCCATTATCAGATGCTTTGCCCATGCTAGAAAATTTGGGTCTCCGTGTGATTGGGGAAGAGCCGTACCAATTGAGTTTTTCTCATGAGGAAGATGTATGGATTAATGATTTACACATGGAATGTAAAAAAGATGTTAAATACGATTTCAAGTCTGTTCGGGATTTATTTCAGGACTCTTTTTATCAGGTTTGGCTGGGGAATGTAGAGAACGATCCATTTAACTCCCTCACGTTGGATGCTGGATTGTCTTGGCGAAAAATTCTGGTTCTGCGTGCATATTCGCGTTACTTAAAGCAAATAAAGTTATCGTTTAGTACAGAGTACATTGCTGAAACCATGAAAAAAAATGAAAATATCGTTTGTTTACTAATGGAACTGTTCTTAACAAAGTTCTCACCCGAATGCCAGCAGGATGTGGAAGCGGGTAAGTTGGAGCGGTTAAGGCAACAAATTATGACTGAACTGGAATCCGTTAAAGTACTGGACGAGGACCGCATACTACGCAAATATCTGCATGTTATTATGGCAACGGTTAGAACGAATTATTTTCAGCTGAACTGCGATGGCGAGAGTAAGCCTTATCTTTCTTTTAAAATCAACCCATCCATCATATCTGATTTTCCTCAGCCCGTTCCTTATTCTGAGATTTTTGTTTATTCCGCACGATTTGAAGGGGTTCATATTCGTTTTGATAAAGTTGCACGAGGAGGCTTGCGTTGGTCGAATAGGAGAGAGGACTACCGTACGGAAGTTCTAGGCTTGAGTAAGGCCCAGCAAGTTAAAAATTCGATCATAGTTCCGGCGGGTGCTAAAGGTGGTTTTGTGCCAAAAAAATTACCCGCGTTTTTAAAACGTGATGAGTTTATGCAAGAGGGAGTGGCTTGTTATAAGTTGTTTATTAATGGGTTGCTTGACTGCGTCGATAACTTACAAGTAGACGAAGTAGTTTTTGCCTCCAATACGATTCGCTACGATGAACCTGATCCTTATTTAGTTGTGGCTGCAGATAAGGGGACAGCAACGTTTTCTGATTATGCAAATGCAGTTTCTTTGGAGAGAGATTTTTGGTTGCGAGATGCCTTTGCTTCCGGTGGAATAACGGGATATGATCATAAGAAAATTGGTATCACGGCAAGAGGGGCCTGGGTTTCTGCGCAGCGTCACTTCCAAGAGATGGGGGTTCATCTTGATGAAACTGAGGTGACTGTAGTGGGTATAGGTGATATGGCTGGTGACGTTTTTGGAAACGGACTATTGATGTCAAATAAAATAAAATTGGTTGCGGCATTTAATCACATGCACATATTTTTGGATCCTAACCCAGATTCGGTAATCAGCTTTAAGGAACGTGAACGCCTATTTAAGCTTCCACGTTCATCTTGGATGGATTACGATCAAAAATTAATTTCTAAGGGCGGCGCCATCTTCAGTCGTTCCGATAAGAAAATTGTTTTATCAAGCCAGGTTCAAAAACTCCTTTCGGTGGAGCAATCTGAAGTTGTTCCAAGCGAATTAATTAAGCTTATCTTGCGAGCTGATGTCGACATGATCTGGAATGGTGGTATTGGTACTTTTGTGAAATCATCTAATGAGACAAACGCAGATGCAGGTGATCGAGGAAATGATTCTCTTCGTATTAATGCAGATGAATTACGGGCTAAAGTGTTTTGTGAGGGAGGTAACCTAGGATTAACTCAGCGGGCAAGAATTGAGTTTGCTCAGCGAAAGGGAAATATCAATACTGATTTTATTGATAATTCTGCTGGAGTTGATTGCTCAGACCACGAAGTCAATCTCAAGGTTATGTTGAATAGCGTGGTCGATGAAGGTGATATTGGCTTAAAAGAACGTAATCAGTTGTTAAAGAAAATGACAGATCACGTTGCCGTATTAGTCCTTCAGAATAATTACCAGCAAAATCGCCTAATTAGCATGACGCAGCAATTTTCTAGCTACTACATGTCGCTGTACATTAGTTTTATGCGTCATTATCAAAAAACCGGTGATATTGATTTAATTTTAGATTGTCTTCCTGATGAAGAGGAATTGAGCGAGCGTGTAAAATCAGGTGTTAGCTTTTATAGGCCTGAAATTTGCGTTCTGGTTTCTCATGCTAAAATTATTTTAGAAAAAAAGCTTCGTACCATGTCTATATTGGAAGATGATTTTTACCAGTCATATGCATTGCAGTATTTTCCGCTTTCCATATCAAAGGGTTTCAAAAAAAACATACTTTCACATCGTCTGTATCGAGAAATTTTATCCACTCGTTTGAGTAATTTGATTGTTACAGACATGGGGTTGGCTTATGTATATCAAATGGAGCAGGAATTAAGTATCTCGGTAGATAAAATAGTTAATGCTTATCTAATCGCAAGAGACATATTTTCATTGGATGAGTTACACTCTGAGATTCAATCTCACGATCATACTGTTGCTACGGTTATTCAACATGAAATGAGCGAAACGGTTTCCAGATTGATACGTCGTTCTACTCGATGGTTGCTACATTATGATCCTGAACTAAAGGACATGCAGGAAATTATTGATAAATTTAAACCCTATATGCATTCACTTTATAAAAAGGCTAGTCAGTATTTATTAGGTGAAGATAAAAGGACTTTTGAGCATAATAGAGAGCGTTATCTTGCGGCATCAGTCAGCGAGAAGTGCGCGACTAAAATCGCATTGTTACCCAGCATCTATCATGGCTTGGTCATCATTGACTCTTCTTCAAAAGTTAAAAATGATGTCGCTACCATGGCTAAAGTCTACTTTAAAATTATACAACGTTTTGATTTAATCTGGTTGAGAGATGTTATTAATTCACATTCAGTTTCGAATCGCTGGGTTGCGCTGGCTAAAGCAAATTGCAAAATTGATTTAGATAGAGTACAGTCATTGTTGTCTGTGGCTTTTATAAATTTCGAGTCAAAAGCTAAGACATTGCCTGCAAAAATGAAAGCGTGGTTGTCAGAACACGAGGAATTTGTTTCGCGCTGGGATATTATGTTGCAAGATTTAAAATTGGTTGATTCCGTTAATTTTGCCATGTTGACAGTGGCTCTAAAGGAGTTGCTTTTGTTTGCTGAGTCATGTTAATCAGCTAGGGAATAAGTACAATTTATGACAGGAGAATCGCTCATGGAATCTGTTCAAACTCGCTCATTGCAATCATCATACATTGAAATAGAGGGAAGTCAGCTGCATTACACTGATAATGGGCAGGGCGGGGTTGTTTTATTTCTTCATGGTGTTCCAACGTCTTCTTATTTGTGGCGGAATATCATTCCTGATATGTCAAGATTCTCGCGCTGTATTGCTGTCGACTTAATTGGAATGGGATTGTCCAGTAAGCCGAACATTGATTATACAATTCATGATCATATACGTTATATAGATGCCTTTATAGAAAAATTACAATTGAAGGACATAACACTAGTAATGCATGGTTGGGGTTCAGTTGTTGGATTTGATTATGCTTCTCGAAACCCCAATAATGTTAAGGCTCTGGCTTTTTTTGAGTCTCATGTTCGTCCTGCTACTGAATGGGATCAATTGTCCTTACCGGTCCAGCAATTTGCATCAAAGTTAGCTCGCCCTGAGATGAGCTATCGAGCTGTGGTTGAACAGAATTATTTGCTCAAAAGAATATTACCCGGAGGCGTGGTCAATCAGCTAGCAGACGAGGTTATCGAGTATTATGAGAAACCTTTTAAAACACGTGAGAGTAGAAAAGTGCTGTGGCAGTATGTTCAGGATCTCCCTCTTGGGAAAAAATCAACTTCGTCGGCACTGGAACTCATTAATACTTATTCGACTTGGCTTACCAAGTCAACGATACCCAAGTTGATGCTTTATGCCGTGCCTGGTTTCATTACAACACTTGAAACGGTGTCTTGGGCAAAAGAAAATCTAACATCATTGACACTGGAGTCATTAGATGACGTGATGCATTTTGCGCAGGAATCCGAACCCGAGTTGTTTACAGAAAAATTAAAAATATGGTATAAAACTCAAGTTGTTTTATCGTAATTTTTTTTTGGGTTTGGTTGCATGATTAGCAGGGTTTTAACATTTACACTCCACTTTTTGACTCTATTTTGTCTCCTATCTCTGGTTGCCTGTCATCATTCGATGCCTAAACCAGGGGGCGTGGTATTTCATAAAGCAAGTCAAATTAATCTCATTTATCCTGGAAAAAGAGCGTATTGATAATTGCACGGATGTGCTTTTTATTTGTCTTTTTTTCTCGGCTAGATTGCCTTTACATTTGGATGTTATTATAATTAACTTATTTCAAACTCATTTTGGCTGTTGGGTTTTTCAGGAGTAATAGATGGCTAGCAAGTTAAAGCGTTTTTTATTTTTTTCTATAGCTCTGTTTGGATTATTTTCACTTTCCTTTCTCTCTTCTTGTTCCAAAAAAAAGGAGGGTGCTACTCCTTCAGTTACTGAAACGACAAAAAACAAAGTCAGTAGCTCTAATGATAGTGCGGTTTCATCTAGTGGCCTTGAGAACCTTTCCCCTAACAACAACGATGTTCCTGTCTCTACTAAACGATCAGTGAATACATCCTCTTCAGATAAATTTAAATTCACCACCTTAGACCTAGCTTCATTGAACAGTCACGAGAACTGTCGCCGGAAGCCTATAGAAAAAAAATTCAATATAAAAGGTGTCGAGGACGCGTATTTAAAATACACCAATGGTGAAAGACAAATCAATTATAAAGAAGATAGCGTTAAATCGATTTTTACTGTCCAGATTCCTAAAATGAATATTGATATAGTCAATCACAGGGCTATACTTGATTCGATTAGTGATCAAGATCTAAAGAAGAAATTACCTACTATTTTGCACAAAACTTTTCCGATTAAATTTACTGGTTTGATCAATAAATATGGTTTTTTTGGCAATTCTAATGCTTATAACTCTCTGCTTCTACAATCAACCATTCCTGATTTGCAAGTTGGAAAGCAATCAAATTTCGAGTTGACTGATGGCCTAACGGAATTGCAGCTAGGCTCGCCAAATGATCAAGATGTGGATCTTTACATTAGTATCGCTGTAGGTGGTGATGTTCATCTTAAGCCTTCTCTCAATTCGACTGAAAAAGATTCAGTTATATCCGACAAAAGCACTTCAGATCTCGCTAATAAATCGCTTTACAAGGAGTTATTTGATAATAATTTCAAGGTTGACTTTTCGCTTGATATGACGCTTAAAAACAGTGGATTGAAAAAAGATTTTAGAGATCCAATGAGGCAATATGTTTCAATTTTACATCACTATCTGAAAGGTCTGATTATCAATCCTGGTGGGAAATCTGGCTCTCCATGCGCGGCTGTTAATAAAGCGGATGCAAAGGAACTGCTTGACGCTAGAAAAAGTTTACAAAGTTCGTATGGCAAGCTTAAGACGCTTAAGACAGGCGAAGTCACCTTCAAACTAGATAAAAAAATATCTAGCTCAGACGGTGCCAGCTACATTAAACTCGACGCATATTTGAAAACGGATCTCTCGGAATACAATCCTTTTACACCAACCCCAGGCTCATCTAAAAAGGTAGGGGTATTTCAGCTTGCTTTGACTTATTTGCAACTGTCCAACCTAGATGACTTTGATGTTCAAGATCTAGTTGGGCTCTATGGTGCATTAAATGCTACATTAAAAGGTCAAGGTGACAGATTGTCTAGATTCTTTAATCCCCTAAAGTTAGTCGCTGCTTCCAAAAAAATGCCAAAGATTGATGGTATGATTGATGTTGAAATTAGTAAAGATCTTCTAAAAAAGTTATTCTATATGGACTGGGAAAAGAAGAATAAGAACGCTTTTAACAAAAATCCAAAAAAAGCTTATAAAGATCGAGAGAAAGCTTATAAAAACTTCTATCGCATGTTGAATTTCATTGCTGTCACAGTAAAAAACTCAGACCTTTGTAAATGCACTATAAACATCAAGCAAGGTGCATTAGATGTGAATAACAAAACTGTACCCAATATAATTGCTTCAATGATTAGGGGCGCATTTTCACTTCGTGGTTGATGTTATTAGATTGTTAGTCACAAGTGGCGTGATTATTTCATCGATCCAGCTTCATAATCAGTTTGTTTTAAAACCCTACTAGAATCTGGCATTTTTATTTATTCAGCACAATCAAATTCCATTTTTTCAGTTTTGTGATCAATATCCACTTGTTCAATTTTATTAAAGCGCGCAGTAATCTTCTGAGACGATTTGTGAACCAATGACACGTCGCTTTGTGCCTGGTCAATGTGTTTCGCCAGGTTATTCATTCGGGTCTGGAAACGGCTGAAATCCTTGCTTAGTGCGACAAGATGTTCTTGTATTAAGTGAACTTGCTTTCTGGTGGCTTCGTCTTTTAATACGGCTTTTGCGGTTGTGATTACAGCCATCATGGTGGTGGGTGAGACCAGCCAGACCGATTTTTGTTGAGCAAGTTGAATAACATCGGGGTGGTAAGCGTGGATATCCGCAAATATGGCTTCTGCTGGGATGAACATAATAGCTCCGTTGGCGGTTTCCGGTGGTATGATGTACTTACTTGCTATGTCTAGGATATGCTTTTTTATGTCATCTTTGAATTGCGACTCTGCTTTTTTTCTATCGCTGTCACTGATGCCTGGCGTGTGCATTTTCTGGTAGTTTTCTAATGGGAATTTAGCATCGACGGCCAAATTCCCCGTGGGGCTCGGTAAACGTAGTAGGCAGTCGACCCGCTTGTTGTTAGACAGCGTGTGCTGTAACGAAACGTGTTTTTCGGGTAACATGTTCTTAATCAAATTAGCTAGCTGAACTTCACCAAAGGCACCTCTGGAACGCTTGTCTGTCAGTACTTCTTGTAAATTCACTACGTCATTAGACAACTCTGTGATCTTCTTTTGCGCCTGATCGATGATGGTGAGTCTTTTTAAAATGTCGGTAAAAGTTGCTGTGGTTTTTTCAAAGCCTTTAGATAGCTGCTTGTCAACTTCCTGGCTAATGGCGTTAAGTTTTTGCTCTGTTAACTGTGTTAGTTTTTCGACGCGCTCGTTCATTTGCTTTGTGTGTTGATCCAAAGTTATGATGACTTGTTTTCTGACGTCGCTCATGGCCGTTGTCAGTGCTTCTTGCTGTGAATGTAGACTTTTAACTCGGTACTCGTTGAATTCCTGTCGTTGGTGGGTGTTGTGATCCTGTTGTTTCTGCGCAAATTGTTGCCAGTCGAATTGATTTTGGTTAATGGTTGCTAGCTGTTGCTGAATATCCTTAGTATTGGATGTGATATGGCTGTAAAGCAAAGCTATCTTTGAGCGGTAAACTGTGCTGGCAATAAAGCATAAAATAACAAAGTTAATGGCTGAAATTATGATCAGGAATGTTGTCATGGTGAGTTGTCCTTAAATTTGTCCTCAAATCAAACCAGGATATCAGTAATTTGATGTTGTTCCTAGTCGAGAGTGGCTTTTAGTAACAGGCTGCTCGTATACTCAGTCAATTTTGCTTGATGAGCGTTCCCTATGCCTTGCGTGTGGGCGTGTTTCCGTGTAATCTGGCTGAGATTGAATTATTTATGACGAATTTTTAGAAAGAGGGTTTATGTCAAGCTGGGATGATCTTCGAGAATATGTGCGAGAATTATTGAACGATCCAAATGGGTGCAGCTGGTTACAAAGTCAGTCGTTCCGAAGTATCGCTAACTACTCTCAAGAAGAAATTTATGAGCTTATTGATGCTATTGAGAGCGAAGACGTTGATCACATCCAGGATGAGTTAGCTGATTTGTGTTTTCATTTGGTCATATACACTGAAATGAAAGAGCGAGGGCATCAGTTTACGCTGGATCAAGTTGCCTCTAGGGCATTAGAGAAGTTATCACAAAGGCAACGTCAAGATAAGATTGAGGTGCTTTGCGCAGATCAAAGCCATGCCTACTGGCAAGCAGTCAAACACCGAAAAACATACCAGCAAACCGGTTCCTATCTGTCAAATATTCCTCGCGCTTTGCCCGCTTTACTGCAGGCGAATAAAATATTGGACTCGGTTGCGCAAATTGGTTTTGTTTTTCCCTCAGTCATGACTGCACGCAGTAAAGTGTCGGAAGAGTTGGCTGAACTTGATGAAGCTATAGCCAAAAATGATACTGATTGCTGCGCGGATGAAATCGGTGATGTTTTATTCTCAATTGTTGCTTTAGCGAAACAATTAAATATCAATTCAGAAGAAGCGCTAAGGTCTGCTAATAATCGTTTCACTGATCGAATTCGCTTCATTGAAAATAAAGCTCAATCCGATGGGAGAGAACTAGACTCATTAACGGAAGAAGAGCTGCTTTCCTATTATCGTGCTGCGAAAGAGCGTTACTCTGAGTGATCGCTCGATGGTTTGTATTTATTTTTCTGCAAATACTTTATTTAATCTAATTTTAATACTCTTGGCTTAAAATGATTTTTAGTCCATTATTTTTTGTTTTATTATTGTGACTATCAGGGTGTTATTCGCTTTTTGTAAGCTGTTTTATTTTTTTTTTAATCTTGTCTCTTGATTATAAAAATGAAAAAATTAATAATTATTTTTATGATGACATAAGTCATTTATGATGCTGGTCAAGAAGCGTTATAATTGTCTGCTCAACCTATCATGTTTTTAAGCAAGGACGCTTATTATTGGTGGACGTTAATACTCAAGCATGGATGCAAATATGTCTTATTATACACCGTCTTCTGACAGTGCCTTATGTTCAACTAACACTGTAACACGACTGGCCGCCCAGTTAAACGATGACAGAGACTTGGCTCAATTTGACGACCTGGTTTTTTTTCTTAATAAAAACTCACGGCAATGCATTACGTTACCAAACGGAATGATACGAGAAAAAGGAGCGAAGGGGTTGGTGGCAACCAGAAATGATTTGCCTCGATCTAACTTGTTAATTACAAATAATGGATTTTTGTCATGGTCTGCAACTGAGAGTGCCGTGGCTTTCGCAGATCTTTTGAAAATAGATCAATCTCCTGACTTCGATGTTTCGCATTTGGCTAGTTTGGCTGCTTTGGAAGAGGCGTTATTTCAGGAAAAGTTATCTCCTGTGTTCATGCAATATTTGATGCAGGGTCTTAATCAAGAGCTTTTATTTAGTCCGAGCATGTATTGGGCTGAGTACCGCGTTTCATTGATGAACTTGTATCCTCAACTTGGTGATGAAATTAGTCGAGAAAAATGCGTCTATTCTCGGCAGTTAGATGTGGTTTCTTCTACTAAGGCGAATTTTTATTTACATACGTTTTATCAAAATAATGGTGACCCTAAGTTGTTGTCTACCACTAAAATGCAGTTTGAACAAGATTATACAGGCGCCATTCACTGCCGACAGGTTAGCAGTGATTTTCAAACTGACTCAACTTTGTTTTCCAGATCACAAGCGCACGTAATGGCGCAGTACGCTTTAGTCAAAAAAACTGGGTTGGCGGCAGAGCTTGGGTTATCAAATCTCGTTGCTTTGATCGATTCTGTGTTGAGTCACCAGCAGCGCTATTTGCAATCAGCTACGCAATCTGTCAATCCCGTTGATAGTAAAAAAGCGCGTGCATTGAATGAGATCGCGATTCATGCAATAGGCTTTGTTGTGGCTAAATCACATCGTGCTCCCCCCAGTGTTCTACGGCGTAAGGCGCAACGAATCAAATCCTCATTGTTACGTAATCGTGCTGACCTTAGTGTGCATAAAAATCTTTTGTGGCGTTTATGGAACAGTGTGATTTGTTTGCTGAGAGGCGTGCCTTTTCGTCGAGATTCGTCTGTGTCATTAGCGACTGGTGCAGATACGAAAATGGCTTTCTTTAGGCCGGCCGATACGGCAAGTCTTAGCTTGGCTCGTAATTGCACAGTTGCATGTCGCTAGTAGAATGTTTGCATGATGCCCCACGTCTAGCTGTCTTATTAGTTCGTATTTGATTGCAAGTTTATAGTTGCCGTGTCAATATGGGTTCCTTTATTCATAAGGTGAGGTAGTGCTTTATGTTATCGTTTTCAGGTTCGTTAGTTGCGTTAGTGACGCCCATGACGGCGAGTGGTTCAATTGACTTTGATGCACTGGATCGATTGGTCGACTTTCACCTATCGTCTCTTACCGATGGGTTGGTTGTTTTAGGAACCACTGGAGAGGCAGCCACTATCAGTTCGCATGAGCGAAAACAGATTATAACCCAGGTGGTTTCTCGGGTTGCCGGTCGTATCCCGGTTATTGTTGGTACTGGCGGTAACGATACTAAGCAGACTATTGATTGCACAATAGAGGCACAAAAATTGGGTTCTGATGGCGCGTTAGTGGTGACCCCTTATTATAACAAACCAACGCAGCGTGGCCTCATTTGCCATTACCGTTCGATTGCGAGTGCGGTTAATTTACCTTTGGTTATCTACAATGTCCCGAGTAGGACTGGCGTGGACATGTCCAATGAGACTGTTGTTGCATTATCGAAAGAACCAACCATTGTTGCGATTAAAGACGCCACGGGTGATTTGTCTCGGGTGCCTGTCTTGGCGCAAACGTCATTGACCCTGCTGAGTGGTGATGATGCTTCCGCCGCGAAATTTGTACTGGCAGGCGGTCACGGTGTGATTTCGGTGGCGGCAAATATTGTGCCAAAATTATTCAAAGAGCTGATGCATGGGAGTCTGCGCCGCGAGAAAAGTGCTGTTGTGCTGGAACAACGCTTGGCATTACTGTGTGACAGCCTGTTTTTGGAGAGCAATCCCATACCCGTCAAATGGGCGTTATCTCGCATGGGATTGATTGGGAACGCATTACGTTTGCCCTTAACGCCGTTATCTGATCAATTTAAGAGCAAAATTGAATCGGTTTTGTCTGAACTTCAGATTCCTCTGTTAAATCTCGCGGAATAGTTTAGAATATGCATTTAATTTTGCTAAGGAGAAAGTATGCGCAAAACAGTCTCTGTTGTCACACTCGGTTTAATGATGTTGTGCGTCGCGTCATGTTCGGCTTTTAATAAGCAAGACAATCGTTACTTGCAGTATAAGTCAGGGGTGCCGTTGAAATTGAACTCAGATTACACTACTAAGTCTAAAGCATCTAAAGAGATGGGCGTTCCACAAATTGCAACTGTCGCTCCTAAGGCGCCGGTTTCAATTGTTCCGCCTGGTAGTCGCATTGGTTAGTTAAAAGGAAAACACGATTATGGATATTCAATACGATAAACAACAACCACTTTATAGTGGAAAGGCAAAAACACTCTATCGCACAGAGGAGGCTGGTGTTCTGTTAGCAGAATTTCGTGATGATACCACCGCATTCGATGGCGAAAAAAAAGCTAAGCTATCTGACAAAGGTGCGGTGAATCAAGCAATCAGTGCTCATATCATGGAATACTTGGAAGACAATGGGGTGGCAACTCACTTTGTTCGCTCCGTGAGTCAAACCCATTGTTTGGTTAAAGAGCTTCAGATGCTGCCATTGGAGTGTGTGGTAAGGAACATTGCTGCAGGCAGTCTTTGTCGTCGTCTCGGTGTTGATTCAGGCATTTCGCTGCAGAAGCCGATGTTCGAGCTTTTTTTAAAGAACGACGAACTGCACGACCCCTTGGTCACTGTTGATCATGCGCTGGCTTTTGGTTGGGCGACAGAGCAACAGCTTGCGTCGATGCGACAGCGCACGTTGCAAATTAACGAGTTGCTAAGTCAATTGTTTTCGCACGGTGATATGATACTCGTTGATGCTAAGTTCGAGTTTGGGGTACTGGATGGTGAAATTATTCTAGGTGATGAAATAAGTCCCGACTCTTGTCGTATATGGGACGCATCAACTAAGGAAGCATTAGATAAGGATCGTTTTAGGCAAGAACAAGGTGGTGTGGTTGAAGCTTACAAGCAAGTTCTTGATCGCTTGGGATTGGCGGTATAATGCACTGAGCTTTAACTGATACTTAACAAAGATAAGAGGTTTACAAAATGAAACATAAATTTAAACATGCTAGCATAAAGTTGCCAGTCTCATTGGTGCTGTTACTGGCCGCATCGGGCGCATCAGCGGCCGGTATGGGGCTCTGGGAATGGGATGTGAGTGGTATCGGGCTTGTATCAGCTGGTACCGCAGCAGCAGGGTTAACTGCGTCCAGCGAAACGGCGAACCCAGCTCAGGCGGTGTTGTTTGATCGCCCTTCATTAAACGTTGGCATGGTGTATTTACCGGTCAATATTTCAATGTCACATTTATCATCTAACACACTTTCTAGTGAATCAACGCTGTCGTCAGCAAACAGCAGCTCTGATAATTACATACCGGATATGCACGCAATCATTCCTCTTCATGATGGTGCTGCCTTTACTTTTGGCGTGACTGTTCCAGATGGTCTAAACACGAATTGGTCGTTGAGTGATTGGCACACGGGTTCTAATTACGACCTACCCACGTACTCTTCGATTAAAGTCATTGATGTGAATCCTGGCTTGGCTTATCAAGTGACGCCTCGCATAGCCGTTGCTGCCGGTGTCAATGCTCTTTATGGTCAGGCGGATTACAATGCTGCGCTAAACATGCCTGGTGCTGTTATACCTCAGTCAGAAGAAAAAAATCATTTAACTGGAACTTCTTTCGACTGGAATGCGGGTATTTTGTTTTCGCCTTCAGATCGGACTCGAGTTGGTTTGGGTTTTAGATCAAGTTATCACTTGGTTGCCACAGGGCCGAGTGAATTGATATCGCAGGACGGACAGTCTTTAGGGCAAACTAATGCCAGTGCAGATATTTTTCTTCCGAGCCGGATTAATTTAAGCTTAGATCAAAAAATCAATTCCAAGCTGGATTTTTTAGCTAGCATTTACCGAACGAATTGGTCAAGCATGAAAGAGCTGGTGCTTAAAAATCCGGCGTCTGGACTTCCTATCACGACAGATTTACACTATAAAAATGTCAATTTATACTCGATTGGGCTTTTGTATCGCTACACACCTAAGCTCACGCTGTTATCTGGTGTAGGTTTAGATTACACGCCAGTGCGCGACGGATACCGTGATCCGCGCTTGCCTGATTCTGATCGTGTTGATTTGGGTCTTGGGGCGCAATATAAAATTAATGCCAAGAGCTCGCTCGATATGGGTTTTCAAAAAGTGATGGCCCATAATGTTGTTGTTGATGACACGCAGCGATCTGGTGAACTGGGTCCGGTTAATGGTGGTGCTTCTAAAACCAACGCAACCGTGTTCGGTTTATCTTACAACCGGGATCTGTGATTTTTGATGAAAAAAAAAGCCATGCATCAGCATGGCTTTTTTTTTGCTTGTTGGAATTAACCGCCAACATTTAATTTGACTTCTTTTTCTCTGCTTAGATTAAAGGTAAAATCCTGGTTAGCCTGAGATTTTTGCCCATCATCAGATGACACGATAAAAGGAACACCGTGCAAAGCCAGTGTGTAATCGCTGTTGTCTGTGACTGAGATGTCTGCTGAGCCGTATGAAGCACCGCTGTCTAGATCGCTAAAGTCACAGTGGATGCTGCCTTTACTTAATGCTAATAGTGCTAAAGGGGCTTTGTTCCATTCGCGTGGGCCAGATGCTGGCGCATCGCCGTTTAATGGAATTTTATCGTTGATTGGGGTTAACACGCCAAGTTTGCAAACGAAATGCAATTGTTTGGGCGTGGCGTTGTGGACTTGTATTCCTCCGGTGTCATCAGCAAATGCGCTTAGACTGGTTAATCCTAGGCCAAAAGCCGCTATGGCAGCAATTGATGTTTTCTTCATATTCTCAATCCTTATGGTTGTTGTCTTAATGTAATGCAGTGACTACTGCGCCTAAAGGAGTCAACACTATATAGTGAGGCGCCAGTGATAACAAGTTTTGCGGTTATTTTGTATTTTTTTTAATCTTCTTCATTAAGATTTACTTGCATTATGCTTCTTGAAATTGCGCTTTCTGAAAAAGGAGCGATAACTTGCTTGTGTTTTGCAAATACGTAGAGTGCGTAGGAAATATATTGAGTGATTATTTTGTGTACCACATCCAAGCAAATAAACAGCATTAAGCTCAAAAAAACCCCCGTGTAGACGACCCAGTTTAGTTTATTTGCCGTTGATAATGTGACTGTTGCTGGCACTAGGCAGGCAATGAATAAGAGCCACTGTATTGTATAGATACTCATGTTTAATTTTAGCGGTGGTTTACCCCAGGTCTTGGTTACCAGCTGTCCAGATTGTTTTAATGTTTTACGCGGCCCCTCAGGTGTCTCTAGGAGTTGAGGGAGGCAGATGAAGTGTGTGATTTGCATAACGCTACCGCCAAATACACCGCGTTCGTGCTTGTACCCAATAATGGCGCTGTAGATATAGTAGAAAAGCCCAAAAAAAGAAAAGTATGTGGAGTACTTAATGATGGCTATCAAGCATGGCTTAAGATCGCGCCAGATGGTGTTAAAGCGCCACTCTTCTTGTTTTAAATTTTGTTTGATAATAAGGCAGGTTGCAGCAGTGAATACCCCCTTAATGGTGTTTTTTAGATACAAGAATAATAACAGAGCAACGTAGATGCGCACGAAAGAAGCAGTGAGGTTATGGCTCACCGCCCACTGCTGTTTTTCGTAACGCAGCAGGGGTTCTGTTATGGTGAGAAGAATGGTTATGGTGATTAAAAAATTACAGATTGGCAGCAGTAAGATGCGTTTATCTTTCCGAATCTGAGTGAGTATATTTTTAAATAAACTGAGGTCATTTTCAATTTGAGTTAGCTGCACCAGTATTGCTCCCTTACTATTAAGTTAAATTCTATTTTATTACGTTAGATTATGCAACCATTAGGTTGTTGTTGAAAAAACGGTGTTTTTTTTTATAATGTCTTGATTCTCAGATTCTACTTAAGGGTTTTTTATGTGGTGTGCAGACGATTTTGATTATGACTTGGATGAAAAGCTGATTGCTCAGCGACCTGCTCTGGAGAGGGCATCAAGCCGAATGATGCGTTTAGACCGTGCGTCAGGTGTGGTTCAGGATGATCTGTTTGCTGGTTTAGCTGATTGCTTGCAGTCCAATGATTTACTCATTTTTAATGACACCAAAGTTTTTCCCGCGCGTCTGTTTGGCCACAAAGAAAGTGGGGGGAAGGTAGAGTGTTTAGTCGAGCGCATTGTTTCTGATCAAGAAGTCTTAGCGCATGTCCGCTCAAGTAAAAGTCCCCGCAAAGACAGCGTGCTAATTTTTCATGGCGTGCCAGTGACGGTATTGGGTCGAGATGCTGATTTATTTAAATTGCAATTTGATATGCGTGAACCCGTGCTTGATTTTCTAAACAAGCATGGAAGGTTACCGTTGCCACCCTATATTCAGCGTGACCCTGAGCAACAAGATTACGAGCGCTACCAAACCATCATGGCGCAACAAACCGGAGCTGTGGCAGCTCCCACAGCGGCTTTGCACTTTGATGACGTTGTGATGCAAAAAATTCGTGATCGAGGCGTGGGTATTGAAACCTTGACGTTGCATGTTGGTGCAGGAACGTTTCAGCCGGTTCGAGTAGAGAGCTTGGCCGAGCATCATATGCACAGTGAATGGATTAGTGTGTCAGCATCTCTGTGTGATCGCATTGCTGATACCAAAAGGAAAGGTGGTCGGGTAATTGCGATAGGCACGACGGTACTGCGCGCGCTTGAAAGCGTCAGTCGAGAAGGTCGACCACAACCCTACACTGGTGAGACAGACATTTTCATTTATCCTGGGTTTGAGTTTAAGTGTGTTGATGCATTGCTAACAAATTTTCATCTGCCCAAATCAACATTGCTCATGTTGGTTAGTGCGTTTGCGGGCTATGAAAATACAATGACAGCGTACCGGTGTGCGGTTGAAGAAAACTACCGTTTCTTTAGTTACGGTGATTGTATGTTGATAGCTTAGTTTTCTCTCTATTGCACTCGGATGTGTGTTGCGCCCCAGGTTAGACCAGTACCGACAACAGATAAGCCGATTTCGTCTCCACTTTTAAAACGCTCCCAGTTTTGCGATAGCACACTGGGTGCGCTAGCACCGCCGCAATTGCCGTATTGATCTACATTGTATAAATGCATGTTGCTTGGTATTGATAAATTTTTAGTGATAAACTCGAGCATGGATAAGTTGGCTTGATGGCCAATGAAATAGTGGTTTGATGGCGTGTAACTGGTTTCATTTGACATTAACTTAAGTGACGCGATGGTTTTTTTGATCGCGAATTTTTGCACTTCTCTACCCACCATGGAAACATACCCGCCAGTTGGTATGGTGACGAGTCGCCAGCCGTCTGGTGATGAGTCAATAAAAGTGAAATCAACTTCCATCTGACTGGGGATTGTCTTAGACAGTATGACTGCCGTGGTGCAGTCACCAAATAGCACGGCTGTAGATCGATCGCTAAAGTTAATTGATCTAGTGATATGGTCTGATATGAGCATTAAAATATAATCCGGCGTGGCAGATTGATGAAACTTATTGATGACATCAAGGTGTACATTGAACATGGCGCAGCCAGAGTTGATATCGTAGCACGGCCGGTTAATTCCAAGCCGGTCGGCCACCAACGAGGCGAGTGTTGGTACGGAGTACACCGGTGATGAGCTGCCCCCGATAACCATGCCAATGTTATCAGCGGTCAGGTTAGCGCGTTTCAGTGCCATCTGTGATGCATGATCAATTGCTTTCATGGTATTAGCCTCCCAATTCGGCTTGGCTAACTCAGGTTGTTTGTTCAGTGTGTTTTGGATGTAATCAAGAGAAAGGTCTGTTCGCCTTTGGTGAATCCCAACGCGATCAAGAATCCATTCATTGGTGGTGTCTATGTTCAAACCTTCCAAAAACTGGTTGGTGATTTTGTTTTCAGGGTGGTAGTGCCCGATTCCGTGAATATAAAGCAATTGCTATCTCTTCGAAAAGGCATGATCTTAATCTTTTCTTTCTGTTTCGTCAATGGTCTAGTGTACACAGATGCAACATAGTATGATTCGCCATGTGTGCTTTTGATGCGGCCTTGATCAATCGTGAGGTGCTTATGTTGTTACGCGAAGAATCTCTGATTCCAACTCAAGTTTTATTACAGAAATAAATCATCGACAGTGGCTATTATTCTTGGTTCGGGTGTGTTCTCTGTGAGAAATTGGTGCTTTTTCATTCGCTCTATCATGCGAAGTAAGGGGGAGTAGAAGTGATGATGATTAACAATAACTAGATTTTTTTTTGATTTGTTGATGTCACAATATGCCCATACATCCAGCGCCTCATCCAAGGTACCTATCCCGCCTGGTAGCACCACGAAGACGTCCGCCAGGTCAAACATGCTTTTTTTCCTGTCTTGCAAGCTATCCGCAACAATAACCTCGTCTGTATCCAGGTATAGATCACTCTCAACAAAGTGATCAATGGTGATGCCGATGATTTTACCTTTAGATTGATGGTTAAACTGCTTGTAACCATCTGCAACTGCCTTCATCAAGCCGGTGTTGCCGCCGCCAAAAACCAGGTTGTGCCCGTGCTCGACTAGAAGGCTTCCCAGTCGGGTCGCTTGTTGAGCGTAGGACGGCTGTAAACCCGGCTTTGAGCCACAAAAGACACAGTAAGTTTGTTGTTTCATTTTTATCGCTCTTGCTAGCCAATGACAGCGGTCATTGTTGCTTTGTTGTCAAAAGTTGTTAAGCTAAACATTAAGCATGTACTATAACTATACAGGAGTTAGCTATGGGTTTCCACCGTATTTTGGTTCCGTCAGAGGGTCATCCGATTGCTTTTGATCCATTAAGCGCCGAGATCACTGTACCTGATCACCCCATTATTCCGTTCATCGAGGGGGATGGAATTGGTCCTGAGATTACGCCGGTGATGCAAGCGGTTGTTGATCGTGCAGTGGAATGTGCGTATTCGGGTGAAAGAAAGATCGCTTGGATGGAGGTGTATGCGGGAGAAAAGGCCTGTCGAGTCTATGGAGAGGGTCAATGGTTACCTGAGGAAACCGTGACCGCGTTGCGCGAGTATCGTGTTGCGATCAAGGGGCCTTTAACCACGCCGGTGGGGGGTGGTTTTCGTTCTATCAATGTAGCTTTGCGACAACAGTTGGATCTGTACGTTTGTCAGCGCCCCGTGTCGTATTTTTCGGGCGTGCCCAGTCCGGTGAAACACCCCGAGCAAGTGGATATGGTGATTTTTTCGTGAAAATTCAGAAGACATTTATGCCGGAATAGAGTGGCAGCAAGGCACACCTGAGGCGAAGCGCGTGATTGACTTTCTGCAGCAAGAGATGGGCGTGACTCAAATTCGGAAGGTTCGCAACGGCTGGTGCGAAAAGCCCTGCAATACGCGATAGATCACAATCGATCCTCGGTTACCTTGGTACATAAAGGTAACATCATGAAGTTTACCGAAGGCGCCTTCAAAGAGTGGGGCTATGCGTGTGCTCGTGATGAGTTCGGTGCGAAATTACTCGATGGTGGGCCGTGGTATCAGTACAAAAACCCGAGCACGGGTGAATCTATAGTTGTTAAAGACGTGATTGCGGATGCATTTTTGCAGCACATTCTTCTGAATCCAGCGGACTTTGATGTGATTGCGACGCTTAATCTCAATGGTGATTACATTTCCGATGCGCTCGCGGCGCAAGTGGGCGGAATTGGTATTGCACCGGGCGCTAATCTTGGCGACGGGGTGGCATTGTTTGAAGCGACGCACGGCACTGCACCTCGCTTTGCGGGGCAGAATAAATTGAACCCGGGGTCGTTGATTCTATCGGCGGAGATGATGTTGCGACATTTGGGATGGGGGGAAGCAGCGGACCTTATCATTGCTGCCATGAGTAAAACCATTTTGGCTAAGCAGGTGACCTGTGATTTTGCGCAGTTGATGCCGGGTGTGGAAGCGATTAGCTGTTCTGATTTTGGTGAGAAACTGATCGCTAACATGGGTTAATCGGCGACGAAGGCTTGAGGTTTTTTCATGAAATTATTATTTGTCTGCAGTCGTAATCAGTGGCGCAGCAGAACGGCAGAAACGCTGTTTGCCCGTCGTGAGGGGCTGTCAGTGCGCTCAGCGGGGACTGCTTCGTCGGCTCGAATACGGGTGACCTCTGCCATGGTTGATTGGGCAGATTGTATTTTGGTGATGGAACAGGAGCATAAATCCATCTTGCTTAAGCGTTTCAACCAGTTGCGTTCTAAGCGTTGCATTGTATTAGACATCGAAGACAACTACCGTTACATGGACACAGAGTTAATTGAGTTGCTGAATGCAGCAGTAGAGCCAATTATAGATTAAATCAG
>CACHNP010000024.1 GCA_902581285.1 uncultured Gammaproteobacteria bacterium | reverse complement strand
CCCAAGAATGCTTATACCTTGCTATTGATTTGGTTCGCCCAGGCACCCGCTTAGGTGACATAGGCGCCGTCATTCAACAACACGCTGAAAAACACAATTACTCGGTTGTCAGAGAATACTGTGGTCACGGTATTGGTAAAAACTTCCACGAAGACCCTCAAGTTTTACATTACGGCACCCCAAATACCGGATTAGAACTAAAAGAAGGAATGACTTTCACCATTGAGCCCATGATTAACCTGGGACAACGGCATATTAAGTTACTTAACGATGACTGGACCGTTATTACAAAAGACCGAAAATTATCTGCTCAATGGGAACACACCCTTGGCGTAACCAAATCGGGTTGCGAAGTCTTCACACTTCGCTCAGGCGAAACAATAACCTAACACAGCAGCGCGTATCAACAACTGAATAGAATATATTAACCGCCAATAATTCGCTGCTTATATCAATAAAAATTGAACAAGTAGTACTAGTCGAGTTGTTTTTTCTAAGCACTAACACCGATAGAAATTATGACGCAATAACCTAAGACATAAACGTAAAGTCAGATGTAGGTAAACATTTCTTGACCTTAAGCAAACCATCCTCTTGGGGCTCAGCAATACCTAAAAATTCACCTGATTGATGAAACACTGAAACCAGCTTTGTACTTAACAACATAGCCTCAATAAAAACAGGCCTACCATGAACCCAATCCAATGATTTTGATTGCTCTAAATGCACCACATCAAACGCAACACACATCCTTGAAACGGGCATTAAGCACTTATCAATCTCCGTCAAGCCACCTTGCTGAAATAAGCCACCCAAATGATCAAGTGTGATCATTCCACCCTCGCAAAAATCACCAACACAGGTACGCCTCAGCTCAATAACATGTGCGCCACAACCCAGCGCCTCTCCCAAATCTTCAATTAAAGTTCTAATATAAGTACCCTTACTACAACGAACTTCAAACCTGAGAGTCACAGCATCGACCATGCTAACCAAAGAAAAAGAGCGTATAATCACTTTACGAGTAGATCGATTGACCTCAAGACCTCGCCTAGCATATTCATACAACGGTTTACCCTTATGTTTTACTGCCGAATACATGGGAGGGATTTGAACTATTTCACCACGAAAAGAATGCATTAGATTGTTTAAAGCATCTTCAGTTACAAGCGGAACATCTCGCTCGAGCACGACCTCACCTTCCGCGTCACCGCTTGATGTTTTCACACCAAGCCGAGCGGTCACTAAATAAGTCTTGTATTCAGACACCAGAAAATCCGAAAAACGAGTTGCCGCACCAAAGCATATAGGTAGCATACCACTCGCCAACGGATCAAGCGTACCCACATGCCCTGCTTTTTTAACAGCAAACAATTTCTTAACACGTTGAAGCGCTTTATTCGAAGACAAACCAACAGGCTTATCTAATAACAAAAATGCTGACAGATTTCTTTTCATCTTATTAATACTCAGAAAGACAATTAAAAAAGCCGCATCAAATAAATTAGCTTGAGCTCTGTTCTATCAACTCAGTTAACTTAGTTGCTTTAGCAAGAAAATGATCTAGATGAAATGACAACTTAGGTAAATAACGAAACTCAGATGATCGCGCAAGTTCTTTTCGAATAAAACACATCTGATTGGTTAATTTTGCAATCAAAGATTCAGGATTATCAACACCAAACGGAATGGATACAAAAACCTTTGCGTTACGTAAATCTGGAGAAAGATCAACGTGACTAATAGATAAAGTTCGCAGCGCAGAGTCAGCAAGTTTTCTACTTATAATGGTCATCAACAATCGCTTTAAAACACTAGCGAATTTAACAGAACGTTTAGTTACTTTATACACAGCTCCCCCAACCTATCAATACACCAAAAAAAACATCATTACGTTAACGTCCTAGCAACAGATACCCTTTCAAAACACTCTATCTGATCACCAACTTTAATATCATTGTAATTTTTTACACCAACACCACATTCGGTACCGTTTTTAACTTCTTTAACTTCATCTTTGAATCGACGTAGAGATTCCAACTCACCTTCAAATATAACGACATTGTCACGCAAAACACGAATTGGCAACGCTTCACGCATAGAACCCTCTTCAACAAGGCAACCCGCAATGGCTCCTATTTTAGAAGACCTAAACACATCTTGAACTCTAGCCAAACCAACAATTTTCTCTTGTATTTCAGGCGCCAGCATACCGGACATGGCCGATTTCACCTCATTAATTAAATCGTATATGATACTATAGTATCTCAAATCAACAGTTTCTTTTTGGGCCAACTGCTTAGCCGAATAACCAGCCCTTACATTAAAACCAACAATAACTGCTGCAGAAGCAACCGCCAAGTTCACATCAGATTCAGTAATGGCACCGACACCATAAGCAACAAACCTAACCTTAACCTCATCCGTAGATAACTTATGCAACGAGTCCATGATAGCTTCTACCGAGCCTTGAACATCTGCTTTTAGAACAATATTAAGTTCTTTTCGGCCTTTCTTATCAACTGATTCAAACAAGTTCTCCAGTTTTGCAGCCTGTTGTTTAGCCAGCTTATATTCGCGGAACTTACCTTGCCTAAACTGCGCAACCTCTCTTGCTTTCCTCTCACTTTGAACCACCACCACGTCATCCCCGGCGATTGGCGACCCAGACAAACCTGCCACTTCAACAGGAAAGGAGGGTCCAGCAGTAACAGCAATTGAGCCATCATCACTCCGCATCATACGAACTCGTCCATATTCTCGTCCAGCTAGAATAATATCACCCTTATTCAACTCACCAGATGTCACTAAAACAGTTGACACGTGCCCCTTACCCTTATCTAAACGAGACTCAATCACAACCCCTTTCGCCAAACCAGTTGAAACGGCCGATAACTCCATCATTTCTGCTTGCAACACGATACCATCCAAAAGATCATCAACACCTTGTCCAGTTTTAGCTGAAATCTCCTGAAACATGTGTTCACCACCCCAAGCTTCAGATATCACACCATGCTGACTTAACTGTGTGCGAATGTTATCTGGATCAGCCTCAGGCTTATCCATCTTGTTTATCGCCACGACCAAAGGCACATCTGCGGCCTTCGCGTGTTGAATTGCTTCCAGTGTTTGCGGCTGCACCCCATCATCAGCCGCCACAACCAAAATAACAACGTCTGTACATTTCGCACCACGTGCACGCATAGCTGTAAACGCCTCATGCCCCGGAGTATCAAGAAAGGTGATTTCTCCTTTTTTAGTAGCAACTCGATAAGCTCCTATATGCTGAGTTATACCACCCGCCTCAACACTCGTCACTTTAGTGGTTCTAATATAATCAAGCAGCGATGTTTTACCATGATCAACGTGTCCCATGATAGTCACAACCGGTGCGCGAGGCTCTTCTTCACCTTCAACACTCGATTCTATTAAAACTTCTTCTTCAATTGTGGTGGCCGTGTCCAGCACGGGCTTATGACCCATAGCATCAACAACTAGGTAAGCAGTGTCCTGATCAATCATCTGGTTTATGGTTACCATTGCCCCCATTTTCATCATCACCTTTATGACTTCAGCTGCTTTTACCGACATCTTCATTGCTAACTCAGACACCCGAATCATCTCTGGAATTTTAACTTCTTTGACCACCGGCTTATCTGGCTTAGTAAAGTTGGTTTCCAATATTGATTCACCGGAGAAGGACGCAGTCAGACCTTTGGATTTTCTTTGCCTCTTTTTTTGAGCACGCTCTTCTTTTAATTTTTTTTGTTTTCGACGCTCCTCTGCGTAGTCAAGCTTTGACTTTCTTTTATCTTTCGCCGCAGCATCAGAATCTGATACTGAAGCCTCAGACTTTATCTCGACCTTAGGCTCTGGCGCTGTTGGCACCGTGTCCGATTTTTTTACTTTCACAGGTTCCGCAACGATTTTTGTTTTAGAAACCGAAACGGGTTCCGATTTTTTTATTTTAACAGCCGATTTAGTTTGAGTATTTTTCTTCTTAAAAACTATTTTAGACCCTGAGGCTGGAGATGTTTTCTTGATATCAACCGTTTTATCTCTAACAATTTCTTTTTTTTCACCGCCGCGCAAATGACTTAATAGCTTACCTAACTGTGACGCTTGGATTAAAACATCTTCCCCAGCAGAGTCATCAACCAAGCCCGCATCTTTCAGTCGAACCAACAACTCCTGCTCTGATGTACCTTCACTCAAGATTCTATTTTTTATCAACTTAGCCGTTAACTGTGATAAACCTATTCCTGCCATGTTTTAAGCCTCAATATTTATTACGCATTACTCAGAAGCAAACCAATGTGCCCTTGCTTCCATTATTAACTCACCCGCACTTTCCGCATCCATAGAGATAATTTCCAACAATTCATCCACAGACATCTCAGCCAAATCTTCCCTACAAACAACACCGTTTTGAGCCAAAGTATCTGCCATTTCAGATGAGACACCATCCAATGCCAACAAGTCTTCATCAGGCTCTGTAGTTTCTGCTAATTCGGCAATCAATAAGGCGTCTTGCGCTCGGCTACTTAGCTCTGCTACGCTTTCATCATCCAAACCCTTGATGGCTCTTTTATCATCACCTGCTAAATTTGCAATAGATTCGATAGAAGTAAAACCTTCAGAAACTAACAATAAAGCAACATCATCTTCAACATCCAATTCAGTAACAAATTTATTTTGAATTCGCTCAGATTCACTTTCATGCTTTTTAGCAGCCTCGCTTTCGCTCATCAAGTTCAATTTCCAACCAGTCAATTCACTAGCTAACCGAACATTCTGACCTTGACGACCAATCGCTAGCGACAATTGATCTTCTGTTACCGCCAAATCCATTTGCCCATTATCTTCATCAACCACTATAGACGAGATTTCAGCCGGTTTCATTGCATTCAAAACATATTGAGCAGGATTATCATCCCAAAGAACAATATCAACACGCTCACCATTAAGCTCATTTGAAACAGCTTGAACTCGAGAACCGCGCATTCCAACACAAGCACCCACGGGATCAACGCGACCATCGTTAGTTTTAACTGAAATTTTGGCCCGCATACCAGGATCACGTGCGGCAGACCTAATCTCGATGACGTCATCACCAATTTCAGGAACTTCAATCTTAAACAATTCAATTAAAAAATCAGGCGAAGTCCTGGTTACTAACACATGGGGGCCTCGTGGTTCTTCACGAACCGCCTCCAAAATAACACGCACACGGTCGTTTAATCTAAAATTTTCACGAGCAACCAGATTGCTTCTAGGTAATAGCGCTTCTGCACTGTCCCCTAAATCTAAAACAAGAAAATCTCTTGTCACACGCTTAACCGCTGCCACAATCAATTCGCCAATACGTTCAGCGTAGAAAGCTTTAATTTTCTCACGCTCGGCTTCGCGTACTTTTTGCAAAATAACCTGTTTAGCTTGTTGCGCTGCAATGCGACCAAAATCAACTGAATCAACTTGTTCTTCTACCCATTCTCCTACTTTCAAGCTGCCATCATCATATTTCGATATGGCCTCACTTAAAATAAGCTGCTGCCCAGGCAAATAATTTTCTTCAGATTCGTCATCGCCTTCAAAAGCATCATCAGCAATAACTTCCCAACGCCTGAAAGTTTGATACCCGCCGGTCTGTGTATCAATCTCAACTCGAATACTTACATCTTCCTGGTATCGCTTAGCGGTTACGAGAGCTAACGCCATTTCGATTGCTTCGACTATCACAGCCTTACTCACACCCTTAGCGTTTGATAACGACTCTACCACATTCAAAATTTCTCTATTCTCAGTGTTCATTTGATTACCTCAAAATTACCGTTTTAAATTTGCTTTTTTAAATTTGCTTTTTTAAATTTGCTTTTTTTACCATACAATGCTCAACAACCCAAGTTACAGCACCATCTAGCATCATTGTGATTTCTTCATCATTGATCGAAACCAACTCCCCAACTCCATTTCGGCGCCCATCAACCGGGGTATGAAGTCGAATTTTCACCCTTTGCCCTATCACTTTATGGTAATCAGACAAAGAAAATAGCGGTCGATCGATGCCTGGAGAAGAAACCTCTAACTGATAAGCTGACTCAATCAAGTTTTCCACATCAAGTACAGATGAAACCTGTCGACTAATTGACGCGCAAGCATCAAGATTAATCCCATTTTCAGCATCAACATACAACTTCACCGTCATGCTATGCCCAGAGAGCAATTCAAGCCCGACATATTCAAAACCCATTCCTTCAACAATCGGTTGAATCAAGTCTTTTAAACGAACATCCAGCATTTAGCATAAACCTCAAAGCAAAAAAAAAGGGCTAGCAGCCCCACAAAAAAATTATTTTTTTAATCACTCAGGACCAAAATTGGTTGCGGGGGCAGGATTTGAACCTGCGACCTTCGGGTTATGAGCCCGACGAGCTACCAGACTGCTCCACCCCGCGTCGAAGCCGATATATTATCGACTATTTTAAAAAAAAACAAGACTTATCTACTTAAAATGCTATTGCGATTAGATCAACCAGTCGAATCGCCACTAAACATAAAAAAATCACCGCAAATAAAAAAAATTTTAACATTAATATCAGTACACTACGGCGATACCTGAGGCCAAAAGAAAAAGGCCATTAGGTGACACAAACGAAGAAGACCTGCTGGTAAAATACCAACTAGCAACAGTGCTGACCCTGTGACTGTCATTGCCAAGTAACCTGTGGGTGTGGCATAAGCGTTTTTTTCTGCGTCTGTTAGAGTTTCACCCGTCTCAAAGTACATCACCTTTACCACACGAATGTAATAATAAGCGCCAATAATAGCAAAAATAATGGCATAAACAGCGAGATACATATGACCTGTGCTCACAAGTAATTCGAGTATGTTTATTTTTGCCATAAAACCTAACAACGGCGGAACACCTGCCATAGAAAAAAGCGTCAACAACATTAAAAACGCCATCCAAGGCTGACGGTTGGCCAAACCAGATAAACTACTGATTTCATTTATTTCTTCCCCCATCCGCGATAATGCCACCAACAACCCAAATGCAGCTAAAGACATGGTGCTGTAACTTAAAATGTAGAATATCATGGGGGGAGAAAGGGTGAATTCAGTTGACGATGTGGCCGTAATACCATAAACCCCAAGCAACAAAAAACCCATGTGCGCCACAGAAGAATAAGCCAGCATGCGTTTTAAATTTGTTTGTACAATTGCCACTAAATTACCAAGGGCAATTGATAGCATGGCAGCTACAATGACGATCGTTTGCCAAATTGGGCTCAACGCATGTAAGCCACCTAAAAAAATCAGCAAAAACACCAAAACCGCGACCTTTGGGCCCGTGGACATAAACAAAGTAACCGAGTTGGGCGCACCATCATACACATCAGCCACCCAGCTATGAAACGGCGCAACACCAAGCTTAAACAGCAAACCAGCCAATATAGATGACACAGCCACCCAAAGCAACACAGTTGAATGAGCTTGAGTAAGCAACACATCAGATATCGACTTTAACTGGAGCTGATGCGTAATACCAAATAAAAAAGAAAAGCCATAAAGCAACAAACCTGAACCAACCGCACTCATAACAAAGTACTTCATGGATGCTTCTAGGCAACGTGGCTTCACTCTTTTCATAGCGATCATGGCCACAATAGGCAATGACATAAGTTCTATACCAAGATAAGCAGACAATAGATTATTTGACAAAATAAGAACCATCATTCCAAGCGTCGACAGCAAACCTAAAATAAAGAATTCATGTCTCGGCATCAGATTCTCGTCGTTGTATTCTCGTGCAAACACAAAGCAAATGGACACCAGCACCAAAACGAAAACAAGAGTAAATTGCCTGAGAGCGCCTGGCAATACAACTGTAGTGGAGTGATACAAACGATAATCGTATAAGATAGAACAAATGGTTAATAACAGCGTCAACTGCGATAAAAGGTACACCCAGCCTTTGGATTTTGGAAAAAAAGCGGCAACCAAAAGCAACACACAAACCATAATCAACATGATTGCCTGTGGAGCTAGAAACAGGTTTTGTATGCCCATATTACTTAACATGATAAAATCCTCATAATTTACTATGCAAACTCAACAGCAGAATTTTATGCACTGAGTTATGAAAAACTTGGATCATTACGTTTGGAAATAACCCAATAATCAATACAGCAGCAGCCAATAAAATAAACGCAATAAGATCGGGCCCGCCGACATCCTTTAATTGCGCCACACGATCGTTTGCCACTGGACCAAAAAAGACTCGCTTATACATGGTAAGAGTATAAGCTGCCCCAACAACCAAGGTCGATGCTGCAAAAAAAGTCACCCAAAAATTACCTTTAAAAGAACTCAAAATAACCATAAACTCGCCGACAAAACCAGACGTGCCCGGCAAGCCAACATTTGACATTGCATAAACCATAAAAAAGGCAGCAAAAACAGGCATGGTTTTCGCAATACCACCAAAATCATCAATTTGACGAGTTTTAATCTGACTGTATATAACTCCAAACGCCAAGAACATGGCACCAGAACCGAATGCATGCGAAATCATTTGGGTCATTGCCCCTTCCATGGCCATAAATGCGTCTGCTTGAGTATCCACGTGATTAATAACCAAAGCCATAAAACACCCCAGCGTGACAAATCCCATATGAGCAACCGAAGAGTACGCAATCAATCGTTTCATATCTTTTTGTGCTAAAGCAATCAACCCAACATAAACAATGGCAATCAAAGACAAAATGATAATTGGCCACTCAAAATGATTCGATGCATCAGGCAATATTGGCATCGAAAATCTCAAAAAACCATAACCGCCTAATTTGAGCATCAAAGCCGCCAAAACCACCGAACCACCAGCCGGTGCTTCTGTATGAGCGTCTGGCAGCCAAGTGTGAAAAGGCCACATTGGGATTTTGATAGCAAACGCCATAAAAAAAGCAAGAAACAACCACATCTGCTCCGTCATAGACAAATGCGAAATACGATACCACGACTCTATATTAAATGTCCCTGTTTTAAAATACAGATACAATAAAGCAATCAACATTAACGCAGAACCAACGAAGGTGTACATGAAAAACTTAATGGCCGCATAATTTCTATTTTTCCCACCCCAGATGCCAATGCTAAGGTACATTGGAATCAGCATGGCCTCCCAGAAAAAGTAAAACAACATGGCATCTCTAGCACAAAAAACACCAATCACCATCCCCTGCATCATCAAAAAAACAGCCAGATACTGCGCAACTTTTTCATTCACCATGGACCAAGAACCCAAAATAACAATCAGCGTAGTGAAACAAGTTAGCACCACTAAAGGTAGAGCAATACCGTCAACACCCAAAGCATAATTGATGTGCAACAGCGGAATCCAGCGAACAGTCTCTTTAAACTGCATTTGATAGTTCAATAAACTCGAACTCGCATTGGAATTCGAGTCAAAATGGTAGCAAAGATAAACACACAAGGCTAAACCGAGCAAGGAAAATAAAAGCGCAATCGAACGCAATGTGTTTTTAGACACATTCTGATTTAGCATAAGAATAATAATAGCACCGACCACCGGTAACCACACGAGAGCACTTAGTATATTAAAGTGTAATATCATTTTTAAAAACCTATTTCAATAGAGCCCCAAACTAAGAGGGCAATGAGGCTGACTAACATCAACAAAACATAGTGATTCAAATAACCCGTTTGCAGCATGCGCAAACACTTAGAAAAAACCTGAACACCTCGACCTGAATTATTCACCATGCCATCGTCAATGATTTTCCTATCTGTAATGTGATAAAAAAAGCAACTTAATTTTGTCACTGGTTTAACTATAAATAAACGATAAAAAACATCGATACCGTACTCTATCTCAAGCAGCTTTTTTAACCATGAAAAACGCACTGCCAAGAAATTAGGGAAAGAAGGCACCAACAACGTGTTGCACCATGCGAGAACAATCCCCAACACGGACAGGATAAACGGCCAGGTTGACAGTGCATGCGTTGCGTAACCAATGAAATCTGGTAAAGACACTCCCTTCATCGGGTTATGAGGATGATTCGCAATGGCCCCACCCAACCAGCCAGCACCAGAAAACAAATAACCAAACAAAAGCCCACCCAGTACCACACTAGGTATAGCCAACATCATCAAAGGAAAAGTCATTGAAAGCTTTTCTTTTACTGGGTGACTTGGGTCGTTCTCGTATCGTGGCTTCCCATGAAATGTCATGAAAAAAGCTCTAAAAATATAGTAAGCTGTTACAAAAGCGCCGATCAATAAGCACCAATACGAATAATGCGCTCCCGAAATTGAACTGTGCTTGACTGCATCAATAACCAAATCTTTCGAATAAAAACCCGAGAACGGGGGCACTGCAGCTAACGCTAAAGAACCGATAAGAAAACACCAATACGTCACCGGTAATTTCTTTCTCAAACCACCCATTTTTCGCATATCTTGCTGATGATGCAGACCAATAATGACGGATCCGGCACAGAGGAAAAGCAGCGCTTTAAAACAAGCGTGCGTAACTAAGTGAAAAATACTCACAGAAAAAGCAGCCACGCCATTGGCAGCCATCATGTAACCCAGTTGAGACATAGTGGAATAAGCAATGACCCTCTTGATATCAAATTCAACAAAAGCAAGTAGGCCCAAGAATAGCGCCCCAGTCGAACCAATAATCAACACCACGCTCATTGCAGTGGGCGATAATTGATACAGAGGAGACAGTCGAGCAACCATGAACACACCGGCCGTTACCATGGTTGCAGCGTGAATCAACGCTGAAATCGGTGTGGGGCCTTCCATTGAGGCCGGCAGCCACACATGCAGTGGGAACTGTGCAGATTTACCCATTGCGCCGATAAAAAGCAGAATACAGATAACCGTAATCAACATCCAAGGGTGCCCCGGCAGCAATGACACGTGAACCCCAACCATGGAATGCGCTTTAGCAAAAACCGTTTGATAATCCAGAGAACCAAAATAATCAATAATCGCAGCCAGACCCAAAATAAGGCCTATATCCCCAACACGATTCACAATAAACGCCTTTAACCCACCCATTGCAGCTGATTCTTTAGCAAACCAAAACCCGATCAACAAATAAGAAACTAAACCAACGCCTTCCCAACCTAAAAATAACTGAAGAAAGTTATTCGCCAGCACCAGCATTAGCATCATAAAGGTAAACAAAGAAACATAACTAAAAAAACGCTGATAGCCCGCATCCTCTTGCATGTAACCCATACTATAAACGTGGACCAGCAATGACACAAAAGTCACCGTCACCATCATCACAGCGGTCAAACGATCAACCAAGAAGCCAATATCAAAATGAAAACTACCACTCACTGCCCAAGTGTAAATTGGCCCATTAAATGACATTTGACCGAGACACACACGCTCCATTAACCAACAAGATAAACCAAAAGCCACGAGCATCAACAGAATAGTTAACCGATGAGTCCCCTTTCGCCCTAACAAAGTCCCACACAAGCCGGCAAAAATGCTACCAACAAGAGGGCATAGAACAATCACTAACGCCAACGTTTTTATCATTATCATTATCCTTTTAGCATTGACAAATTCTGAATATCAATGGATTTTTTACGTCTGAAGATAAGCACTAAAATCGCCAAGCCCACAGCTGATTCAGCCGCAGCAACTGCAAGCACAAAAAACACGAAAAGTTCACCTGCTTTCAAACCATAGTATTGTGCAAAAACCACAAAATTAAAGTTCACCGCTAACAACATCAATTCAACACACATCAGCAGTATGATAATATTCTGACGATTAATAACCATACCAGCCAAACTAATCGCAAAGACGATAGCACTTAATATCAAATAGTGATCTATGGGTATCATTTTTCAGACTCCATTTTAATAATTTTAAGTCGATGTTCTTTCTTGGCAGCGTGCTGATAATCAACATTCTGGTGCTTGGTATCTCGTCTTGGAAACACTTGAGACAGACTAATTGCTGCCACAATCGCCACCAACAAAATAGCACCAACAACCTCAAATTCATAAACAAAACGGGTGTAAAGCAATTGACCCAATGCCTGAGTGTTACCCACCATTGTTAGACGAGTAGAACTCATATCCAACTTAGGTAAGTGCTGGGATATCAATGCCAAACTCACAATCACTGAGAACACCACTAAAAAAATCAACGCCAACAGGGTATACACTTTCGAACTTTGCTGCTGTAACGACGATCTAAAATCAATCATCATCAAGACAAAAAGAAACAACACCATGACAGCGCCAACATACAAAAAGATGAGAACTAACGAAAGAAACTCAGCATGCAACATCATCCACAAAACTGAACTTGAAAAAAAACTCAGCACCAAGAACAAAACACTTGTCACCGCATTTTTTGTTGAAACGACACCCAAAGCTGACAATACCAGAGTGACTGCAAAAAAATAAAATATAACATCATATATTGGCACAATTCATCTCCACAACTAACGATAATCTTTATCTAATTCACGATCCTGGGCCAACTGATCCTCATACATATCACCAATGGCCAATAATTTTTGCTTTGTCAGGATATTATCTCCACGTTGCGCCACCTGGTAATGCATTTCAGGGGTAAGCACGATGGAGTCGACTGGACAGGCTTCCTCACAAAAACCACAGTTGATACATTTAAAAGTATCAATATCAAAGCGCGTGGTTCTTCGTGACCCGTCGTTTTCACGAGGCCCAGCCTCGATCGTGATAGCTAATGCAGGACAAATTGACTCACAGAGCTTGCACGCAATACAGCGCTCTTCGCCATTGGGGTAGCGACGCAGAGCCAGCATGCCTCTGAAGCGATTGGATACAGGCATTTCCTCCTCGGGATAGCGAATAGTGATTTTCTTCTTAAAAAAAGAGGAACCGGTAACAGACAAGCCTCGCAATAACTCAAATAGCGAAAATCGACGAATTTGTTTTTTTATTTGACTTAATAAACTCATTTAATCCAATACCCCAATAGTGAAAAATGCAACGATATGGCAACAATTATTACCCATAATATGCTAACGGGTATGAGCACTTTCCAACCCAAACCCATTATCTGATCGTATCGATATCTTGGAAAGGTGGCACGCAGCCAAAAGTACATAAACATAAAGAAGGACATTTTAAGCAACAACCAGACAACCCCAGGAACCCAAGAAAGCCAGTCACCTAAAAACGGAACACCTTGAAAAGGAGACAACCATCCACCCAGAAAAAGCAATGACGCGATAACGGAAATCAAAATCATGTTGGCGTATTCAGCCAAGAAGAATAATGCAAAGCCCATCCCTGAATATTCAACATGAAAACCTGCGACAATTTCAGATTCACCTTCTGACACATCAAACGGAGCCCTGTTGGTTTCAGCGACACCGGATATCCAGTAGATAATAAATAATGGGAATAGCGGTATCCAATACCAGTGCCACAAGCCACCAGACTGGTTTAGAACAATTTCTTTCAGATTCAGTGTTCCCGCAGCCAATAGCACACCAACAAAAACAAAACCCATTGCGATCTCATACGACACAACCTGCGCCATAGAACGAAGTGTTCCTAACAACGCGTACTTTGAATTCGAGGACCAACCAGCCAACAAGATACCATAGATACCCAGTGAACCCATGGCAAATAAATACAACACACCCGCATTAACATCAGCCAGTATCAATTTTGGACTGAACGGCACCACCGCCCAAGCAGCAAGAGCCGGTGTAATGGCAAGCAAAGGTGCAATAACAAAAAAACGTTTGCTACTCTGAACCGGATGAACAATTTCTTTAAACATCAACTTCAAGACATCCGCTAAAGGCTGAAAGAAGCCCATTGGACCGGCTCTATTGGGCCCCATTCTTAACTGAACGTAAGCAACCACTTTCCTCTCAAAAAAAGTCGCGTAAGCCACAGCCACAAAAACAGGAATTACGATACAAAGTATCTTAACCACGATCCACAATAAATGGTAAATTTGATCTATCACACCGACCCCCGCAATGTTATAGCGCCATGCCCCAACCCCCAGGCAGAGCATTCAGTCAACCCTGATGGCAAAGAAACCACATTATCTGCCATAGCACCATCAACTTTAAAATCAAACTCGCGTTCAAGCCCGCCTTGAGAGACAACCACCCGCTTACAATCAACAATTCCCAAGCGACTTGCCGTGTCTAAATTCACACAAACCACATTAACTTTAGCCAATGCGGTTTTAGACAACGGTAAAGAGCGCCGAACTACCGCATCAACATGATAAATAGGCGTGTATGCATAGCGCTGTAACGCTTCTCTGTTAAAAGGCTCCACAACAAAATCTGTCGTTGAATTCACTTCTCTGATTTCAACCCGCTTAATTGAATCAATTTCAGACCGCAAAACATCGATGCTCGAATACTCAAAATCAGTTCGCTCCATAAAATGGGCCAATACACGCAAAACCTTCCACGCCGGTTTTGCAGCACCCATTGGCACACTAGCAGCTGCCATCACTTGTTTTCGACCCTCAACATTAAAATACGTCCCCGCACACTCGGTGTACGGCGCTATCGGAAAAATAAAATCAGCATACTGGCGCATCATCTCGGTTTCATAAACACACAAACAAATCACCAGAGCCGATTGATCTAATGCTTTTATAGCACTGGCCGTTTTTGCCACATCATTTTCAGCCTCAAAATTTAGCAAAACATATGCTTTGACTGGCTTATCATCAAGCAACTCAGATGCAGACAGCCCTGGAGCATCAATAAACGCACCCGTACTATCAACATGAGGAAGCACACCAGCCACAACCGCCCCTGAAGAGTTAGCCCCGTGAGTTAAATACCCGACCTTTTGGTTTGATAAAACGGATTCAATTTCACGAACCAACCACGTCAACCAAGTGGACTGTGGATGTTCCAGAGCATAGTGACCTAACAAAACAGAGCCATCACCTGATTCCTGCATCACTGTGGCAATTGCTTGAATATCAGCAGTGACTGATAGCGGATCGAGTAAAGCATGCTTAACCCCAAGCGCTTTAGCTAATTGCATAATCGCGTCAACAAAATCACACACCACCACTTGATTATTTAAGTCAAAGTTAGCGTTCAAACGTTTAACATTGATCGACATAACTCGAGCGCCATTGATCGCTGCCTTTCGAACACGATGACACAATAAGGGTTGTTCATAACGAATATCCGAACCAATCAACAACACAGTTTTAACCTGCTCTAATTCAGTTAACGCCATCCCCAGGGAATTAACACAAACAGGTTCATGAACACTAGAATCTTGGTGCTTTAATCGATGATCCACGTTGTTACAACCCAATTCACGCGCCAATTTCTGCAATAAGTATAGCGCTTCAGTGGATGAGTTCGGCGAGCCCAAAAACGCTAACTGATCAGACCCGTAGTTTTGCGCTATTGCTTTTAATTTATCAGCAGCTTCCGCCATCGCTCGTTCCCACGTCACCTCAGCCCACTGACCTGAGGTTTTTATCTTAGGTGCCAAAGCTCGACTGTCATGCTGCAAACCACAATAAGAAAAGCGATCTCGGTCACTAATCCAAGTTTCATTAATGTCAACATGTTCTCTTGGTACGGTAGCCATAACATGACGCTCTTCTTTGTGCTGAAAACGACGCATGTGCCAATACACATTAGACCCAACGCAATCGTGTAATGCCACACCGGGTGTTTCTAACAACTCGTAATTACGCGCTTGGTATTGTGACGGTTTTGCGGTTAATGCCCCGACTGGGCATATATCAATAATATTTCCAGATAACTCAGAGTCGACACAATCTTCGAGGTAAGTTGATATTTCAGAGTGCGTACCACGATTCACCACCCCAAGTTCACGCATACCAGCCACCTCTTCACCAAAACGAACACAACGCGTGCATTTGATACACCTTGTCATCCAAGTTTCAACCAACGGTCCTAAATCTTCGCTATAACTGGCATGCTTTTTATCATTAAAGTACGAGTGAGAACGACCGTAGCCCATCGAAATGTCTTGTAACTCACACATACCTGCCTGATCACAAATAGGGCAATCCAACGGGTGATTAATTAATAAAAACTCCATCACCGTTCTCTGAGCCTCAAGTGCTTTAGGGCTCTGAGTAAACACCTTCATATCAGGCGCCACTGGCGTTGCGCAGGCTGGTAACGGTTTACCCACGTTCTCAACTTCAACTAAACACATACGGCAGTTTGCTGCAACTGAGAGGTTTTTATGATAACAATAACGAGGAATGTAAATACCCAACTGATCCGCTGCGGCAATAACACTGGTTCCAGCTGGAACACTCACCTTATTGCCATCAATTTCCAATTCGATCATTGCAGATTCCATTTAACTTACCACCGACTTTTTACGTTTCACAAAATGCTCAAACTCTGAGTAGAAATGACGCAAGAAACCTTGAATTGGCCATGCCGCTGCTTCACCAAACGCACAGATGGTTTTGCCCTCAATCGACTTAGCCACTTTACCCAACCTGTCTAGGTCAGCTAAACCCGCCTCACCTTTTAAAACACGCTGTAAAATTTGATAGATCCAACCCGTACCTTCGCGACACGGAGTACATTGCCCACAAGATTCATGCATATAGAACTTAGCTATGCGCGCACACATAGAAACCATACACGTGGTTTCATCCATAACAACCACCGCCCCAGAACCCAACATCGAACCTGCCTGCATCAGACTATCATAATCCATGTTGATACCCATGATTTTTTCAGCCGGCAGAACTGGCATCGAGCTTCCACCGGGAATCACGGCCTTGAGTTTGCGATTTTTCCAAACACCCCCCGCCATCGCGAGTAAATCCTTAAATGGCGTACCCAACGGCACCTCGAAATTTCCAGGCTTCTCCACGTGGCCAGTAACACTAAATATTTTTGTGCCGCCGCTTTTTGGGACGCCCATATCCGAAAACCAAGCACCACCTTTAGACAAAATAACCGGTACTGAGGCCAACGTTTCGGTATTATTGATGTTAGTGGGTTTACCATACAGACCGACGTGTGCAGGAAAAGGAGGCTTATAGCGAGGCCAGGCTCGCTTTCCTTCCAAAGCGTTCATCAACCCAGTTTCTTCTCCACAAATATAGGCACCGGCACTTTTGACATTATAAATGTCTATCGTAATACCAGAACCCAAAATATCCTCACCCAAATAACCAGCGTCGTAAGCTTCCTTAAGCGCTTGCTCACATATGTCAAACGGCTCAACATACTCACCTCGGAAATAATGATAACCTACGGTTGCCCCCACGGTATAACAAGCAATCGCGATACCTTCAATAACCTGATGTGGATTGGAAGTTAAAATAACTCGATCTTTGCAAGTACCAGGCTCACTTTCATCCGAATTACAAATAATATATTTTTGCCCTGGCGCATCAGGTGATAAAAAACTCCACTTCAACCCGGTAGGAAATCCAGCTCCACCACGCCCACGCAAATTCGACAGCTTTAACTCGTCAACAATGTCTTTAGGGGGTTGTTTCTCTTTTAAAATACGCTTTAGAACAGCATAGCCGCCAGCTTTCTCATACACGTCCAAGCGCGCTGACTGATCAACCTCATTCATTCGAAAACAAACATTATTCATGATTAACCTGTGCCTCCTGTTCTAAGCGATTCACCAGCTCAAGCATACTTTCCACCGTTAAATCCTCAACGAACACCCCATCATTAACCTGGCAGACTGGTGCATTAGCACATGCGCCCAGGCACTCGGTTTCTCTTAAGGTAAATAAATTATCATCCGTGGTCTGCCCCAGCCCCACACCCAAACGTTGTTTTAAAGCTGCTACAATTTGATCAGACCCACGCAACTTACATGACACATTGGTACACAAACCAATTTTATTTTTCCCAATCGGCTTTAACTCGTACATATCATAAAAAGTTGCGACCTCAAACACCTCAACATTCGAAATCTTGAGGTAATCGGCTACCGCCAACATAATTGCTTCAGACAACCAGCCACCATTTTCTTGTTGCGCAGCCAACAACGCAGCGACGACAGCTGAGCGCTGCTTTCCTTGTGGAAACTTCGCCACCCAATGATCGATTGTCAGTTTTAATTGTTCCGATAACTCTGTCATACTCTTTGCCTCTTAACGATCAATCTCACCAAAAACGACATCCAAACTCGAAATAATGGCAACCAAATCTGCCAACATATGCCCTTTCGATAATTCGTTAATTGCAGCCAAATGCGAAAAACCGGCTGCTCTAATTTTCAAACGATATGGTTTATTAGAACCATCTGAAACCAAATAAATACCAAACTCACCTTTCGGTTGCTCTACCGCTGCGTAGACTTCACCTTCAGGAACAGAATAGCCTTCGGTAAAATTTTTGAAATGGTGAATCAACGCTTCCATGTCCTCTTTCATCACTTGTCTTTTTGGCGGCGCTATTTTGTAATCATCCATCATTACTGGGCCAGGGTTCGTTCTCAACCAAGCTACACACTGCTTAATGATGCGTGCAGATTGTCTCATTTCTTCCACCCTAACTAGATAACGATCATAACAGTCCCCATTGGTGCCAACAGGAATATCAAAATCCATATCACTGTACGCCGCATAAGGCTGTTTTTTTCTTAAATCCCAAGCAACCCCAGAGCCGCGCAACATTGGGCCAGTAAAGCCAAGCGCTTGAGCACGCTCTGGCGAGACAACGCCAATATCAACCGTACGCTGTTTCCAAATACGATTATCAGTCAATAAAGATTCGTACTCATCAACACAACCTGGAAATCGGTCAACAAAATCTTCTATAAAATCCAATAACGAGCCTTGTCGAGCGCGGTTTTTCTGCTTCAGCTCTTTTGACCGAGTCCATCGTGACTCTTTGTACTGAGTCATGTGATTTGGTAAATCACGGTAAACGCCGCCTGGACGATAATAGGTTGCGTGCATACGAGCACCGGACACAGCTTCGTAACAATCAAGCAAATCCTCTCTCTCACGGAAACAGTACAATAACGGTGTATTGGCACCAATATCGAGAGCATGCGCACCAAGCCACAATAAATGATTAATGATTCGCGTAATTTCGTCGAACATGGTACGTATGTATAACGATCGAACAGGTGGCTTTATCCTTAATAATTTCTCAATCGCCATCACGTAGGCATGTTCGTTGCACATCATGGAACAATAATCCAAACGATCCATGTAACCGATACTGTGATTAAAGGGCTTGCTTTCAGCTAGTTTTTCTGTTGCCCTGTGCAGCAAACCAATATGAGGATCGATATTCTGAATCACCTCACCATCTAACTCCAGCACCAGTCGCATTACACCGTGCGCTGCCGGATGCTGAGGACCAAAGTTCAATGTGTAATTTTTAACATCAGGCATGGGGATTACTCTCTTCTTCTTCACAGTGGGCATAACGGCTGTCTTTACGTATCACTTTGGGCGTCAACACTCGAGGCTGAATTGAGACCGGCTCATAAACACACGCCTCTTGCGTCGCATCGTAGCGCATCTCAACCTCACCAATCAAAGGAAAATCCTTGCGAAAGGGGTGACCTTTAAAATTGTAATCAGTCATAATACGTCTTAAATGAGGGTGCCCAACAAAATTCACACCAAACAAATCAAATGCCTCTCGCTCATACCAATTTGCCGCAGGCCATACATTAACCACGCTGTGCACCGACAAATCCGCCCCCAAAAACACCTTCAAACGCAAACGCTGATTCAAATGCATGGATAATAAATGATAAACAACAACAAAACGCTCACGCTTCCAGGTTGATGCCGAAGCATGCTCTGGATCAACAACACCGCGCGAATAACCAGCAGTTGTTTCTTCACCTTGTCGCCAATAGCTGACACCGTAATCACTATAATCAACACAGCAAACGTCGACCAAAGTGGTAAATTGAAACAGCTCATGCTGATTCAGACACTCACTTAAGGCAACCACGTTTTCTGCTGCAACCTCAACTGTTAACATATCATTTTCAGACAGCTCAACAATCCATTTTGATGCAACAGATTCCAAATCTTGTTTTAATTTTTCTTGAACCATTTTCTTAAATCACTCACTTAATGCCGATCAAAAATGTCCTTGCCTCGAATCTTATTCTGCAACTGAATCAAACCATACATTAATGCTTCAGCCGTGGGCGGACAGCCTGGAACGTAGATATCAACCGGAACAATACGATCACAACCACGAACAACCGAATAAGAATAATGGTAATAACCCCCTCCATTCGCACATGATCCCATTGAAATCACCCACTTCGGATCGGGCATTTGATCGTACACTTTGCGCAATGCGGGAGCCATTTTATTAGTGAGCGTCCCAGCCACAATCATCAAATCAGCTTGACGAGGACTTGGACGAAAAACTTCCATACCAAATCGCGCCATGTCATAACGACCAGCAGCACAGTGCATCATTTCAACCGCGCAACAAGCCAGACCAAAACTGACTGGCCACAAAGAATTACCCTGCGCCCAACGAATCATCTGATCCATTGACGTTAGCACAAAGCCTTTATCAGACAACTTAGACTGCAACCCTGAATTCAGTTCCGCTATTCCCATTTCAATGCACCCTTACGCCATTCATAAACAAAACCAATCACCAATACACCGAGAAAAAGCATCATCGCATAGAAACCAATATCACCAATTCTCCTAAGCGCGACCGCCCATGGAAATAAAAAAGCAGTTTCCAAGTCGAACACAATAAATAAAATGGCAACCAAATAAAATCGAACATCAAATGGTATCAAAGCGTCACCCACACCATCAAAACCACATTCATAAGGTGAAACCTTACCCTTATTCGGATTATTTGGAGCAAAGACATAACCAATCAGCCGAGCTATCACCGCAATGACCAAAGCTAAAAAAATAAACACCAATATCGAAAAATAACTTTCTAGCAATTTTATCCCTTATTTCTTGATAGGAAAAAAAACATTAAGTAACAGAATGGTGCCGAAGGCCGGACTTGAACCGGCACGACCAAAAGGTCACAGCCCCCTCAAGACTGCGTGTCTACCAATTTCACCACTTCGGCTTGTATATTTAAAACTCCAAACTTTACCAACCAACTCGATCAATAGCACACCACCTACGGTTTCTGACCACCCTGGCTTTGTTTACTTCCCGCCATCACGCCAGCTGATTGAGATGCTAAGCCAAGAGCTGATTTATTGCGCCCGACGCGAACCTGATGTGTCAACAACATACTGTTTATGAAAAATAAGATCGACAACACAGCAGTTAACTTAAACAAAAAAGAAAATGAACCACCCGAACCAAAAACCGTATTAGAAGAACCGCCGGCCAGCCCCCCCCATTCCATCACTGCTCGGTTTTTGTATAAAAATTACGCATATTATAGCGATAGCTAAAACTAACTGAATACAAACTAAAATTCCTAGTAACATAACTGACCTATTTCATAAAAACTATCAAATTCAAGTGACGCGCCACCAACAAGAGCCCCATCAATATCCGGCATGGAAAACAAACCACGCGCGTTCTCAGGGTTAACGCTACCACCATAAATAATCCGCACACTCTCCGCCAAGTTAACATCCAACTTCGCAAAAAGCGAACGAATAAAAGCGTGAACTTTTTGCGCCTGTTCCGGCGTCGCGGTTTTTCCAGTACCAATGGCCCATACTGGCTCATAAGCAACCACAACTTGACTTAGGGTATCTGGATTATCAATTAAACTTAACGCAACTTCAAGTTGTTCTTGTATTATTTCTAAAGTTACACCCATTTCACGCTGATCTAAGGATTCTCCCACGCATAAAAATGCAGTCAAACCACTGTCTAAGAGCATTTTAACACGCAAAGCTGTGCTTTTATTGGACACACCAAACAACTGTCGCCTTTCTGAATGCCCAACTAAGGCGCCTTTGCAGCCGAATTGAGACAACATACCAACACTAATCTCGCCTGTATAAGCACCAAACTCATACTCGCTCACACATTGCCCACCAAAGGCAACTTCGCTTTGAGCTAAAAGCGATTGAGCTTGCGGTAGGAAAATCGATGGCGGAAAGAAAAACCACTCAACTGGCACCGCTTGTGCATCCAAGCACTGACGCATACCTAAAGCCCAACGCTCGAGACTCGCTGCATCACCATTCATTTTCCAGTTTGCCGCAATCACTGGAGTACGCACCATACCCCCTCCTTTGTTTACCTATTGAATAAGAGTGAGAATCATTTTATCGAAGCTGCTTGATTGACGCAACAAATCATCATCAAAAGTGTATTCATAAAAAAAATATGTTATTTATGGTAGTGTGTGTAACCATAATCAAGGAAAAGAACCATGTCATCATTTGGTGAAATAGCAATGAGCCTATTATCCCTGACCGTGTTAGAAATTATTCTTGGAATTGATAATCTTATTTTCATTTCAATATTAGCTAATCAAGCCGCTGAAGACAAACGCGTACTCACCATGAAATTGGGATTGACTGTTGCTTGGGCCACACGCCTGCTGCTACTTGCCGGTGCGTCATGGATAGCCAGCCTCACACAAACACTATTTAGTGTAGGCTCACACCCGATCACCATCCGTAATTTGTTCATGTTATTGGGAGGACTTTTTCTATTCATTAAAAGCATACAAGAAATCCACAAAAAATTTGATAACGAAGAAGAAGCAGAGATTAAGACAAAACACAATTCGCTACTGATTATTTTGCTACAAATATGCCTCATTGATATCGTGTTTTCAATTGATAGTATTTTAACTGCCATTGGTTTAACCAATCACTATTGGATCATGGCGACGGCCATCACCATAGCCATTGCGGTGATGATTTTTGCTAGTAAACCCATCAACGACCTTATTACCAAATACCCAACCATTAAAATGCTCGCACTCTCCTTCCTCCTGCTTGTTGGTATCGTACTGATTGCTGATGGACTAGGGCAAGAAATCAGCAAAGGCTACCTGTATTTCGCCATTAGTTTCTCGTTATTTGTGGAGACACTCAACATTAAACTCAGTAAAAAAAGAAAAAAAAAATAAGCTCATGCCAACCAACCATGAAGCCACTTTGTAGCAAAGACTGACTAAACTTAGTCGCGGCTAAATTCTTCAGAAAACAGACATACCACCTTGAGCAGAAAACGTTAATGCCCTTCGCCAATCACTGCCAAGATTCATACTAACCTTATGATGGTAGCGAACTTATTTTGCAACCAACATCCTGTGAAGAGTCAGTCACTTTTAAAAGGTTAAAAATCTTGTGGCGTGTTACTACACCACCAACTTTCGCTCTCTTACTAGGTGACGCAGACCAAGGAAAGCTACCTGAATACTTAGACGGAGACACGATACGATCACCAAGACCGCCCCCTTCGCATAAAGTGATATCGCGATCTAATCGTCGGAAACTACGTGGCGCACCGGGTTGAAACTGACGAGGCCTTTTTTTTCCACACAACCCCAGGTGTTTTAAAAACTGTCTGTATTTCCCTAGCACTTCATTGCTCGGTTTCACATCGCCGTCGCCCAAAAAAACATACTGCAATCGCTTACCCAGTGATTCATTATTACTCGTAAATTCCAAAAAAGACTGAACGTAACTTTCCGATGATGCAAAGAAGTCTTTATCATAACTATCCAGTTGATCCCATTTTTTTTGGTAAAACTGCCTTTCAACCACCAACAGTTTCTCTTTTAAGGCTTTAATCACCGATATTTTATCGCTCTCATTATCTAGCTCAAGAGTCAATGAAATGAGACTTTTTGCCAGTTCTTCACACATTAAGTAATGTACCGCCCCCCCCCCTGCGAATCACCTTGCTCTTTGCGCCATAAAGACCATTCAGAATCATTTATCTTTGCCATAAGTTCTTCACATGCTGTACACCCACCCTTTTTCATCATACCCCCCAAATAAAAAACCAAATAAATATTTAATATCAGTAACTTATAAATATAATTTAATTAAGAATATGATACCATTATAAGATTAAGATAAAATTAAATTGAATAAAAAAAGCCACCCTAAAAGGATGGCTTAAATCTTCGATCTCCCTACCCCGAGATCTTCCCAAAGACAATCCGACACTTCAGTGAATCAAGCTTCCAAGCTTACTTCATACTCACCGTCCATGGCAATCTGACAGTTGTATTCATGTACAGGGACTTACCATTCTACCACAAGTAATTGAACATACAACAGACAACCCAGAAGGGGCAATAAGATAAACTTTAGCCTGATTAAGAATAATTATAAAAAACAATAAGTTAAAAACAAGATCCAAAAAAATAAAAGCTATAGTCAATTTCCCACAAGAATTAGGGATTTAAACCTAACGCTGATGCCCTTAACACAAAATAACACCCAAGACGCAGCGCTAAATTAAACTAAATTCAATTAAAATTAGCATATCGTTTCACATGACCACCCTCTTCCGCGCGACTGATATTATCCTGACTCAAGGCATACAATTCGCTATCGTAAAGTAATCTGCTCATAAAATCACCGCCCTCATTTTTTTCAACCTGTGACACCGCACCAGCGCTTGCTTCAGGCGCAAAGCGCTGAACCACCATAACATCATTTGAATTAGGTATCTCAAAATCAATAACAGACTCGCCTGCCGTCTCAAGAGCAACGTGATCTAGAACCTTCTCCAAATCAGCAGACACTGTTTTAGGCCAAGCAGGTTTAGATGATGCCAAACCCAGTTGATCCATTCCAAATAAGAATTTCATGTAATCATCCATGCCAGGATCCATTTTAAATGTTTTCCAGTTTACTGACTTTGCCTGCAACTCTTTTTCAACATCCGCAGTGGAATTTGCAGCTAGTTGCTGCTTAATTTTGGCAACAAATTGAGTTAAAGCAGACTTCGCCTTCTGCAAACGCAAACGACTAGACACTTCAGATTTGACCTCTTCATAGGCTTGCAAACGCGCCGGGGTCAACTTCTTCTGATCAAAGATCAACACATTGCCATCAGACAAAACCACCGGCGGCGCCACATCACCAGCGCTTATTTGATCGGCATTGGATTGCATCACATCCCCAACAGCCGGATCAGAAAAGTATGAGTCGTAACGACCTTTTACCATGAAACTACTCACAACCGGCTTCAAAGTCACCTTGACAGAAGTTGAACCTGATCCCAACATAACAGTTGTGGGCAACTCACCAGGCTCTATCGTGATGGCTTGACGCAACTGCGCTAACAAACTGGATTTTACTAATCGCGCTTTCTGCTCAACCAACTCAGCTTTGATTTTGGCATCTATTTGTGTCTGAGGCTCTATGTTACCCCAAGCAATCTTATCCAACTTATAAGCAATCAATTTGCCGCCCTCAACTCGCGCATCAGACCACTGCCCCTGCCGTAAACGAGACAATCGAATTACTGCCTTATCAGGACTTGACTTTGATTCTTGAGTCAGCGACCAACCCGAGTTGTTCTTAATGAAGGTGTCTGCACTTCCCCCAGATTGACGCCAAGAACTAAACGCGGCTAACTTTGATTGCTGTTCTTTATTATTCGAAAAATCAGCAGTCAACACCGTCAAGTCAACCTTCTTGGCTTCCTGATAACGCGACCTGTTAGCATCGTAGAATGCTTTAATCTCGGCTGGCGTGACCTTGATCGAGGGTAGAATAGTTTTGCCGTAATCGATCAACACATACTCAAACTGTTGCTGTGCTGGCACTCTAAAATCGCCCTGGTGAGCTTGGTAGTATGCTTTTTTTTCTTTATCTGTTGGCTCCTGTTGTGAGGCAACAAATGAAGTAACAGGTATTCTTACGTACTGAAAATGAGAATGATCCGAGAGCCAGTGAGAAAAAAACATCGCGTCTTGCGGTAAAGTGAAAGAGCTCACTTTACTCATCACCCGCAAACCATCAAGAGAAATGGAAGGAAAGGTATGCGCCCATATTTTTTGCGCAATCAGATCATCAAGCGCCTGGCGCTCTGTGAGGTTTCGATAGATAGGCCTGACTAACTTGTAGGAAACCACGACTTTCTTGCCGTCAGCACTATCCAGTGCAACAGACCAGCCTCCGCCGCTACGCCACTTCGCATCTTGACGATATAACGCAACCACTTCAGCCGGCGGATTGAACCATTGGGATTCTTGCGCAGGATCGATACTCCACTGCGGGTTTTTACTCATGAAACTTTTCTCAGCCTGCCCCACACTACCTGAGGTTTGTGTTTGCTGCCATGAGTTGAATGCTGATATCAGATCTTTTTCTTGTTGTTGATCCTTAAACGGGGCTGACATTCGTTGGAACTCAATACCTACAGGCGAACTTTTGTAGAACTCCACCATGTTATTGACTTCAGCAAGCGATACCTTGTCACCGTATACCTTCGCTGCATCGCCTTGATGATGACCATGTGAACCCAGGTAACTGCCAACACCCCACAAGACAAAGGTTAAAGCCACTGCGGTAAAAATAACAAAAGCCACCCAACCTTTTGTGAATTCACGAATTTGCTGAATCAAAACGAAGCTCCTTTTCCAAATCGCCAAAAAACCACTCAAATCATACCAGCGAAGCAAGCAGATTACCATATACAAAAACAGGCTAGACTTTGAAATTACGATAGAATAAAAAAGAATGGCGGAGCGGACGGGATTCGAACCCGCGACCCCCGGCGTGACAGGCCGGTATTCTAACCAGCTGAACTACCGCTCCGCGACATGGTGGGTGATGAGAGGCTCGAACTCCCGACATCCTCCTTGTAAGGGAGGCGCTCTACCAACTGAGCTAATCACCCGCAATCAATGCGTTCAACATTGTTTGAGAAGATAAACCATTATGATCGGTTTATCAACCTTAATTTGGATTTTTTAATCTTTCCGCCCCAAAACCCACACCAACCAAGTTCAAAAAATAAACGCAATATCAAAATCACATTTATCAGATACAGTGGCATGGGTATCTGGGTGAAAAGCGTGATTAATTAACCGCGTCTTTTAGACCTTTACCAGCTTTAAAACCAGGCACTTTGGCAGCCGCGATTGTGATTTTTTCACCTGTGCGAGGGTTGCGGCCATCACGTGCTGCGCGCTCTTTAACTGAAAACGTACCAAAACCAGTTAATGCAACTTGATCTCCGTTCTTCATCGCTTCGGTAATCGCATCGATGGTTGCATCAAAACACTTTTGCGCGTCCGTTTTAGTCATGTCCGCCTTGCCCGCAATCATCTCTATTAACTCTGATTTGTTCATTTTATATCCTTAAATTAAATTGAAAAAAGACCACCAAGACTAGCCAACAGCAGGTATCTTCACACTGATGGTCGAATGATAGTAACCGTTACACACCACGATCAAGCTGGCTGCGACTCATCGAAGCGCCAATCAAAATCGCGATCTGCCTTTTATACCAGCTGAGCGAAATCACTGTCAAGCAACCATTCTCCGTAAAGGACTATTTATTAAACAAAAAGCAAATCAAGTAAGAACAACCGCCAAAAATAGGCACAACCCCACCCTCATAACCCTAAATTGATCAATTTTTAACGCGGGCTACCTCACCCCAACAGGAACGGCATTCGCACTGACTCAACCCTATCCCCCTTCAAGTCGAACCAACCACCGCCCCGTTTAAGCACCGTATCAGCACTGTACTAGGCATTATTTTATCGTAAAATCTAAAAGACATTATTTATCATTGATTTAAAAATATAAATTCGGCTTGACCTCAGGATTTTTTGTACTATATTTTATCAGCATGCAATTAAAGAAGGCTAAAACAATGACAACGGCGGCTGATATCCTTAAGGATATAAACAATATCAAGAATCAATCTACTACACTTAAGAGCCTCAATAAAGATGGCCTTCTTAACGATCAAGAACAACGGTTTCTAAATGAGTGCTTAAGATATCTAGAGAATGTAAAGACAACAAAGGATGTCAAAGATAATTATAAAAACATCCCCAAAGCCATCTCTTTCATCAAAGAAACCATCAACCTACCAAAGGGTTGTTTATCGCTGAAAAAAGAAGGTAAAACAGCACTAAATGCATGCCAATCCCTAGCCGGTGACCTTTATAAACCTATATATTCAAACCAGGTATTTGAAGACAACCGCATAGCCAGCCTCGCGCAAAAACAATTGAAGCAATTTGAGGAAAACCTCCCGCCTGGTAAAGATTATGGGCACATGGGAGAAGAAAGGCTTCGCACAATAAAAAGACTCATCAATGAGAATGCCTTTACTCATTCTGATCCTGGGGAATTTAAATATCAGAAAAAGACATTCAGCGACATGCTAGCTGACGTAGGAAAAAAAGTAGAAGAGTTCACAAAAAGCCAAAAAAAGCACATAGATATCAAATTTAACTGGAGAAACAAAAGTATCAGTGGAGTACCAGACTACATCGACGATCAACGCGACAGAGAAACGGATGAACCGTTAATGAAAAACGCACACAAGGCTATTTATCAACGAGACATAAAAGAAGAACTCCTAGGGTCCGCAGAACATCTAGAGTTTGAAAAGTCGATCTCAAATAAAGTAGGAGAAGCATTGCAGAGAGTGCAACAAATGCTTTTTGATTTTCTTAATTCACCACAGAAACTCAGCATGGCTTGCCAGATGTTCACAAACTTCTTTAAAAAGAAGGAAACAAAAACAACAAATGCCAAACGCACCCCCGAGTGGATAAAATCCAAAGACGACTGGAAAAAAGAATTAACCACAAAATCCGTAGAGCAACTGAAAGAAATCATTGAAGCACGGAAATACTTGATTCAAATGCACTACAACACATACCCACAAAACGTGGAAACAGCAAATCTTTTAAAAAAAATATGCAAGATAGACACAACGGAGATGAACAAAAAACAATTAGAAAGCCTTAACAAACTTGTCAATGATACTCTCCATAAAACTTCCAAAGCCAATTATGGAGATGACCCTTTCGACAAAGAAATGCGTACGGAAATTGAGGCAGATTTAGACTCCATCACACAAGAACCAAAGGGGTCTTCATTCAGACCATCATAACCATCGCGTACGGCCAACCAATCCATGCATCCACTACAACACCCCACCCACGGTAATTTGATCGATCTTAAGCGTCGGCTGACCCACCCCAACCGGAACCGATTGACCGTCTTTCCCGCAGGTACCCACACCACTATCAAACGCAAGATCATTACCCACCATCGAGATGGCAGATAAAACCGTGGCCCCGTCACCGACCAAAGTTGCCCCTTTAACCGGGTACTGTATCTCGCCGTTCTCCACCCAGTAGGCTTCATTCATACTGAAAACAAACTGCCCGGAGGTGATGTCCACTTGCCCACCAGAAAAATCAACCGCGTAAATCCCTTTATCCAAACTGGCTAAAATTTCGTCGGGATCACTGTCACCGTTTTCCATGTATGTTGTCGTCATTCGTGGCAACGGACAATGCGCATAAGACTCCCGCCGACCATTTCCCGTGCTCGGTTGATTCATCAAACGTGCATTTAAGCGGTCCATCATGTAGCCTTTCAACACGCCATTTTCAATGAGCACGGTACGTTGACAGGTTTCACCCTCGTCATCCATATTCAACGAACCACGCGCATGCGCTATCGTGCCATCATCCACAATGGTACACAGCGGGGATGCCACCTGTTCGCCAACACGATCGCTATAGACCGACGAACCTTTACGATTAAAATCAGCTTCCAAACCATGACCCACCGCCTCATGCAACAGCACCGCTGGCCACCCAGGACCCAGCACCACCGGCATTTCACCTGCAGGCACGGCTTTAGCATCCAAGTTAAGTAAACCCTTTCTCACTGCCTTTTTAACATAAGACATCGCCCTTGAAACTTCAATTTGCCCACCGGTCGGCAAGAAATAAGCCAAATCAGAGCGCGCGCCCCCGCCAGCGGAACCCTGCTCAACACGTCCACTTTGCTCCACAATGACCCGAACACTCAAGTGCACTAACGGCCTTAAATCAGCAGCACGATTACCGTCACTAGTAAATACCATGACCGCGTCATAAGTGGATGTCAAACTAATAAACACCTGCTTTACTCGCGGATCTAACTGACGTGCATACTGATCCATTTGCCGTAACAAATTGCATTTATCCTGATCCGCCAAACTGCATACTGGGTCAATCGCGTGATATAACGAATGCCCCAGCGGCTTAGCGTTACACCTTACCAGAGACCGATCATGCGGGCTCGCAATACGCTTTGCTGCTTGAGCAGCGTTGCGCAGTAAAGGCAGCGTGATATCATCAGCATAAGCAAAACCCACTTGATCCTGTTTTACTGCACGTAAGCCAAACCCCCTATCGATAGAAAAATCGACATCCTTTACCTGCCCATCTTCCAAAGACCAGGTTTCCTCAATCGTGTTTTGCAAATACAAATCAGCAAAATCGACTTCAGAACTGTAAACCAAGCCCAGTATCTCTTCCATTTTATCAGCGTGAGTGTCTGCCGGCTCCAGCAGTATTGCTTCTGCTTTTTTTTCAATGTCATGCATATTGTTAGTACACCTTTAATCGTCGTTGCCACATGTAGTACAAAAGATCGTAAATAATGACACCAAACAGCGACGTGGTTATCACCGACGGAATTAAAACCCAAAAGCCACCATTTTTACCCAAACAAGCCCAACTCACACTATGCAAAACCGCCGTTAACAGTGCCATGCCAAAGAACAGCAAACCGCGTTGCAATGAAGCATATTGAGTTATCCGTGAGCCGGTTCGAGAAACCAGGAATCCCACAAGCACATAACTCATGGCGGTCATACCTAGCGGCTCAGTGAGTAATATATCCTGAAATAAACCGACACACCAAAGGAAAAAAACGCCAATGGACTGAGGGGCCGCACTAAGCCAAAAAATCAAGACAAGCAACACCCAATTAGGCTGGCAAATCAACAGCCAGCTTGGCACCGGCAATATCATCAATGCCATTGCAACAAATAACAAAGTGAGAAAAAAACCATAATCCCGAAACTGAAAACGCATCATTTTTTCACCTTCTCTGCATTAGGTAAAGGCCTTTTCAACTCTGCCAAAACCAACTGTCTAAGCTTTGCCTGAGCCGGCCACGCGAGCAATAACTGTTCGGATTGCGTTAAATGAGCCAATGGACGCAAGGCAACCGTTAAAAAGCGGGCACCAGGCTTAGCCACAACCGAAGTCACAACACCAACAGGATACCCAACAGGAAATCGTAGCGCAAAACCTGATGAAACAAACATATCACCCTTTTTAATGTTGGTTGAGCGAGTGATATTTTGCAATCTCAATTCGTCAGAATCACCGGTGCCACTCACAATTGCACGCAGCCCATTTCGATAGTCTTTGACCGGGACAGACGACCGTTTATCTGAAACCAACAACACCCGACTGGAGACAGAGCCGACACTCACAACTTGACCAACTACACCAAAGGCATCAAGCACCGGTTGACCAACATAAACACCGTCTTTGGTACCCGTGCTTAAAACACATTGTTGAATTTCAGGGTTGGTTTGAATCGCCAAGATTCGTGTCAACTTAATCTTTGCATCCAGACTAGAAGATCCCTGCAACAAAGTGCTGAGCTGTTTGTTTTCTTTCTCCAAGAC
>CACHNP010000023.1 GCA_902581285.1 uncultured Gammaproteobacteria bacterium | reverse complement strand
AACGGCATCAAACCAATCGTGATCGCGAGATTCATCTTCATCCAATCATACAAACGAGATGATTTCCCTATACGAGATCTCGAGACATAAGCCAGAGATGCAACTGCTGAATAACTTAGCCAAAAACTAGCTTGAACCACATCACTGGGATGCAACATAACCATCACTAAAAAAGCAAGTAGAATTCGACGCCACCAAGGCGTTTCAACGAATAAAAAACCAGGCATGATGGAAAACATCAGCATCAACCAAGCACGTTGGGTTGGCAAAGAGAGCCCAACTAAATAAGCATAAATCAGTGTCACCAGTAAAGCAATTGAACGGGCAACAACATGGTTCGGAATCAATGATTTAGCATGAAGTGGGAACATCATAACAACAAAAGAACACAGCCACTGCAATAGTAGAAACACCATTCCACAGTGCAAGCCAGAAACAGCCACCAAATGACTGGTCCCTGTTTTTTGATAAATTCGCCAATCACGTTGTGATAGTAAATTTCTTGCACCTACCGTCAATGCCGACAAGGATCCTGCCACTGATTGATTAGCCACCGATTTTGAAATCAGATTTTCAACCCAGGACCGAGTTTTCAACCAAAAACAATTTACACACGGCTTCTTTCCAAGCTGATATCCCAATCCCTTCACAACAACCCCACGAACAACGCATTGGTGTGACCAAATCATTCTCAAATTCTGCATACTACGAGAATAATACGTCTTAAAGTAAAACTTAAAATTTTGTCCCGCCTGTAGAATCGGGTGTGGTCGATACCAATAAACACAAATTCGTTTATCTGTGAGTTGATGATTAAGTCTTAACAAATGAAAATCAAATGAACAGCGGTGAGGACGACAATGTGGCAGACTATCAATCCAACCTTCCACCAATTGAACTGAGTGAACTGGAAACACCGTGTGCTTACCGTTTCGCATACTTACCACTTTGTAGCACAAACACACTAGCAATAGCACAAAAAATAAAGCACCAATAAGTCGACATCGCATTCGACTATTTAAGCAAAATTAAGTAAAAATAAGAGACCGGGATAAATACTAAAGAATTAAATTGCTAGATAGGCTTAACAAAACCCCGTTTTGATTTAGCTAAAACAAATTCACATAACTCTTTTATCATTATGTTGTGAGGATACGCGGCCGTCAATCTTTTAGTGATTTCGATCACCTGTTCTGTTTTATTTAACAAAAGGTCTTGGTACGCTTTTTTCACTTGCTGAATATCTGAATTCTTGAACCCAGCTCGACGCAAACCGACTAAATTAAGACCCGCTAACTTCGCCCGATCAGACTTTGCAACTGAAAATGGCGCTATATCACTTGGCACAGCAGTACCGCCTCCAATCATGGCATATCGACCAACACGAACAAACTGATGCACTGCAGACAACCCACCTAGAATAGCATGCTCACCCACAGTGACATGACCCGCTAGCGTCGCGTTATTTGCCATGATGACATGATCACCTACAATACAGTCATGCGCGACATGACTACCCATCATAAACAAACAATGACTACCAACAACAGTGGTACCATTGTCTTGCGAAGTCCCTATGTTCATAGTGACGTGCTCACGAATAGTATTGTGATCACCTATGACCAAAGTCGTCGGCTCGCCATTGAACTTTAAATCTTGAGGAACAGTGCCAATGGAAGCAAAAGGGAAGATTTCACAATGTCTACCAATCGTTGTTCGGCCATCAATATTAACATGAGCATGGCAACGTGTTCCTTCGCCTAATACGACATCCGAACCAATAATACAGTAGGGGCCAATACGTACACTTTCGTGCAGCACGGCACCGGGGGAAATCACAGCAGTTGGATGTACGTTTGCCATATCATTTTTTTGATTAACACTCAGGACAATCTCCCCCTCCAGAATTTAATAAACATTCAAACAGCCTAAAAAAACTCAAGACTATTATGACGATTCCGCTTCAGCTAACAAGGCCTTCATACTTAATCGGATGCGATTATTGCGGTCAATCTCAATCACTTTAACATCAACCATTTGACCTTCTTTGACGTAGTCATCAACTTTTTCTACCCGCTCCTGCGCTATTTGAGAAATGTGAAGCAACCCTTCTTTACCAGGCAACACCTCAACAAAAGCACCAAAGTCAGTGATCTTAATTACCTTACCATTGTAAGTTTTATTTAATTCCACATCAGCAGTAATATTTTCGACCCAAGCCTTTGCTTTTAAACCATCATCACCATTAACAGCAGCAATCGTAACCACACCATCGTCTTTTATATCGATAGTACAGTTAGTTGCCTCCGTGATCTCACGAATGGTGGCACCGCCTTTCCCTATCACATCACGAATCTTATCCGGATGAATTTTAATAGTTATCATACGAGGGGCGTACTGAGATACATCTTCACGAGGTTCAGGCAAGGCTTCATTCATTTTATCTAGAATATGTAGACGACCGCGCTTGGCTTGCTCAAGAGCCACTTCCATAATCTCCGCCGTGATACCCTGAATCTTAATATCCATTTGTAAAGCGGTAACACCGTCTTTGGTACCAGCCACTTTAAAATCCATGTCTCCCAAGTGATCTTCATCACCTAATATATCAGTCAAAACTGCAAACTTTCCGCTTTCTTTAATCAAACCCATGGCAATACCAGCTACGGGCGCTTTAATCTGTATGCCCGCGTCCATTAAGGCCAAACTAGAACCACACACAGTAGCCATTGACGACGAACCATTAGACTCAGTAATTTCTGACACTAAACGCAAGGCATAAGGGAAATCATCTCCTTTCGGCAAAACCGCTTCCATTGCTCTACGCGCCAATCGACCATGTCCAATCTCTCTTCGCTTGGGACTACCCATCATGCCTGTCTCACCGACACAAAATGGTGGGAAATTGTAATGCAACATAAACGGATCTTTTTTATCACCATCGATGTTATCTATAATCTGCCCATCCCTTTCGGTACCTAGCGTAGCTGTGACAATGGCTTGTGTCTCACCACGAGTGAATAACACCGAGCCGTGTGTTCGTGGTAATAACCCAACATCAATCGTAATGGGACGAACAGTTTCTGTGTCTCTACCGTCAATCCTTGGATTTCCATCCAACACTTGTGCTCTCACAATCTGACCTTCCAAATCGTGCAGCGTCGACGTCACGTCAGACTCTGTCGGAGCGTCTTCTTTTTCAGCATCACATAACTGCGCAACAATCTCAGCTCTAACTGTGTTCAACTTTGAATAACGCTCTGTTTTATCGGATATAGAATAAGCTTGCTTGAGCTCATCAGTTGCCATGCCGCGCACAGTGTCAATGAGCTGGGTATTCTCAGCTTCCGGCTCCCAATCCCAAGACTCAACACCGACCTCTTCAACGAGTTCGTTTATCGCATTTATCGCAACCTGCATTTGCTCGTGACCAAAAAGAACAGCACCTAACATGATTTCTTCAGATAACTGATTTGCTTCTGATTCAACCATCAAAACTGCGTCTGCTGTACCAGCCACAACCAAATCCAAGTCGGACGTTTCTAAATCGGACACAGACGGGTTAAGTAAATAATTCCCATCATGATAACCAACTCGTGCAGCAGCCAAAGGCCCCTGAAAAGGCATTCCACTTAAACCCAATGCAGCCGCCGCCCCAATGATCGTTGGAATGTCGGGCGAAACACTAGGATCGTATGAGAGAACCTGAGACACAATTTGCACTTCGGACATGAAGCCTTTGGGGAATAACGGTCGAATCGGACGGTCCGTCAAGCGGGCTATTAACGTCTCTCGCTCAGAAGGACGTCCTTCACGTTTCAAAAATCCACCTGGAATTTTTCCCGCAGAATAATATCGTTCGGTGTAGTTGACCGTCAATGGAAAGAACCCTCTCGGTTCTGAATCTTTTTTACCAACAGCGGTCACTAATAGCACCGTCTCACCCATGGTTATCATAACAGCGCCGCTTGCTTGGCGCGCCACACGCCCGGTCTCAATTTTAACCGTGTGACTTCCGTATTGAAAAACCTTCTCAATTTGTCTCATTCGTATTTACCTTTTTGTTTTGTTTTAATCCGCCAAACTCAGTATATCAAGTACTTAGCCTCGAATACCTAAAGCTGTTATCAGTTCTGCATACTGGGATTCGTTATTCATTTTAAGATATTTTAATAGTTTCTTTCTGTGAGCAACCATGTTAAGCAAACCACGCTGACTGTGCTTGTCTTTTTTGTGGGTCTTTAAGTGCTTAGTTAGATGACTGATTTTATGGGTTAAAAGCGCAATCTGCACGCTTGAGCTACCGGTATCGCTCTCATTTTCCCCAAACTGTTTAATAATCTCTTTCGTTTTATCTTTGTCAATTGACATCATTTCTCTCCACTTGGTGTATTTTTAAATAAAATTGCGCTCCGCTGTCAATAACAGATAACGCAAGCCGCGAGTATACAGCAATACCATGCCAGCAACAAGGATTTATAAATTTAATTAAAATCAGATTAGGCGGAATAAGCTATTGATATAAAGCTATAAATTATACTTTACAGCGATTCTTGCTCATATACTCTTGCAACACCGGTAACAGAAGCGCGTCTTTCTCTGCAAATGCTAATGTTGCGCGCAAAAAACCTTGTTTGGATCCGCAATCGTACCTATCACCCAAAAATTGATACGCTGAAACACGCTCTTCATCAAGCAATTGACAAATAGCATCTGTTAATTGAATCTCACCACCACTACCCGACTCTGTTGTTCTCAAATGATCAAACACACGTGGAGTTAAAATATAACGGCCAATCACACCCAAGTTAGAAGGAGCAGACTCAACCTCTGGCTTTTCTACCATGTTATTAATGCGATTACTTCCATGCTGTAATGACACTACGCCGTACTGATTCAATCGCTCACGCTCGACCGTTTCCACCGCCAACACACTGCCCTGAGTCTGCCTAAATTGCTCCATCATACCTAGAAGACACGGTTGGCTTGAATCAATCACATCGTCTGCCAACAAAACAGCAAATGGCTGCCTCCCAACCACACTCTCCGCACAAAGAACCGCATGCCCTAAACCCTTTGGTTCAGACTGACGCACATAGGCCACAGACACGTCATCGGGCAACAGCGACTTAACTTCGCGCAGAAGTTCCAATTTACCACGTTTTTGCAGACACGTTTCCAATTCAAAATTACTATCAAAATAATCCTCAATCGCACGCTTGGTGTAACTGGTAACCAAAACAATTTTTTTAATCCCCGATGAAACCGCCTCGTCAACAATATACTGTATAAGCGGCTTGTCGATAATAGGAAGCATTTCTTTGGGTGATGACTTGGTTACAGGCAAAAATCGTGTCCCCATGCCGGCAACAGGAAGCACTGCGGTTGTTATTAGTGTCATACCATCTCCTCTTTTATCAGTGAAATTAAACGTGACATAACAGAGTTTGACTTAAAAACATCTGACTGGTCTTGCCGTAAAGCCTGTAAAGTGTGCTTGGCTATACGCTTACCTTGCTCTACACCCCACTGGTCATAAGCATTAATGTCCCATATGACACTCTGCACCAAGACTTTGTGTTCATACATTGCAATCAAAGCACCTAAGTTATGGGGCGTTAAGCGATTCATTAGAATCAAAGTCGATGGGCGCTTGCCTGCTATGTATTTGTGCTCAGCAATAGCACCAGGTGATGGCTCTCTCGCAGAACCCTGCCACAACACTTCTGCTTGCGCCAAGCAATGCGCAACCAAATCTTCATTCAGCTGACCGTCAGAATCACGGGTTGGCAGGATGAAATCCACAGGAACACGCTGCGTTCCCTGCATCAGCAACTGATGAAAGCTGTGTTGGGAATGCGTCCCAACCCCACCCCACAAGACACGTCCAGTAGACACGGTTAATGGGTTACCTTGACGATCGACTTGCTTACCTAAACTTTCCATGTGCAGTTGTTGTAAATAGTCAGGAAAGGCTCGAAGGTATTCTGAATACGGAATAACTGCCTGCGAAGGTGCCTGAAGAAAATTACCATACCAAACGCCCAGCAACCCCATAATAACGGGCATATTTTGTGAAAACGGAGCGTATCTAAAATGCTGATCCATGGCATGAGCACCGGCTAAAAAATCCTTGAAACACGGCATACCAAAAGCTAAAACAAGTACCAAACTCACCCCAGACCAAACCGAAAATCGTCCGCCAACCCAATCCCACATCGGAAAAACTTGATCAGGATCAACACCAAAATCAATCGCATTATTGTGCGCTGATGTCACCGCGTAAAATTGTTGAGCACATTCATCATTTGTTAAACCAGACGCCAGCATCCACTGTTTAACCAGTCGAGCATTAGCCAACGTTTCTGCCGTGGTAAATGATTTAGAAACCACCACCACCAATACTGATCGAGGATTAATCTTTTCAAGCCGCTGCAGCATGTAAGCATTATCCACATTTGCAAGAAAGTGCACTCGAACTGACGAACGACAACAAGAGGTTAACGCGTCGTACACCATTGAAGGACCAAGATCGGAGCCACCGATACCGATGTGAATGACATCAGTAATTTTTTGACCATCCGCACCAGTTAGCTCACCACGATCAAAACGCTGAGACAAGGCTGCCATTTTATCATGCAAATCAGAAATTCCCTGCATGATATCAACACCATCTGCCACCAAAGGCTGATCCAATGGCCGACGCAATGCCGTATGCAAAACAGCTCGATTCTCGGTGTTATTTATCTTAGCGCCCGTAAAATAATCACTAATCATGTCTGGCAAATGACAAACATCAGCTAACGAAAGCAACGCTTGAAATGTGGATTGATCAATCGAGTGACGAGAAAAATTAGCATGCAGCCCACTCGCTTCAACTGAAGGAATACACCCGTCAAGGCTGGCTTTATCAGCAGACATTTGACGAGCAGCGCACAGTTCAAGGAAACTCCACGCATCCGATTTATTTTTTAAACCATTAAAATTCATTCAGCTAGTCTACCAAAAACTCATTTTTATTCAACTCCATGATTTTTTGGAGCAAAGTAGAACCAAGTAACATAAAAAATTGATACTGTGTAAAAATCAATATCTTATGAACAACTAACACAATGGTAAAAAAACACAACTATATTGATCGTAACCCATTGTTTTTATCTTTTTTTACATTTTTTTATCAAAAATTGTCTATAATCTAAACGAAAACTAATCTAAAAGGAGGGGGAATGCTGAATATGATACCAAAATGGCTACTCGTTCTATTCCTGGGCTGCACTTCAGTCCCTCTGCCGTGCTGGTCGTTGGATAAAATGATCGGTGATGATTTCAGCGTGGAAGAATCGTACATACAAAAAATCCATGCTGAGAAAGCACCAAACTTTCGAGGAACTGAACTTAATGAAATTCCAGATACGTCGTTTTCTCTAGTCAAAGAAACAATAAGTAACGAATCATCGCTAAAACTCATGGAAGGAAGTAAATCCACCCTTCTATTAACAGATGAAAAACAACCCAGAGGTTTAGTCATTGCCTTACACGGATTCACCACTGGGCCGTGGGAGTTTGAAGGACTTGGACCCGAACTCGCTGAAAAAGGATTCCATGTCTATGCCCCAAGACTACCAGGACACGGTTTTAAAAAAGCAACTGGCAAGAGACACGTCCCCTCACAAAAATATTTACCAAAGGGCAAAGAGGGCGTAAAGGAGTATGAAAATTTCAGCCATCATCTTATCAACGTTATTAGCGAGAGTAAACTTGATACTTACGTTATAGGATCATCTATCGGTGGACTCATAGCTTATGATGTCATAAAAAAAATGCAAGAAAATGAGAACCCAGAGTATATTAAGAAAGCGATCTTGGTAGACCCGTATTTTGCATCAGCGAACCCAGTAGCCAGATTTATAATGAGCACCTTTAGTTTACTTAACAAATATACCTTCAATAAAACCAGCCTAATTTTAGGATCGCTGTATCTCGCTCCTGCTAGCAAGAAAAAAGGCCTGATTGATTGGAGCAGACCAGGTCATTTATCATTCAATCTTTCAAATTTGTATGCCATTCACTTGTTTTCACAGAAAGTGCAAAAAGACAAGACACATATCTTTACACCGATTCAAATAACGAAAACACACTATGAAAATATCGTTGATTACAATAGTATAAAAAAACTCGCGACATCAGATAATCACTGCATTTTTGAATTCAAAAAACACCATAAAGTAAAACACGGCCCTATCCATTGGAGACAACAAGAAGACGATGTGGGAAGAGCTAAAGCCAGAAAGATCATTATTGATGTTATTACCAAGGACATACTCTATTGCAAACCACTACCAAATAACTGACACATGTAAAACATGCAAAATGTTATAAAATCATAACCCATTGAAAATACGAGCTCAAGTTAGATCCGAAATATAAAACCTAACCCATTGAAAAAACCAGATCAAATCAGGAACGAACTAAAAAAAACCGTAACCCACTGAATTCGAGATAAAATAAACCTGTTTTTTTTTAATTTCAGTCTATAATTCACATTAGTTTAGGTGTAGACAAAAGAAGCGGCTATGCAAAAAGTGTTTTTCAAAATTGGTTTGATCTTGTGGGTGGCTTCAGCAACACTTAGTCACACCGTGGCCGTAGAAAAACGGTCTCAGATTAGTATCAGTGAAAGCATAACGCATAGCCATATAGAGACATGGCAAAATGATACAAAGCAACCACATGTATTCAAAGGCACAGAAATATCAAAAATCCATGATTCTTTTGAACACATAAAAAAGATTGTAAAAGAAGACCAAGATCTTAATATAATGCAAGGTAACAAATCAGTATTTCTTATGTCTGAAAGAAAAAAAGTGAAAGGCTTGGTGATTTTTCTCCATGGACTTACAGCCGGAACCTGGCATTTTGAATCACTTGGAGTGACGTTATCAAAACAAGGTTATCACGTGTTCGCAATGCGACTCCCCGGGCATGGTTACAAGAAAAAAAGCAGTCATGAACGAGGCTTCATCCCCGATCAAAGTAAACTGCCGAAAAGTCTGAGTGGATATGAGGAGTATGTCGCATTCTTAAACAATTTGGAAAAAATTGTGAAGAATAACGAAAAATTGAACATCAGTATTATTGGTCACTCTGCGGGCGGCTTACTAACCTACAGATTGATTCAACAACTGCAAGACAACGATCAAAACCCTATACTAAATGCCATCATCATTGACCCATTTTTTTTACCACAACATAAAATTGCAAAAAATATAATAAATCTGACTTTTAACATGAATAAATACAATTTTAAATTAGCAAACAAAATTTTGAACTTAATCCCACTCACCGCACAGGATAATAAAACAGCATTCACTGAATGGAACCGTGATGGGCATTACAGCATCAATATGAATCATTTATATGCTGTTTGGCTTGTCGCAAAAGAAGCGCTCAAAGATAAATCTAACCTTTCACCAGCCATTCAATTCACTAAAACATTTTATGATGACATCGTGGACTATGGCCCGATAAAGGAAGCAGCAAAAACTACTCAGCATAATTGCATCTGGCATTTTTCACAAGAGGACAAAATTCCTCATTCTCCTATACACTGGAGAGAAATAAAAGATAATACTAAGAGAAAAAAAGTTGAAACCTTGATACTCAATGTTCTAAACGAAGAATTTTTATACTGTAATGATAGAGTTGACCTAGAAAAAAAACCATCACCCGATGGCGATTAGATAATTGATAAACACCCAACCCAACGGTTTCGATCAGCGGACAATAAAAAAACCTTTATGACACACTTAAAAATTGTATAATCAATGACTTATAAACTGACATGCCTGCTCTAGTCGGTTGATCACGTGATCTTCACCTTCCTTTTTGTTGAAACTTAATCCCGGGTGACTCAAGCGTGCTTTGTGACCTCTTAAAAACGCTGTTTTCTCAACTCTATCACGATCCACACAATAAAAAATTGATAAAGGCACCAGTTGAAGCAACCCCATCTTTCCGACAGTCATAAACGAGTGAGCCGCGCAGTCATTCGACAAATTTTCCCCGAATAAAGCAGACTGATCCCATGTCCATGGCGCCGTCTTCAATAAAAACAACAATGATAAACCGTTTGCCATGAATGCTGGCAGAACATTAAGAAGTAATCTTAACGCTCCAACATCCAGCAGCGTGCAAATGAAAGCCATGACACCAGCAGCACCAGACAAAGAACCTGCCTGAGGGTTTAACCATTGATTCAATGGCCCTACAGCACCTTCATTCAACTCGAGAATAGCGAACGACAAAGTGAAATAGAGTAAACACAGAGGTAAATTCAACAAATCATGTGAGTTAAACCAAGCATGACAGACACCCAAACGTTTTAAATTCAAGTGCGAAGCATGAATAAATAACTGAATAAATACAGCTAAACCACCGTGAAACAACACCACTTGTTTTAATTGATCGGCAGTTAAACTACTCACAGATGAAACAGGAAAATAATTTAAATTCATATCACAGGATAAAACCAACCCCAGAAAAGCAGACAACAGAAAAACTCTGCTGGTATACCATTTGACTTCAGCATACCTCATCAGCAGAGTCTGCTGAATTTCTTTTTCGGCATTGCATTTCCAATTAAAAACACCCAATTGATGTTGATTTAAATGCTCGTGCGAATGAATAAAATAATACAGTGAAAAAATAAACTCAAATGATGAGTTGTGTTGATACACCTTAAGCAAACGAAGTAACTCATTGATGGTTAACCGTGGCAAATTTCCCCTTAAGACATTACCTATTCGAGCAACGATGCAATACGTTAACAACACATTCAAACTCGATGGGCTTTGATTAGTTGAATTCAGTCGTAGTACGTCACCCAGCGGTCGCAGTTTAGAAAGCAACTGTGGCTTAGGCATTTTGGTAGCGAACAACAAATACTCGGTCACTCGCTGCTTAATAATGCGCTTAACCACAATCTCATCTTCTGGCGCAAACCCTAGACTGACAATACGCTCCCCTGAGTCTGACGATGTCATGAAATCACGCTGAGACAAATGAATCCATTTATCACGCAATTGATTCTCAAATAAGCACAAACTTAAACTGTTTTTGTTTTGCAGAGTTCTAATTTTTTCCTGTATTTTATCAACTTCAGCACCGATCGGATTCAGCAAGTTGTTTACGATCTTTCCTTCCGTTGTAGGCATTGTTCCCCCCCCCTATCCACTCACTCTTCACCACAAACAAACCAAGGACGATAATATACACAAATTTATCACTCAGTATGCATTACGTGAAAATTATTTCTTAGTTTATCGGTTATAATAGAAGCAACTCAGCGCACCTTTAAATGAAATGCACAAAAAAACCATCAAAATAGCATTCATCACTTGAACTGGATAATAAAAATGCAGTCATTTGCCGTCAGCAACTCGCTCTGGTAGTCTTAGTAACATTATTGATTGCAAAGTAAAGAAATGTCCAAAAAACTCTCAATCTTTTGTAGCATCATAAACAGCCCGGGATTCAACGACCACGTTTGCTAACATAAAGGAAATCATGCCTCATCGTAATTCAGCATTGCCACACTACCGTCATCACAGTAACAACACAAGTAAAGACAAGCACCCGCGCGGCTTAATACCATTAGCACTCTGCTACGCCATTTTTTTCTGCACGTTTATCTATCTTGTGTCTGCATTGTACTTATACTTAAAATCAGAATTACCCCAACTGTCAGGCCATTTCGCTCATGTCAATATCACGCTACTGAAAAAAAGCGCCAGTGACTATACCTTCATTTTCTTTGCCATGCTATGGATACTCCCGACCATCGGCGGAACAGTAAGCCAAAAAGTAGGCTATTGGCAAGCATCATTACTGGGCTTGTTACTCTGCCTAGTCGGCTTAGGCTGCTTATTCATCAATCATAATAAACACCTCAACCTAATGTTATTTGGCTTGGCCTTTTTCTTAATTGGAAATGCGTTTTTCACCCCCTCATCCTGGTGTATAGTAGATCACTTGTATGCCAAAACTGATACCAGAAGAGAAAGTGGCTTCACCTTATTTTATCTCATTTTTAATATTGGTGGCGCCGCTGGTATCTTTATCATTAACGGGATTCAGCAACACACCCACTCTTACACCACTGCCTTTGGTATGTGTATTGGCTCGTTACTTGCTTCTCTCATGCTTTTATTCTATTGTCGTTCAAAACTGGGGATCCACCCAGATAGGACGATAGAACCCGCGCACCCAAAGCGAGTAAAACAATCCATGACAATGCTAACTGTCGGCTGCTTGAGTGCAACATGGGTTATGTTTTCACTTTTTAATCACCCCAAACTCACTAATATCTGTGTTTATGTCATTTCAGCATTAGCATTAATCTATTTAATTAAACTAGCCAATTCTCAACAAAATCCTCACAAGAAACGTCAAGTTATTGGATTTGCACTATTATGTGTATTTGCGATTGGTTTCTGGGTTCTTTATAACCTAGAATCATCGTTGTTATCCGATTTAATCAAAGACACCGTGAATCGCTCACTGCACCTTTTCAGTCAAACAATATCGATCCCGGCTGAATCGTTCTTTGGTTTTGAAGCATTGAGTATTATTATTATCGGTCTTTACTTATCTCGACTGTGGCTTCAACTGGCACGTGAAAACAAAGACCCAAGCCTAGTGGTTAAATTCAGCTTAGCGTTACTATTAATATCACTTGGATACCTTTATCTATTCGCAATTATTCACATCAATGGAGTACAACACAAAACCCCTGCTCTGTTCATCATATTTAGCTACCTACTATTTGCTGCAGGCGAATTGTGTATTGGCCCACTAGGTATCTCGATGGTAGGAAAACTGTCTCCACAAGGAAAAGAAGGTATTTTAATGGGCATATGGCAATTAGTGATTGGCGTCAGCGCAATTATAGCAGGTGCGGTAGCCAAACATGTCATCAGCAAACAATCGAACTTTGTTACTGAACACACCAGTTATGCAAACGCATTCTTAACCTTAGGTATTATTGTCGCAATAGCAGGCATCTTTGTGTGGGTTATCTCACCACGAGTCAAACTACTGCTTGGTGATACCGCACCTTAAGACGAGCCACATAACAACAGTAAAGCAAGCACAATAAGAGATGAAAACAAACGAGACAGACCTGGGCCAACTAATTCAAAAAAACTTGGAAAACAGAGGCTATGACTGTTACCCTGAAGCGCAATTTCGTTCTCGAGGAAAAAGAGCGGATCTTATTGCCATCAAACCCGAATCATTTTGGGTAATTGAAATTAAAAAAAATATCAATATCACTCTCCTTGAGCAAGCCTATTACTGGCATCAACACGGTGCATTAGAGGTCAGTATTGCCATCGCTAAGCCACTTGCAAAAAAACAGATTAGACAACGAGCATGGGTGTCTCCATTTATCGATCGTGTTTTGAGACAACATGGAATCGGTCTTTTTCTAATTGATATAGAGAGTGATCGCATTATTGAACCAATAAAACCAAAGACAATACCCGATAACCAATCGCGTGCCGAGTCTCTTTATTTACAGCTCGATAGCAGGATGAAAATGTCAACCCCTGGCTCAAAGGTACCAAATAACACTCCCGCCAGTCGAAGCAAGGAAAACATTGACGACTTTCTTCAACATAACGAGATAGTTTCACTGTCACAAATCATAGAAAAAGTTAACATTCACCACCACAAGCGAATCAGAAAAAAAAACTTCATTCTTAATTACCTTTTGTCAAATGAGTCCATCGATGTAACAAGAAATGGGTATGAGTATATGTTTAGTATGAAAAGACCTCCCGTAAATTAGCGACGCTGCAACACCCACTGTCTAAAATAGTCAAATACAGACATACTAATAAATCCTGACATATATCAAACAGATCGAAACCACAATTAGTTTGAATTGAAAAAAATAAAAGACAGTCACGTGCATCTGTGCCTAAATATTGATAAAGTAGTTAGATACATTGATGCAAGGAGCAACGTATGAAAGTATGTTTTGTTGGTTTTGGTGGCATTGCCCAAGCAATTGCCTCACTTATGCAGCAGGAGGGACACGATATTACCTGTGTTAGCCGGCACCGTAAAAAAGACGCAGTGCTTGAACTTGATTATGAGTATCATGATAACTGTTATGACTGCTTCGAAGCATCCGAGCCGGATTGCGTCATACACACTATCGGAATGCTACATGATGATGATCATGCTCCAGAAAAAAGTTTAGCCCAAATGAATAAAGATTGGTTTTTAAAATCAATGGAGATAAATGCGTATTCGCTCGTTGAGACAGCACAGGCATTATATCAACACACAACAAAAGATAGCGCGACAAAATTAATTGCTTTATCGGCCAGAGTGTCAAGTATCACAGACAATCATCTAGGCGGCTGGCATTCGTATAGAATGTCCAAAGTTGCGTTAAACATGCTCATCAAGAATATTTCTCTTGAGTGGAAATTCAGTCGAAAACATTCCACCGTCATTGGTTGGCATCCAGGCACAGTTGATACCGATATCACAGCACCGTTTAGAGCCCGCGTTAAGCCTGAAAAGTTGTTCACTCCCGAGCAAGCCGCTCAATATTTATTGAGTTTTCTTAACTCGTTAAGCGTATCACATTCAGGTAAAACCTATACTTGGGAGCACAAAGTGCTTGAGCCATGATATGGTTAACTTATGCAGGCATCTTAGCTAACAAAGAGTATCGAACTTAGAACCCACTATATATTCACCGTCAACATAACCGGTTTGTAATTTAATTTGAGTTGTATCAGCTTTGACGATTCGCGCCTGACATTGGATTTTGAATCAGCGGATCAGAAAGATTTTTTTTATCTTCACCAGAAAGAGATTCCTCCTCTTTATCAGATGATGCTTCCAACTTTGAGCGGAACGAACTTCCTAATTTTGCCAAACCAGATAACAGTGTCGATAAAACCGGAAGACTGCCACCTGCAATCGCCATTGCAGCCCACGACGACACGGTTGTGTGTAAAGCAGCTGACACAACAGGTGTGACCACCGCTGCCACTGGCGCTATAACGTTCGGAGCGACGGCTAGTAGCACAGGTGGCACAATAACACAAACAGCAATTGCCACACATGCCGCGAGACTTACAGCTGCGATCTTAAAAAAAGGCGAAGTCGTTGTTGGGACGTATGCATCAATACGTGATGGATTATCCGGAACACTATACATTATTTTATCGACTGTTTTAGCTAAATGCTGAGCTGTCTCTATTGGGTTATAGATGAAATCCATCACGTTTGAGACAATCCGAGTGATGAGATGGATTATAGTACTCGCAGCATACGTGACCCCACCTAGCAACGCCCCTAACGCACCCATCATCATGGGTCCATACGCTGCACCATCGTAATTATCCTGCACCATACCAACGGATTTTTCGCATAATTCATAACACCGAAGATTGACGTATGCAGACACAGTTTCTAAGCTACGAGAAAGTAACAAGCATGGTGCTCGTAATGTGACGAGATTTGCAACGAAACAAGATGCACGATAAGCAAAAAGAATATAACCTGATGACTCAGCTTTGACTTTCTCTGGAACAGCGCCAGCCATGGCCGTGCATAAGAACGCAAGGCGATTCATTACCGGAATGCCGCCATCAACAGTCTTAATTAACGACGCTTTTTTATCTCTCGTCATATTCTTCACACAACCGTATTGTAGCGCGTTAGCTGCGGCGAATGTCAGGGTTAACCCAAGATCCATATCCTTATTATTTTTTAGAACCAACTTTGTTTTTTTATAATTAACGAATCCCAACCTACTATGAGCTGGATTAATTGTACTATCACCAAATGCGGGCTTTAGATCAGGCACTTTTTGATACCCCAGACTCAAGCGCACCAGCAGTTCTCCAATTTTTTGTGGGGTCGATTTAGTTTGTTGCATTTTTTCCATCTCATTTATACTTCTTGCCATATCCTCACCCCGAACAGTTACGTTTAATAAAACTATTATAGTACAATTTCCAAATATTTCTTTATTATAAATCAGTATCTTATGCAGCAAATAAAACTTAAACCCCAATAAATAAACTCCATTGCAACTGCGCGAGTAGATACCAAATTAAGGGTCTGAGGCGAGGCTAAAGCGAGTTTGTGGGATGACGAGACTACCTTCATCAGTGTTCGACACGGAACCCGGAATGTCGATATAGCGTAAGGGATGCCAATGAGAAGTACAGGATAACTATAAAGTTGTGCGCAATGACAAAACAGCAGAAATAAATGAAATCAGTAGGTTGGTGCACTAAGAGCTAAAACATGTTCGGCTTCTTTTGGATTTCCTGTTTCAGCCGACGGTTGAATAGGCTTATCAACATTCAACAAGTTTTCTAACAGCAACATAAAACGTGACCGAACTTTTGACACAGAACCCACCAGTGAAACGCCATTTAGTTCTGACTCTAATCCTTGCAATATGATAGCTTGACTATGGTCTAACAACCGGCGTTCCATGCGACGCACAGTTGGGTTACAATCAATCACAGAGCAACAGACACAGGTAAAACAACACGACAACATTGTCACTATAATCATAACCAAGCTGGGAATCACACTATCTTCATTCATTAACCCAAGAGAATGAAGCATCAAAAAAAATGTCAACAGTACCAATAGCATAATCACCAAACTTTTACAGCGGATTAATGCAATAGTGGGCTTATCACAAACGTGTTCTCCAGTTATAAAATCGCCCAACTTCTTTTGTCTCATGGTTTTGGCTGACTTTTTCTGAATACAGAGTCCATCAAATGAAAACGAACAACATTCATTAAAATGAAATAAATTATCAAGCATCGCTTCTAGTTCAAACGCCGTTTGTAATCGGTATTGATGATGTAGAAAAATACCTAGCATTTTTATCATACGACTATCATCAGACAGAAATAAAGCGCGGTACAATTGCTTACTGACTAATGCTAAAGAAAAGTAATCTAGAAAATCATCCGAAATAACCCGCTCTCCCTGCAGCTTCAAAAGCAGATTTTTATTTTTTTTAACGTGTTTTAACTTCATTAATTTTACGACATCCACTCCATTGCCAATGCACTGATTCAAACCCAACGCAGACAAAATTTGCTGATCAAAATTGGACTTAATCCAAGAGGTAATAAAAATATGCCAAACTTTTTCATGATCAACCACAATGGACCTCACATCTCAACATTCAGTTATATTTAGTTTAACACAATAGTCATCTAAATACAGATCACTCAACTCAAAAAGGCCAAGACACTAGAGTATTTCAGATACTTAGAGGAAGAACACACACTTAGCAACTGTCTTTTTCATCACAAAGAACATCACACCGATACTGTTACAATATTAATCCAAACACGAGTAAAAGCGTCAATCACGTTTTTCTAAGATCACGGCTTTTGCACGCAGAACGCGGCTCAGCATACTGGGCCCATCACCCACCATATTTTCTTCCTCAGCCACCGCCAATTCACGTGCATCCACTTCCCATTGATTTAAAATTTGCAACTTAGTTTCATTATCTAAATCGGCATTATCCAACACCTCTTTCGGAAAATGAAATACCGAGGACGGATCATTTAACGCTTTATTTATATCAATCATATTACCCCCTTTCACCCGAATGATGTGTGTTTGTCACTATTATAGACAAATTTGTGAAAATATCTTCTTCTAAGTAATTGATTTTAAATTTACTTACCCTATTTATGGTAGCAGTGAACTCAGACGGGTATAACAAACCGCCCCAAACGATTGCCCCAGATTTCCACACCAAAGACTGGCAAACGCACTGACGCAGGTCATGCTGAATGAAGGCTCAGAACAAGAAGTCAGTAGTACAGGACCCACCGCCACGGACATGCCGGCAAATAGAATTGCTAACGCACTCTCAAATGCACAGTTATGGAAAAAAAAGGACTCACATAAATCATATAACTCACGGCAAACCAGGTCCGCTTGACCCGCATTCACGGCGGCATTGACCCGAGAAAACTCGGGCAATTCAATATCACCCGAGTCCACAGTAACCAACCGTGTGTTTATAATTATTTGACCTATTCTGGTTGTAACATACACGCTGGGCGCAACCCATATAGCACTGAGAGTACGTTGTCTTGCTGTCAATGCAAACGCGCTAGCAGACAACAGTAAACTGGTCCAATGTTGAATCGCCAAATCCAAACGAATCGTTAAAAGTTCGTTCATTGATGCGATGTAACCATTTAACTCTTCTGTGTAGTAGGAGTTTAGAAACAGATGACTCTGCTGAGCACGTAAGTGTCGTACCAATTGTCGAAATAACATAGCAGTGCAATCCCGTAATTAGGTTGAACCCATGCGAATCGCACCATCCAATCGGATGACAGAACCATTCAAATAATCATTTTCTATAATTTGCTCGACCAGCTTCGCGTACTCTGTAGCATAGCCTAAACGAGAGGGATAAGGCACACTGGCCTTCAATGACTCATGGACCTTCTCCGGCATACCAGCCATCATCGGTGTTTCCATTACGCCGGGGGCGATGGTCATCACTCGAATTCCCCAGCGCGCAAATTCCCTCGCAGCAGGTAGTGTCATCGCACTCACGCCCCCTTTGGAGGCACTGTACGCTGCCTGCCCTATTTGCCCTTCGTATGCAGCAACCGATGACGTGTTAATAATAACCCCGCGTGCACCTGTTTTCTCATCCGGGTCTTGTTCTTGCATGTAACATGCCAATATCCGCATCATATTAAACGTTCCAATTAGATTCACTTTGATAACTCGCTCAAAATCATTTAATGGCTGCGGACCATCACGACCGACAATACGTGCTGCTGGAGCAATACCAGCACAATTGACACAAACATCAAAAATAGCGTATTCCTTGGCGATCAACTCAATCGTGGCCTCCAGTTGATCGGCATCGGTGATATCACAACAGAACGTCATGACCCCTTCCATTTCAGCGCAACGCTTTAATTCAGCTTCATTGATATCAATAATCACCACATAAGCACCCAGCACCTGTAAACGCTGCGCTGTGGCCCACCCAAGACCGGATGCGCCGCCACTGATAATAACCACTTTATTTTTCAAGTTCACGATTATACACCTCTTCGTCCATACAATTTTCTGTTCGAGCAACCACACAGGCCACCATCGAATCACCCGCTACATTAACAGCGGTTCTTAACATGTCTAACAAACGATCCACCGCAAATATCATCATCACACCCAAATCAATCCCCGGCTGATTAGGCATGATTTTTTGTAACACCATCATTAAAGTAAAGATACCCGCACTCGGTACCGCCGCCGTACCAACTGATGCTAACGTCGCCATCATGATCACAATCAAGTAATCATGCATACTGAGATGCACACCTAAGAAATTTGCAATAAATACAGTTGCAACACCTTGCATGATAGCGGTTCCATCCATATTAATGGTAGCTCCAATTGGAATCACAAACGAAGCCACACGATTATGCACACCCAAACGATTTTTTACCGCTGCTAGAACAACCGGGATGGACGCGCTGGAACTTGACACACCAAATGCAAACAACATCGGCGAAAACATCTTTTTAAGAAAAATGACGGGATTCAATCGAGTAAACAGCCACAACATCCCACTGTAAACAAAAACCAATTGCAATAACAGCACACCAACCAAAACCAAACAGTACGTCAGGAGAACCAAAATATTTTCGGTATCGATATGTGCAAAATTATAGGCCAATAGAAAAAAAACACCGAGAGGTGCTAAACGAATGACAACACGCATACATTTAATCAGTATTTCATTTAACGATTGAAAAAACTCTGTGATGGAATCACCCGCTTTACCGCAAAACGGCAATACCATACCAAAAAACAACGCAAACACCACCACTTGTAACATGTCACTGGCATAAAAACTTTTGAAGATGTTATCCGGAATGAATTTCATCAAGGTCTGAGGCACTGTCTCAATATCGCCCTTTAGTGTGGGTAACGGCCCCAAGTCTTGGTTAGGGATGGCATGTGATCCCACACCGACTTTCAATGCAGACGCAATCAACAATGCCATGGTGACAGCCAGTGCGGTCGTGATCAAATAAAGCACCAGCGTCTTAATCCCTATTCGCCCCATGTCACTCATGTTTTTCAATTCGCTGGCACCACAAATTAATGAGACAAAAACAATAGGTAACACTAGCATCTTGATGAGACGCATGAACATCTGCCCCAAAGAATCCAACCAGCCAGCACGCGCAAATACCGATGGTAAACCACCACCATAGGCGTGATACATGACGCCACAAAAAATACCCAACGCCATCCCCATAAGAATTTGGATAGTAAACTTATGATCCGATCGAACTTCCATTTGCACACTCCTTAACCAATACAACCATTGTAGGTAAGTCTCCGCAATGGCACAAGTTTTCTAGACGCTTCTGAGCTTGTATTGTAGACCACGGTCACATAAAATGTGCTTTCATCTTTTAGGAGAACTTATGGTAGAAATAAATATCGTTTACACCAAGACGGGGGACGACGGAAAAACCAGCCTTACCTCAGACTTGCGTTTGCTTAAGTCTGCCCCTCGAATTGAGGCGATTGGTGCAGTTGATGAGCTCAATAGCCAACTTGGCCTGATCATCAGTCACGCGCAATCCTCGGACGAAAACAGCACAACAAAACAGCTAACCACGATTCAAAACCAGTTATTCAATCTCGGCGCGGAACTGGCCATGATGGTCACCGAAGACAATCCTGCTTCACCGTGCATTCAGCAATGCGACGTTGAACAGTTAGAAAACCAGATTGACACATTAAATTCGACACTCGCACCATTAAATTCATTCATTTTACCACAAGGCAATGTATTTATTTCACACTGCCATGTCACACGCAGTGTGTGCCGACGAGCCGAACGCCGCTTAGTCGAATTACATCAAAACGAGCCCATAAGGTCGGTATCTTTACAGTACATCAATCGTCTCAGCGATTTTCTGTTTGTGCTCGCACGTGCAACACACCAAACAGACAATCTACCTGAAACGTTATGGCAACCGAGGAATGATCATGCCACATCATAAAAAAACCACCCGTGCATTTGCCGCTATGGCGCTCTTTAGTCGTTTAGTCCCACACCCCAATAATTTCACCGCGATACTTTCTGCCAGCGTATTTAATGGCGTTAACTTCTCGCGCCGACAAGCGCTTGTGTTAACCCTACTCGGGTATTTACTGACTGACTGCCTGCTGGCGTGGTGGCAACACCACCCCGTGCTCGGATCATGGAGTCTATTTAGCTACAGCGGATTGCTAATGATCACCTTGTTAGCAAAAAAAACACCCACAAATCGCCCACCGCTCACCGTGCTGTGCGTACTCGGTTACTCATTCGCTTTTTGGTGTTGGACCAATTTCGGCTGTTTCCTCACGATGCCGGAATACGCATTAAATTGGCATGGATTCGTGCAATGTTACACAGCAGCCTTGCCTTTTCTTCAAAACCAATGTGCCGCTGATACCCTAAGCAGTATCGTATTCATCTACGCACATCAATACTGTTTACGCTGGCAAGCCCAAATGCAACTATCATAGGATCGACACATGTCTCATATTCACAAACAATTACAAAACATATTAACCCAAAAAATCTGCCTACTGGACGGCGGTATGGGCACCATGATTCAAAGCTTCAATCTCACCGAAGCTGACTATCGTGGCGAGGCCTATAAAGAACATCCCATCGATCTCATTGGCAATAACGACCTACTGTCTCTCACAAAACCAGAGGTCATACAAAGCATTCATACACAGTACCTTCAAGCCGGTGCAGACATCATAGAAACCAATACATTCAATGCGACATCTATCAGTTTGGCTGATTATGGGATGGAAAACTTGGCTTACGAATTCAACCTGGCTTCAGCGCAGATTGCTCGCGAAGCGGTTGATGCCATTACCACCGCTGAGCACCCACGTTTTGTTGCTGGGATTTTAGGCCCCACCAATCGCACCGCATCACTCTCACCCGATGTCAATGACCCTGCCATGCGAAACGTGTTTTTCGACGATCTTGTGACTGCCTACACCGAGGCCATCCGCGGGTTAATTGATGGCGGATCAGATCTTCTCATGGTCGAAACCGTGTTTGATACCTTGAATGCGAAAGCGGCATTGTTTGCCATAGACCAATACTTCGAAACGACCGGGAAAAACCTTCCCGTGATGATTTCCGGTACCATTACGGATGCCAGCGGGCGCACCTTATCGGGGCAAACCACCGCTGCATTTTGGCACTCCGTGCGTCACATCAAACCCATCAGCATCGGTCTGAATTGCGCACTCGGCGCTGACCAATTACGCCAATACATTGCCGAGTTATCCACCATTGCTGACACCTTTGTCAGCGCTCACCCCAATGCAGGTCTGCCCAACGAATTGGGCGAGTACGATGAAACACCTGAGCAAATGGCGACCCAACTCGACGAATGGATGTCGTCAGGGCTAGTGAATATTGTTGGTGGATGCTGTGGCACCACGCCGGATCATATTCGAGCGATTGCAGAAGTGGCAAAAAAACACGCCCCCAGGCAAGTCCCTGATCTCCCGGTCGAGTGTCGACTGAGTGGTTTAGAGCCCTTAACAATCAACAATAACAGCTTGTTTGTCAATATCGGCGAGCGTACCAACGTCACGGGGTCTCGTAAGTTTTTACGTCTAATCAAAACTAAAGAATACGCCGAAGCTTTGCAAGTGGCTGAAGAGCAAATTGAACACGGCGCACAAATGATTGACATCAACATGGACGAAGGCATGTTGGACAGCCAAGCTGAAATGACGCATTTTCTTCACCTCTGCGCCATGGAGCCTAACATTACTCGCGTTCCCATCGTGCTTGACTCTTCACGCTGGGATGTGTTGGAAGCCGGCCTTAAATGCATACAAGGTAAAGGGGTTGTTAATTCCATCAGTTTAAAAGAAGGTGAAGAGGAATTCATTCGTCAAGCGCGTTTAATTCGACGCTATGGCGCTGCTGTGATCGTGATGGCTTTTGACGAAACAGGACAAGCGGATACCACTGTACGAAAAAATGAGATTTGCCAACGTGCGTACAACATTCTTGTCAATGAAGTGGATTTCCCACCCGAAGACATTATCTTTGACCCTAACATTTTTGCTGTTGCTACTGGTATCGAAGAGCATAATGAATACGCCATGGCATTCTTTGATGCTGTCACGTATATCAAACAAAATCTACCACACGCCAAAATCAGCGGTGGCGTTAGTAACGTGTCTTTTTCCTTTCGCGGCAACAACGCGCTGCGTGAAGCTATCCACGCTGTTTTCCTCTACACCGCGGTGAAAAACGGCATGGACATGGGTATCGTTAATTCCAGCCAACTGGCGATCTACGACGACATACCACCTGATATTCGAGAACGAATTGAGGATGTGTTATTTAATCGTAGTGAAACAGCCACTGAAGCTTTGCTGGATATTGCGCATAATGTGCAGGCCACCGCTAAAGATAATTCTGAGGACCTTGCTTGGCGAGAATGGCCGGTGCGAAAACGATTAAGCCATGCTCTGGTTAAAGGGATTACCACTCACATTGTTGAAGACACCGAAGCCGTGCGCTTAGAAATGGACAACCCGCTGATGGTGATTGAAGGGCCGCTCATGGACGGCATGAACGAGGTCGGCGATTTGTTTGGCAGTGGTAAAATGTTCTTACCTCAGGTTGTCAAAAGTGCACGCGTGATGAAACAAGCGGTCGCACACCTATCCCCCTTTATTGAAGCCCTCAAAGACCACAGCACTAAAAGTAAAGGGAAAGTGGTACTTGCCACCGTCAAAGGCGATGTCCACGACATTGGAAAAAACATCGTTGGCGTGGTACTGCAATGTAACGGATACGAAGTTATTGACCTAGGCGTTATGGTCCCGGCCGAAACCATATTGGACACGGCAATTAAGGAAAATGCGGATGTCATTGGGTGCAGCGGACTCATCACACCCTCACTCGACCAGATGGTCAATATTGCAAAAGAAATGGTGCGAAGAAACATCACTCTGCCATTGTTGATTGGTGGTGCCACCACGTCCAAACTGCATACCGCGGTTAAGATTGCACCTCACACGCCATCCCCGGTCGTGTACGTGAAAGACGCCTCGCGCGTGGTCCACGTGGCTAACCAATTATTGCATCCGGCAAACCAAGCCGAGTATATTCAAGGCATTCGTGAGGAATACGCGGCAATCAAATTAAAATATGATAACAAAAAGCCATCGACCAGCGGACTCACGCATGCGAATGCACAAGCCAATGGTTTCCCAACTGATTGGACACAATATCAAGCAGTCAAACCCACCTTCATCGGCCATCGTATGATTGATGATGTCTCTGTGAGCACACTCATCCCCTACATCGATTGGACCCCTTTCTTTCGCTCATGGCAATTAGCCGGCCAATTCCCCGCTTTACTTCACGACGATATCATAGGCGAAACGGCGCGTGATTTATACCAAGATGCCACCGCCATGCTTGCACAAATCGAATCTGAGCAGTGGATTGAACCGAAAGGCATCATCGGCTTTTACCCGGCTCACAGTAACGGTGATGACGTTATTATTTTTGCTGATGAAGAACGCAAAAAACCCTTAGAAACCTTTCATTTTCTACGTCAACAAATGGCAAAAACAGATGCCCGCCCGAACCTCTGCTTAAGTGACTTCATTGCCCCACATGATGCTGGCAAGACAGATTATATCGGCTTTTTCGCGGTCACTACGGGTCTTGAGTTGGCACCAAGAATAGAGCACTTCGATAACAAAAATGACACCTATAACAGCATTTTATTAAAAGCTTTAGCCGATCGTTTAGTTGAGGCTTTTGCAGAGTATTGCCACGAACAAGTGCGAATTCATCACTGGGGCTATGCGCCTGACGAACAACTGAATAATGACGCATTGATTAAAGAAAACTACCGCGGAATTCGCCCGGCCCCTGGCTATCCGGCTTGCCCTGATCATCGCGAAAAACAAAAACTGTTTGCGTTACTTCAAGTGCCACAACGTGTTGGAATGGAACTGACAGAGAGCTGTGCCATGATGCCAGCCTCCTCGGTTTCAGGTTATTACTTCTCACACCCCGATGCGCGTTACTTTGGTGTCGGAAAAATAGGTCGGGACCAAGTTGAGTCTTATGCAAACCGACAACAGGTGAGCCTGGAAGAAACAGAAAAGTGGCTAGCACCCAATCTCAACTACACTAACACGCAGCCGGTTACTACGCAGGCGTAACAGACGACTCGGCTGCGGCTACCGTTTGAGGCCGCCAGCCGCGTTCAGCCAAGCGCGCCAATATGGCGGTGACTGCGCGTGACTTGTTTAACGTGTAAAAATGCAGGCTCGGCGCGCCACCAGCCAATAGCCGTTCACACAACGAGGTCACAACCTCAACACCCGCCGCAAACTCAGCGTCAGGATCCGTAGCGCAACTTAACATTTTCTTTTCAATCCAACGCGGAATTTCGGCACCGCAGCGAGCAGAAAAACGCTGTATATTAGCAAAATTCTCCAACGGCATGATCCCGGGTATAACAGGTACCGTGAGGCCAGCACGTTGGCATTGTTCGAGTAAATAAAAATACGCATCGGCATTATAAAAATACTGGGTAATTGCCTGATCGGCACCGCAATTAACCTTGGCCACAAAATGATTAAAATCGGTTGTTAAATCGTCGGATTCAGGGTGTGCTTCCGGGTAACTTGCGACTGACAAGTGCAATTGACTACCCCATTGTTGACGCATAAAAGCAACCAGTTCACTGGCATGCTGCCACTCATCAAACACACCGATAGCAGACTCGGGGCGGTCACCGCGTAACACCACAAATCGCCTTATTCCCAACGCGAGATAACGATTCACCATGTTGCTGAGCTGCTCTTTATTCAGACACACACAGGAGATGTGCGGTACGCATTCCAGCCTATCTAGTGACGCCAACGCTTGCACCGCGTGCAAGGTTGCGGCTTGATCAGATCCACCAGCACCAAAGGTAACGGAACAGTACTCTGGTGAAAAAACCACCAATTCTTGCGCGACTTGTTGCAAGCGTGACAAGCCTTTTTCGGTTTTCGGTGGAAAAAATTCAAAACTCAACTGAAATGATCGATCCATGCTCATACCCTTAATGATGACATCCGTGAAAAACAACACAATCTTAAGGATAAATCATAACCCTTTGTTATTCAACCGTTATACAGCATGAAAAAGCATTAGCATTCGCATCTAGAATTGAGTAGAATACGATCTTTTGTAACAAGATTTGGAGGCTTTGAGAGAACTCATGCAATACGACGTTTATGGCATAGGAAATGCCCTGTTAGACATCCAATACGACATTCAACCCGAGTTTTTACTCAAGCACAACATCCCTAAAGGTTTAATGACCTACGTTGAGCACAGTGATCAGGAACGCTACATGGACGACCTGGGTCGCAATAACGTGCGTCAAGTTTCCTCAGGCGGCTCTGTTGCCAACAGCATGATAGTGATGTCTCACTTTGGGGCAAATGCGTTCTTCTCTTGCCGCATAGGTAAAGACGCTTCAGGTGACCAGTACTACAACGACATGAAAGCCGCTGGCTTGCATTGCAACTTTGATAGCATGCCTCGAGCCGAAGGTTTCACTGGTCGTTGCTTGGTTAAAATCACGCCGGATGCTGACAGAACCATGCTAACATACCTGGGCACTAGCATCGAATTATGCGAACAGCAACTGAACTTAGAGGCGTTAAAAAATTCCAAGTACCTTTATGTTGAAGGCTACTTGACTACTTCACCGACTGGATTACAAGCCGCCAAAACTGCGATCAAGCTAGCCAAAGAAAACGGCATTAAAGTCGCCATTACTTTATCAGATCCTGATATCGTGAAAAATTTTAAATCCCAGTTTCATGAACTGATCGATAGCGGTGTTGATTTAATTTTCTGTAATGAGAAAGAAGCGTTAGACTACACCGAGCAAGACACACTGGAGGCAGCGGAAGAAGCGCTTAAAGCAGTCACAAAAACCTACGCTATCACGCTAGGGCCGCGCGGCTCATTACTCTTCGATGGACAACGACGCATCATGGTGCCCGCCACCGAAGAAAAGCCAATAGACACTTTGGGTGCAGGCGACATGTATGCTGGATCTTTCTTATTTGCCATTACAAACGGCTACACATGGGATCAAGCGGGCTTGCTCGCCAACATCACATCATCCCGAGTTGTCACTCAATTTGGCCCACGAGTCAGCAAAGAAGACACGAATGAATTGTTGGACCAATTAAAAAACGAAGCGGTGGTTGCTGCATAATCACGCCAATGATTAAACGACAATACCGACTTGTATCGTTACTTATTTGGTTATTTTCATCTGCTGGTCACGCACTGGCAGATGAAAACTACACACTCAAAACCCACACAGAAAATCACAAAGCGCCTGATTATAACATCACAATCAACTACCCCGTTTTCACACATAGCGTATACGCTAAAAATATAAACCGCGTTATTCACACAACGGTTGAACGCAAAGTCTCTCAGATACACCACTGGATGCTCAGAGGCGAACCACCTAACAGAAGCAGTGAATTTGATAGTGACGTCGCGGTTATTAGCCATCAGCAAGGTCGTTACTCTCTAGTGTGGTTTAACACCAATTTCTTTGCTGGTGCTGCGCACCCTGAACATACCATCACGCCATTAAATGTCGATATCAAACACCACCGCGTCCTGACACTAGCTGACTTGGTTTCAGCAAATGATGCGTATCATCAATTCACATCATACTGTCAACGCGCTTTGAAACATCAATTCAAACGCGTCGGTTACGATGACAGCGATCAGATTTCACGCGCCTGGTTTTACCGCGGCACAGCACCAAACCACAGTAACTACAGCTTGTGGAGTTTTACCCCAAACTCATTACACTTTTATTTCCCAGACTACCAAATTGCACCCTACGCTGTTGGGGAATTTATTTGCACGGTCCCTGTCTCACAACTAACACAGCAAAGGGTAACTAAATAGCCCTTAATAAGATTTCTGTTTTTTACTGACTGAAAACACGTTATATTGAAATGAGCCAATAAAAAAGTGGTCTCTATGAAACATTTTTTAAAACGAATGAATGACGTCGACCAGGCACTATTCTATCGAGTAGATGACTTTTTTGAGCATCGTCTATGGATACCCTTTGCTCGATGTTGCACTTACGCAGGTGAGGCATTTACTTACTTAATTATTGTACCGGTCGTTTTATGTCTCGTATCCCCAAACCAGCTTAATCTGATTTTACTGACCTTTTTCCTCGGGCTTATAATCGAAAAAACAACGTACCTAATACTAAAAAATAAAATAAAACGAGAACGTCCGTGTAATCAGTTAAAAGGAATTCGTGCCGCCATAGCTCCACCCGACAAATTCAGCCTGCCATCCGGTCACAGTGCTAGCGCTACCTGTACTGCCATGATTTTATCCCACTTTTTTCCTCCGCTAACGCTGTTATTTGTAGTGACCGCGGGCGCGATCTGTTTCAGTCGCGTGCTTCTACGCGTGCATTTTCCACTCGATGTTGCCGCAGGTATTGCTCTGGGCATCGCGGCCAGTAAAATTGCAATAGCATGGGCAACCTCTTAACCAGGCCACACTTTCAAGCAACTCATTTTATTGATCAAAAAAAAATCAAACCAATCAAGAAACGAGGTTAAACCTTTGAATACCTGCTTTAAAACAGGGAAATCGATACGAAAAATTGCGAAATCTTCAGAAGTTCACTATCATAGCCTCATTATTGGCTATTCAACGAGGTACTCGTGACAACTTTAGTTACCGGCGCTGCTGGATTCATTGGGTATCACCTTTGTAAAACATTACTCAAACAAGGCGAAATCGTGATTGGTGTCGATAACCTCAATGATTACTACGACGTTAATCTCAAAAAAAATCGTCTAGCCGACATTGAACATAACACCAATTTCACCTTCGTGAAGGCTGATATCGCGAATAAATATTCTGTTAATCAGTTATTTGAAAAGACCACACCACGACGGGTGGTCAATCTAGCCGCTCAAGCCGGTGTTCGTTACTCTTTAGAAAACCCCGGTGCTTACATGGACTCTAACCTGTTTGGGTTTTGTCACGTTCTTGAAGCTTGCCGTCACCATAACATAGAGCACTTGGTTTTCGCATCCAGCAGTTCGGTGTACGGAGCCAATGAAACCACCCCTTTCGCTGAAACTGATAACATCGATCACCCCATGTCTTTGTATGCCGCGAGTAAAAAAGCCAACGAGTTAATGGCACACTCGTATGCCAGCTTATACCAACTTCCGTGCACTGGTTTGCGTTTTTTCACTGTCTACGGCCCTTGGGGACGTCCAGACATGGCGTATTTCAAATTTGTGAAAAACATACTAAACCAAGAGCCAATTGACGTTTACAATCATGGCAACATGAGTCGTGACTTTACTTACATCGATGATATCGTTGAAGGCATTATTCGGGCATTAAATAAACCCGCTGTGAGCAACGCACACTGGGATGGGAAACAACCTGATCCAGCCACCAGTTACGCACCATACCGAATTTACAATATTGGTCATGGTGAGCCTGATGATCTCATGGATTTTATTCAAGCAATCGAAGACACGCTTGGAATGAAGGCCATTATCAATTCATTGCCAATGCAGCCAGGTGATGTTCCAAAAACCGCAGCCGATATCACACGCTTAAAAAACGAGCTGGGTTATACGCCAAAAACACCCATACGAATGGGCGTCAAACATTTCATTCAATGGTACACTGAGTACCATCAATTAGTATCAAATACCTAGGGAAGAACTATGAATATCACCATCTTTGGATCAGGTTATGTTGGCCTTGTAACCGCGACTTGCTTTGCTGAAGTCGGAAATCACGTCACTTGTGTTGATATCAATAATGACCGAGTCAATCGACTCAGTGATGGTGAGTGCTTAATTTATGAGCCAGGCTTAGAAGCACTCTTGACAGCTAACCTTAAGAATAAGCGCTTGAGTTTCACCACGAAGGCAGTAGAGGCGATACAAAAATCAGATATTATTTTTATCGCAGTCGGAACACCACCAAAAGAAGACGGTTCTGCGGATTTATCACACGTTTACAACGTCGCACGCACCATCGGTCAACACGTAGAGCAAACAACCATCGTGATCAACAAATCAACCGTGCCAGTGGGTACGGCGGATGCTGTCAACACCATCATCCAGCAACAACTGTCCCAACGTGATGTTAAACTCAATGTTGTCGTGGCATCCAACCCGGAATTTTTAAAAGAAGGCCACGCAGTGACCGATTTTATGAAGCCGGACCGGGTGATTATTGGCGTGAGTGATGATTACGCAAAACAACGTCTACAGGAATTATACCAACCATTCAATCGCAATCACGACAAGCTATTGTGCATGGACCCACGTTCTGCCGAATTAACGAAATACGCCGCAAACGCGATGCTCGCCACAAAAATCAGCTTCATGAACGAGCTTAGCCAAATAGCTGAAAAAATCGATGCGGACATCGAACAGGTTAGAAAAGGCATCGGATCCGACCCACGAATTGGGTTTCAATTCATCTACCCCGGTTGCGGGTACGGTGGCTCATGCTTTCCAAAGGATGTTCAAGCTTTAATTCACACCGCCAATCAAGCTGGCGCACGTGCCGATCTAATCACCGCGACACATCAAACTAATGTGAGACAAAAGCAAGTGCTCGTTAACAAAATCAGCGATCAATACGGAGACGACTTAAAGGGCAAACGCTTTGCACTGTGGGGGCTGGCGTTTAAACCGAACACAGATGACATGCGTGAAGCGCCTAGTTTAGCACTCATCGACGCACTCACTCAACGTGGTGCCACTGTATGCGCTTACGACCCTCAGGCGATCCCAACTGCACAAGCCATGCGCGGGCATAATCCCCTGCTTCAATTTGCGAACAACGCATACGATTGCTTGCATCAAGCCAATGCTCTTATTATTGTCACTGAGTGGCTGGAATTCAGAAGCCCTGATTTTTCCTGTATTCAAGAACACTTGAAGGACAACATTATTTTCGATGGCCGTAACCTCTATCAAACAGAGAGCGTCAATCAATATGGCTTAAGCTACGTTTGTATTGGAAAAGTGCCTCACGCGTGTAAAACAAAAGATAACGCCGTACTAGCATAAAGAACGACCTGGCCCCAAGAACCAATGCGTGTGCCGGATCATTGCTCAAAAAAATGGCAAGAACCGAACTAGTTGATTCCAATGTAAAAAAATCGTTAGATCAATATGAAAGAACCGACTTTAGATAGAAGATACCCTGTCATTGCTAAATAATCATTATCAAAACTTTAGCACGCTATGAACAAGAAAAACCAATATATAAGTAACAAAAAATTATACAAAAAGATACATGCACACAAAAAACACACTTTGTGTTTATTTTTAGAACATCTGTGATATTATAAAATTTCCATTAGTGACAAGGAGGCCCCTATGACAGAACAAAATAATCAAAAAGAAGAATTAGAAGAATTAGAAGAATTAGAAGAAGCCAA
>CACHNP010000022.1 GCA_902581285.1 uncultured Gammaproteobacteria bacterium | reverse complement strand
CGGTACCCTTCAATGTTAGGATCAACATACTGAAAAGCCTCGCCATTTTGCTTCACCGCGGCGAGTACTATCTTACGGTAACCTTCAGTGTTAGGATTAATATACCTAAGAGCCAGGCCATTATTCTCCACCAAGGCCAATGCAACTGCTTCATTTTTTCTCCAAAAATCACAAAGTCTAGAAAATATGTCTTGAGAACCATACCCAACAGCTTTTTCAATCTCCCAAGTAACCCCGTCTTCACTTCTATACTTACACTCACTCGGAACGGTTTCATTCGCATACAAGCCACCACAGGTGAATACAAAGCATAGTACAACCAGTATCTTTTTCATCACACTCCCCTCGTTAAAATGACTCACCTCGTTCTGTGACCGCTCACAAGCATTATTACTATTTTAATATAGTACAAAATTAACCAAAAGCAAGGTAATAGGCATCATTTAAAAGTGATTAAAAATCAATAGCTTAATCGGAATCCCTGAATATTTAATCACGCAGTGCGCTTCGATTAACGCGTATCGTGTGGCAGGGTATGAAAATCAGATCGAAGGGGTTTGGTGCGAACCAAGCTCCGGGTCTGATATTAAGTCATCAAACAATACCTCAGCCATGACTAAGCTTGAGTTCACACTAGATACACCAAGATATTCATATAATTCATTCAACTGTTTTGATTCATTTGCATTATCATCATTTTTACCCTCAACCTCATGAAGATTGCCTCTTATGGATGCTAACAATAATTCTTCTGAGGCACCATGAAGAACAATCAGCATTGCTTCTCTTCTATCAACAGGAATATCTTTTGCCCGCTTAGACATTAATGATTTCAAGTCATTTCTAACTAAAGACGCGACGACTTTATCCCGATTAGTTATTCCCGACTCGTTCTTAATATCAGCTTTAAGCATTTTTTTGAAACAACTAGAATAGTCTACGTTATCGAAAATAAGCTTATAGGTGAAAATCGTGTCTTTTTTCAAACGCTGATCATCAATAGCCGCCTGTAACATACGCTCTAAATCCTTTTGTACGTATAACGTTTTTTTTGGGTCCCCTGGTGTAGATATAAAGCTCGAGATAGCGTCATTCAAAATCATGAGCCTTTCATTATCAACCAATGAAACGTTCTTACGACAACAGTACTCATAATGGTATTTAAAACTAATTTCTGTAAACTTATATTTAAGACTAATTTCTGTAAACTTATATTTAAGACTAATTTCTGTAAACTTATCACTTAAACCTAAAACATTAAAACGAGACTCATATTCTCTAAAGATAGCCTTTTCATCACTCAAATTTGAAACTTTATTTTGACCGATCCAATGTGTTTTGAGTTCGAAGAGCATCTGGCCTGGAAGATTCTCACGTAGTTCGTTTAAACAAGAGTTGATTAAATCTTTATCACCACAAACAGGATAACCACTATATTCACGCCTTATACTTGCTATGTCTTCCTGTGATTGCGCTTGTGAGAGCGCTCTAAGGCAAGTCATTGGCACGGATTTTTCCCATAGCTCACTCCAATATTCGATATCATTTTTAAAAGCAAACTCATTTGACAATAAATACTGTAAATCCGTGTAGAAAATTGGATCTATATGCCTATCAATTAAAATTTTTCGAGAATTACCGCCATTGCCCCTTAAGCCTGACTTAGAAACGTTAGCTACCTCTAACTCACTTTGTTTCAATAACGAGGGCATCGAAGCAACATAACTCACAGACTCCCATAGCTCATAATCGAGATTTCCCTTGGGCATATTGGAGAGGAGTCTAGCATACTCACTAAAACGACTACTTTTACCACTCACAAAATCCGTCGTTAGTAAGGCCTTCATCTTTTCATTAAAAAGACGAAAGCGATCATGATGATCAATGTTTTTGGCAAAGTCCTGAAAATACGGACCAAGATGAGAAAAAGGTGCTGAGAAAAAATTATTATTATGCAGCAACACATCAGCTGTTTTTTCTTTGAGGTATTTATTAGCGCTTCTTCTCATAGCGCCAAGGGAAGTTTCATTTTTGGAAACAAGATCACTTAATCTTTTGGCACATTCCCCCTTATGAATAATAGCTTGAGAATCAAGATTAATTCCACCACTAGGTGAGAGACCTCGCGGATCATTTTCACATAATTCGAGCAAAAAAAGGCAATGAGACAGTCTCGGAAAATTAGCTTGATTAATTTTAGGCGCTGAATTGAGTAAAGTTTCGAGAAGACTATCAACAGATAAATACGCCTCGCTCACTGTACACTCACCTAATTTCATCATGGTCGTGATCACTTCTATCTGTTGACAAATGTTAGTTTGCAGCTGATCACTTAATTTAGGTGTTTGAGAAAAAAAATTTAACCGAATAGGTGTATTTGTTTTTCTTGTATTTTCTGCTAGATTAAATTCTAACAACGACCGTACTGCTTTATTATTCCTTTCATCTCTTGCTAATTGTTGTTTACGTACCAGAAAATCATTAAAAACTTTCTTGGTTGAGATTTTTTTTAATCTAGCCAGCTCGCCAGAACCAACTGGATATCCATTATTGATCAAGTAATTACTATGGCACCTCAAAAGCGTTGCTTCAAGAGACTTTGTTAATGTGGAACGATCTTTTCGGGGATCGACAAAGGTCTGCAATAGTTTGATTATATCAAGTAGTTTAGTATCCTTACTAGTCACATACCTTTCATTCAAGATTGCAAACACTTTTCCAGAAGTATACCTAGCCAACGTCGTGGTTATACGAATAAATTCATGTAAACGTTCTTCGGTGGGACCTTTGTTATAAAATTGTGCGCACCATGATTCCAGTTTATCGATTACGTTACTAATATCGTCAACTGTGTTATTCGACTTGGATTCACCGCTGCTTCCACTTGATCTTGACATTCTTTGTCTCCACACTAAATAAACATTCCTACCGCTGACATACAGTAGTTATAATAAAGATTAAGAAGAATTCAAGCATAAAAATCAAGAATAATGAGCGCAACACATTGAAAGTTCGTTAATGAAATTATAAAGCGCCGGCTGTGAACGCGAAACAACGAGCAATGAACAAGAGGCTTATATCAGTCGCCAATAATGTCTAATTTCAATAGCCGAACTAAAGAATGTGTACGCACACATGTTACTGACAAATAAAAAATACAGATGAGTTATGAGAGTAAAAGCCATATTCATATGCATGACACCAAGTTAAGAATGCATTTAAACAACTTAAATAAAATACCTCATACAATAAATTTAACGATACATTCAAGAATAATGAGGTTTTACATAATGAAGAAAAAGCGATAAAAAAAACCTTTCAATTATTATTTGGCATAAGCAGCTTGACGAGCCTTACATGAAGCCACCTTGGGTAAACGATGAGTGAATAAACTCACTCGTTGTGCCAGAGCACCCGTGTAAGTCTGAGATTTTTTTGGGTAAAATCGCTTATTGTACCAGGCGATAGCTAGAGCACCTAAACCCAACGTCACGAGACTCACCGCAGTCAGAAAAACACGCGTCACCAAGCGTGTGTACTGCGGTGGTACCTGAGATTGAAATTGAGTGGTTGCACGTCGGATTTCCTCCTGTGCTCTAGCGACCGCATTCCAGGCGGTTTTTGTGCTTATTGCTTTTGAGCGATAACTTAACATTGTTTGCACAATAATAAGCGAATGCTGCTGAATGGTGTCTCTAAATAAAGTAAAATTCTGACGTATCATTGGCGCATCATCACGACGACTCTGCATGATGTGATCTTCTAATTCTCGCAGGTGATTATTGATTGATGATAAATACGCCGATGCTCGCCTCAATTGAGATGTTTTATTCTGAGTGACATTCTGAATACAGCGAGCTATACTAGCCTGCCCTAGTTTCTCTTCAGCATGCAATTGCTGAAAGACTAAATCTACAATAGCTTGAACCTGCGTCACACTGCATTTGTCTAAATGCTTGTGTAATGCGAAAAAAATCTCACGTGTCAGATCTTTTATCAAATCCAAGCGCTTTTCTTCTAGTTGTGTCAAAGCTTGTGAGCGAATAAACGGATCCAGATCCATTGTAATAAGACGCTTCTGTTTTTCTTTAAATGGACGCATTAGTTTAACGTCCTGTTTGACTCGCTCATTCAGTAAGGCAATAAAACACAATTGACGAAGCGTGTGCATGTCATTAGAAATCACAGCCTTCTTCGATTTTGTCTGCTCATGTAAAGACCGAAGTATCTCAAAATCATCATGGTAACAATCGTCTTCAACTGGGCTTCGTAAAGACAAGCTTAAATTACAGATAATGTTTACAGCGTAGAATGTTTGCATCTTAAGATACGAGACAGCACTCTGCCCTGGTAGACCACCTAGAACCAAATCAGCATTACTATCAATTTTTATCGGAACATCTTCACTGTGTGTGAGCAAGTTAGTTATGGATTCGGTATCCAATGAACACCAGGCAGACGAACAAGATAACAACTGTAAAACGGCCTCTTCCAAGCTTGGTAACTTATATGCATAAAAACGATTATTTCTTCTCGTATTATCAAACGCAACATGATTAATTTCACCCAGTTTTTTTGCTAATTGCCCCATCATTTTATCGACACCAGATGACCAAAGTTCATGGTTTTTTGAGTTTTTGTCATAATACTGATGATTCTGCGTTTTGTTAATTACAGGTAATGCACGTATTAAATCTAAATAATCTTTTTTTGAAGCAAACTTAAATAAATTAAGATAGTTAGAATCTGCCCTAGAACTTTGTTTAGCCATTATCACCACTCCTTAGTAATACCATGCATCCTTGCAAAGCTGTTATCTACTGTTGACCAACAAATTAATGATGCGCCTTAAAAGACAAAACTGTCATGATTTGAGTCAATAAGAGTTATAAAAGCCTACCCGGATCAGTTTACTTTAATCATTTGAGATCAGACAATAATTCTTAAGAAACCATCGCAGTTAATAGCTGCAATTAATCCGCTTGGACTTTACAAATGGTTTATAGCATCGCCGATAACGAGATCTTATTTATACTGAATAATTTCGTAAAAGTGACAGATACAAAGCATATTGTTTGTGATTGTCAGTACAGAAAAACCATCATCTGCTTTAGCATACTTTATCTGTGTACTCTAATTATAAATCACGTTTGGTTTAATTAGATGAGTCAATGAATAAGGCAAGTCGACTTCTTCACAATCATCATTTTAATCTAGATAAAAAATCATACATTACCATCGTCGTAAAAATTCTTTCAAAAGAAAAAACACTCGCTGAATATTTAAAATAACTTTATATTGAAAATGAATACAATATGCCCGTCAAGTTGTTGACGACATCCGTTACAAAGAGTGATACTAAAAGTGATTAGAATAAAATTAAATACAAGATATTTTATTTCTTAATTCGTACTATCTCACCTATTATCTGTTTTTTATCTTGACATTAACTGCCATCAATGGCGTTATAGAAAAGTCATTTTAATAAAAGGAGTTTTAGCATGAAAAGACAAACTATTCAATCAGTTCTGATTACGGCAGGCCTGACATTATCGCTAGCGGTTAGCGCAACGACAAATCTCCACGTTGTTCCACTATCACTGAAAAACGGCATAACTGGGGCACAAGCTTGTCAGCAGTACTGGCCAGGATATGCCACATGCATTCCTACCGAAAACACCGACCAAAGTCAAAATATCAACCTATCAACTCCATATGGAAATGGCCAAATATCACCAGGGAACGCAGCTGCTATTGTCGGTGACTCACACCTTAAAAGTGCATCTGTAATGATCACAAATCAGGGTGGAAAAACACTTTTTCAAGGTAGTGAAGATAATAATCAAGGCGAAACCTGCGATAGTCAATCGTGTCACGTTTGGAAATAAAATCAGTCTGATTAGAGCCCTCTCAAAATGCGAAAGGGCTCGATTCTAAAAATGTAAATCATTAAAAATTTTTACCCCCTGAAGCCCCCTCTCTTTAAAGGCCCTTCTCTTTAAAGGCTCCTATGTTACACCTTAACACCATCATACGAACCCTCTTTGGTAAACTTGATTACTTAATCATTATTCATTAAGATCAAAGTATATTTATAGACAAAATGAGAAATAAAAAAATGTTAAACCTCTTTCAATTCTCAAAAAAAATTTTATCTCTGCTCTTTTTCATCAACGTGAGTGGTTGCGCCTCTCACACCGTACTACCAACACCTATTAATGCAACCAGTCTCAAACAAGCTGCGGAACAAGGTGTTAAATATCTTAGACAAAGAAATTACCGCGAAGCTCACCTAGTATTTGAAAGCGGCTTACGTCAATCACCATCAAATTGCTCTTTGCATTTTTTAAATGGTCTAACATACCATTTTCAAGGTAAAGGCGGAAACCTGGCAATGTTAAATGAAGCTAATGCAGGCTACCAACAAGCTATTCACTTTTGCCCAAATGACGCCTGGTCTCATTACTTTCAAGGACTACTGTTCCTCGACATGAAAAAAAACAGTGATGCTGAAATCGCATTTTCCTTTGCATACAAAAATGCACAGTATCACAAACCACTATTTCTTAGAAGTTACATTGCGGCTGCTTACAATAATTCAGACTATAAAACAGTGAATTTTTTATTACCGATATTAGAAAAATTGACAGGCGAAACAAAATTTACAACATCAATCAAAGAAAACTTAACAACAATAAAAAAATATTCCCCTCAATTACTCGAGACAACTAAACCTAATACCACTAACATCACAGCACCTACAGAGAAAAAGACTCCGCAGCAAGCCACAATCGACGCCGTTATCATATTAACAGATGACATTGACCATAAAGTCGCCGGCCAGAACTTACTCAACGGTTTGAAACTTGAATACCGTGGGAATTATGATATTTTGAATAGTAGATTTTCAACACACTACTTAAATATCACAAACAGCGCTTTAAAATATAATTTAAACATCTTCAACACCGACACATCTCATTCTGAAATCCTAGCAAAACCATCACTCACGGTGCGAGATAATGTAGAAGCAAAATATTTCTCAGGTCGAAAACTTATATTAGGGCTGACTGGCTCATACGCATCCTCACTTGAACAATTTCCGATTGGAATTGAAATGACAATAAAACCCAAGATGATTGACGCTAATACAATCGACTTAGACATAAGCATTGCACGAGATGACCAAACAACAGCAACCTCTCTAACAACATTTAAGGAAATAGCCGAGGAAATAAGTGAATCTGTTCATACGCACATTCGACTTAAGTATGGCGAGACCGCCATTCTCGGGTCTCTGTCTGATAACAGTAAAACATCCGGTCACAATAGAGTCCCAATAATTGGAAGAATCCCAATCGTCGGATCATTTTTTTCTAAAAAAGAGTCCTCACACGAAAACACCTCCTTGCTATTTCTGATAACACCTAAAAGGTATAAGCGTTTTTATCAACCCAATGAAGATCAATACAGCTCCAGTATAAAATCATTCCACAATAATTATATTTCACCAAAAACTAACATGGAACAAATTATTAATCATCTAAAGGAAAATTCATTACTACAACCCGAGGACTTAATAACCAAGGATATGTACTCAGAAAAAGTGATGTTAGATGCAGCATCAGAACACGTTAAGAGCATGAAACAAGTATACTAAAGCTCACTTATAGTTTCATGTTAGTGCATGATAAATCACACCCAACGTTAATAGTTAATGGACATCACGGCAATTGAAAAATTGGATTCTTTTACAATTCATTGTGTAAATGACCCATTTCCACTCCAGTAGCTTCTTGAATTTCTACTGAAGATACGATTTATTCAACCCAAATACACAATACGAAAGTCGAATAACAACAAAGAGAAGCAACAGAAGAATAAATCATGATTGAAAATGCTTTTTTTAAGTTATAGTATTTCTCTAGGCTTAGCACTTAGTATCAACCACAATAATCAACCCTATGTCATCGACCCACTGATAGATTACAAATCATCACTAAGTCTAAATATTTAGCATCATATGTAATCTCATTACCCACATCAACTGAATCATTTCTACCATCAACACACGCTTAACACGCTCTCCCCAGCTGATGGTTAAACAAAGACAAAAAACACAATCTTAGCAAAGCCCGGCAGCTATAGGAGTACGACTAGTCTAATTCTTACTAACAGCTACTCAATGACACCCAAACAGTAAGACACACAGAATAAAATATAGGGCCAATCAAACGATTTTAGTAAAAAACTGAGTCTCTCATGTCAATTATATGGATTTAAAACTATCAATATTTTTAAAATACGCAATAACTTCAGAACGTTTTCGCAATGAATAACGCTGCCGAATATTTTTCATATAAAACTCGACTGTTCTTTTTGATAAACCCAAGTCAAATGCAATTTCTTTCATTTTTTTATTCTCAAGTAGCAGTTTTACACAATCAAACTCGCGCGGCGTTAGATAAGATTTACCATAATGGTGTCGATGCGATAACTTCTTTCTTTTGTCCCTTTGCGTTGAGTCACACAAAGTAGAGTGTGACACATGAGACATGATTTCACGTAAATAAAAATGCGTTACCTGACTTAAACCTTTATTCCCCATGGTTACTTGCATTACCATAATACACCTCCTCCTTTTTCAAGTTCAGTGAACCCAAAACCAAACTGAATGGTACGTACCCCTACCTAACTCACCCATGAGTTGCATATTAGCACTCCTGTTGCATAAATGCAACTTTTATTAATTAATGAATAGCTTTTTTTGCGAAATTACTATATTATTGACGAATAAAGATGATAATAAGGTGTAACAAAAGTGTCCAACCTAGTGAAAAGCATCAAAAAATTAATGCATGAGAATGACGTTAACGCAACAGAACTATCACTGCGATGCGGTGTCGATAAAGGCAATGTCAGTCGGATATTATCTGGTAAAACACCCAACCCAAAAATAGAGACACTCAAATCCATTGCCAACTTCTTTGATATTACCATTGATCAATTGCTGGGTGATACAGCCATCCCGTCGGAACACACCTGTGGCGTAGTAGTGCCAATCAATAGGCTTATCATACCCATCATCGACTGGAATAACGTATCATATTGGCGACAGATAAAAAATCAATTCATTGCGAAACAAACTATTTCTGTCAGCGCTGACATGTCGCAAGAGTCATATGCTTTAACCATTAAAACTGATGAATATCAACCTCTCTTCATTCAAGGCGAAGTGATTGCCATAGACCCTACTCTTCAACCAACTGATCGTGATTATTTCATTAATCATGACAATCAAAACAATATCACTGACATTAAACAACTTATCAAAAAAAACGGGAGCTTATACAGCAAATCGATTTCACACACCCACCAAGATGCCATAAAGAATGAACATCTACAAAACTGCTACGGTGTTATCATTGAATCGCATAAAAGTATATTCTCAAGGACCCAAATTTGAATCTATCCAAGTCATCCATTCCTCAATACAAATACTTTAACCTGCTGGCGTTGTTATACTTAACCATCATGGTGGTTTCAACCAGTGTGGCATATAAACCCGTCAAAATATGGATTTTTACCGCCACCTCATCTTCACTGCTTTTTGCCCTGACATTTTCTATTAGCAGTATCATTGCGGAAGTATACGGACGTGAAATAACAAAAAAGCTAATCAATCAGCTCATTATTTGCGGTTTAATTTTCTCAATATTGGTTTCTATTATTCCAGATCTCCCTGCGCCAAATAACTGGCATCACCAGGCCGCCTATCATTATGTTTTTGGATTTAGTTTTCGTTTCGCACTATTCGGTACCATAGGAAGCTTCATTTCTTACAAAATTAACACTTACTTGATCACAAAATGGAAATTTCTAACCAAAGGAAAATACTTTCCTCTCAGAATCATCGGCGCCAACACCATTGGAGAGTTTTTCCTTGTTTTAATAACCACATTTGGCGCATTTTATGGCGTGTATCCCCAACACCAAGTTATCAACATGTTTGCCTTTGCCTACGTATCAAAAATCATCTACGCACTTATTTTATCATGGCCCAGCGCACTAGTTGCATATTATATAAAAAATAAAGAAGGAATCGATGTTTATGATAACACAAATTCCAAATAAAATACTGATTATAGGTAACGGCGGCGCAGGTAAAACCACGCTAGCATACAAGCTTAAACCCTTTGTAAAAGGCCCCATACTTCATCTTGATTCAATCTATTGGACAAAAAATTACAAGCATCGAGATAGGGAAACATTTTTTAACGACGTAACTAAAGTTACTGCACAACCACAGTGGATTATAGAAGGCTGCCCCATCCCGGGGCTGGATTTTAGGTGTAAGCATGCAGACTGCATACTGTTCCTTAATCCCCCCACGCGAACTTGTTTATTTCGAGCAATAAAAAGATCGATCATCAACATTTTTTCGAATCATGATGATCAATCGGGATGCCCAGCGATTAAATTTAATTTAAAAACATTCAAGTGGATTCTAAAATACGAGAAAATAACCAAGCCTAAAATCAACAAGCTAATTCTAAATCAACATTCAGAAAAATTACTTGTTATAAAAAATAAAAAAGATATTAGACTTTTAGTGGACCGAATGAAGTCTCTTCACTTAAAGACTAATCCAGCATAGACTCTCGAATTAGATCTCTAGTCGCAGACTCTTTTCCTAGCAGAAAAGCATCTCGCCCGCTCATACCATCAATAATTGAAATATCCTTTTCCAATTCTTTTATTTCCGAAATAATATGCTTAGAAAAAAATCGATCTTTAACTTTTATTAAACTGGTATTTAATTTATTTCGGAAACTTCGCCACACAATTTCATATCTTGATTCTTTCTTATAAAACAACAATACCGCAAGCGAACTGATGTATTTTATTTCTTGCGGCGAAAAACCAAATAACAAATCATCTTCGTTGTAAATGTCTAATACCGTTTTTGTTGTAATGTACTTATCCGTAGCAGTGACACGGAAAACAAGACGATCTTCCTCACGTTGGCGCCCCTTCTCCCAACCAGATAATTCATATCGGTATTGACGAGATGCTCTAACAAATTCAACCGCATCAGACAAGCCAGACAACAAGGAGTCAGTGTAATTTTTAAATTGCTTTAATGATGCTTTGACGCCAGATGAACTCAAAAAAAACCTCCTTCATACCGTGAAACGAAACAGACCACCAACCAAAATATCAAACAATGCTATCAAGGGTTCAGAATTGCCTAAAGTCTACACTATATCACCAAAAGATAAATTGCAATACAGTGTCAACATATACCTGCCATAAGGTCACTGCAGAACAACTTAATTGGGACTAAAACAGATATGAAATACATTATAAATTACTGAAAGGAAAAGAGATTCGATTAAAAAAACCATCACCAAGGGCATCTACTCTAAAAAACTGATGTTACAAGCCGCCGAAGAACAAATCAAAGAAATGCGATACATGTAGTAAACCACATAAAGTGATGAAAAAAAATTCTGTACAAACACATGCACCGAGAAATGTTCAAAATAATAGAATCAGCTTGATTTGTGATTCAAATAGAATAGTCACATTAGTTAAATCGACGCACTAAACATCAAAGCCATCCCGTACTCTTTTGATCTAATACAGATTTTACTCAATGACAACTTACTTGCCCCCCCTACATGAAATTCCGTATTTTAGCTGACATCAAAAAATCTAGCCCAAATATCGAGCACGTAAATGCTGAAGAAAATCATCCACTGCTAATTCTTTACCGGTAACCTTTTTTATTAAATCATCGGATTCAAGCGAGCTTGCTTTTGAATGAACATGTTCTCGCAACCAATGTATAATCGAAAAGAAATCTCCAGTTGAAATATGATTATCAGTATCTGGAATATCGACCAACATGGATTGATACATTTGCGCAGCAAACATTCGACCCAACGTGTACGATGGAAAATAACCATACGCTCCAGAAGGCCAATGAACATCCTGCAAAACACCATCACCATCATTCCCCAGAGTTGATAATCCCAAGTACTGCTGCATGTAGTGATCCCAGCATTCAGGCAACTCAGATATTGTGAGTTCCTCATTAAACAATTTTTTCTCAATATTGTACCGCAGAATCACATGCAATGGATAAGTGGCTTCATCCGCATCAACACGAATAAGACCCGGTTTTACTGCGGTGACCAAGGCATATAAATCATTTTCATTCAATAATCTCTGTTCAGGAAAAAAAGATTTTAACTGTGGCATCATATATGAAATAAATGCTTTCGATCGACACAACTGCATCTCAACAAACAAAGACTGACTTTCGTGAATGGCCATACCAAGCGCATGCCCTACTGGCTGTGACAGCCATCGCTCCGGCAAACCTTGTTCATAAACAGCATGTCCTGTTTCATGACAAACCGCCATTAAAGATGAAACAAAATCCGACTCATCATAGCGCGTGGTAACTCTAACATCTTCCGCTACACCGCCACAAAAAGGATGGTGCGTCACATCCAGCCTTCCCCGGGTAAAATCAAACCCTAATAATTTCATCACATAACAACTCAATTGTTGTTGTTGTGCTATATCAAATTTACCCACCTGTGGCTTAATTGAGTTTTTTTCTTGTCTATCCATAATCTGCGTAATCAGACCAGGAAGAACCACTTCCAGTTTTGAAAATAATGGGTCTATTGTGGCCTGAGAAAACCCAGGAACGTAGTCATCTAACAACACATCGTAAGATGATAAACCCCAGTACTGAGAGCGTATCTGCGTACTTTCTTTGAGTAAAGAAAAGCTGTTTTCCATATAAGGTAAAAAACCTTTCCAATCATTTTCCGCTCGACAGATACGCCACTGCTGCTCGCACAGTATATTCGCCTCAGTTAATGATTTAACCAATGATGTCGGTAACAATGTAGCGTTGAGATGTTTTTTTTCAATCAAAATTAGATTTTTCTTTTGCCAGTGCGTTAATTCAGCCTGCTCTTTTGCTTGCTCAATTAACTCACCAACCTCATTAGCAATGAGCATATTATGGATATGAGAGTGCAGTGTGCTCAACGCCTTCGCGCGAGCAACACCACTACCAACCGGCATCATAACTGCTTCATCCCAGCCACCAATAGCCTGCAAATGCGTTAAGTGATAAATATCGTCAAATCTGGATTCCAATTTTTCATATGCACTCATAAATTCTCCTCTGATATTACCCGGGAAAAATAATCACTGCTTAAAGCTCTCGCCTTATCAAACAAAATAACACACTCTCTAAAATGAACAAGTCGTAAAACAGAGCCAAAAATAACTGAGACTTATAGTAACACTGACAGCTCCATTGAACAATGAATGCCACCATGTTATAATGGCCAAAATATTAACCAACAAGAAAGCTACAAATTAGAGTAACAACATGAAAAAAAAACAAATCCATTCATTATTTTGGTTACTGACAGCGGCAATAACAAAAGCCGTTCACGGTCAAATTAGCAACGCGCTAGTGCATTATAATACAACATGCCAGAACAACATCACAGCAAATCAATTTCTCACTCAAGTCAACAAAACACAAGGTGACTGGTCCGAAACATGTTGCTCACTAAGCGCAAACCAAGAAGGTGTGATGCTCGAAGTACAACAAGCTGTCACCAACGGTTCAGTGCCAAACCCAGCATATTACTTCGCTCCACAAGACAACATCACTATAGTCAATTACTTCAATGAGTACTCTGTCAACTGGCGGGTGATCAAGCACGCATTAGCAGCGGTTTTCATGGTGGGTGATGATAACCCATTTGCACGTTCAACCCCGCAACTAACCAACCTCACAAAAAAACTGGCTCAACAATGGGTGAGTGCCTGGAAAACTAAAACCGGAGAAACACTACCACTTGTTCAATTAAGCTCATCCGCTATTAAAACACAAAAAGCGCCATTCTCATGCCTATCGCCCACAGATGACGTTTGCCAGCAACTCATAGCCAAACTCAACAAACAGTTCGACCAATTATCTGACATATTTCTATCGATTATTTTCCACCAAGAAGAAATCACCACACCATCAATGCGGTCCTGGTCTAGCCTAAATAAAAATCGTATACCAAAACCTTCTTCCAATCTCTCAATATTTAACGCTCCTTGGTATACACCAAATGGCGCTCCTCAGTCAGGCGTGATAGCAAGTAAAGGTGTCATTGGTAAAAAGATCAGCGTTAATTGCCTATTTCCACTGAACGCCAACACGGATCAAAGAAAAAGAGATTATGGCAACCCCTGTGGCTCAGCTGTACTAGCAATGGATTGAAATAGCAGAATTATCAGCCGCAGTTAAACTGATTAACTGATTAAAAAAATCATGCCAACGAAAAAGTCAAAAAGCAAAACACATCTTAAGACTTGCGCCTCAACAACGGAAATAATATCACTTCACGAATGGATGGCGAATCAGTAAACAACATGGTCAGCCGATCGATACCAATCCCTTCACCTGCCGTTGGAGGCAGGCCCACTTCAAGTGCTGTAATGTAATCTTCATCGTAACTCATCGCCTCTTCATCACCCTGCTCTTTTGCCAACAATTGTTGTTTAAATCGCGCAGCCTGATCTTCGGGGTCATTCAACTCTGAAAAACCGTTTGCGATCTCTTGTCCCGCAACGAAAAATTCAAATCGATCGGTTAAGAAATCATTGTCATCGGAAGCACGAGCCAAAGGAGACACTTCTTTAGGATAACCCGTGATGAACGTTGGCTGAATCAACTGCTTTTCTGCAACAGCTTCAAACAACTCCAACTGCAATTTACCTAACCCCATGCCATCAGTATCCACACCATGCTGCTTCACAATTTGACATAACGCATCCTTATCAGCCAACTCTTCATCCGTGTGGTTTGAATGCAATTTAATAGCCTCGCACATACTCATACGAACAAATGGTAAGCCAAAATCCAACTTATTCCCCTGATAGTCAACCTCAGTCCTTCCTAAGACATTTTGAGCGCATGTTCGTAATAAGTCTTCTGTCAGATCCATCATGTCATGGTACGTCGCAAATGCTTGGTAAAATTCAATCATCGTGAATTCGGGGTTATGTCGAGTCGAAATCCCCTCATTACGAAAGTTACGGTTGATTTCATAGACTCGCTCAAAACCACCCACAACAAGACGCTTTAAATACAACTCAGGAGCGACACGCAAATACAATTCCATGTCTAAGGCATTATGATGCGTAGTAAAAGGCTTGGCTGTTGCTCCACCCGGCTGAGCATGCATCATGGGGGTTTCAACTTCCATGTATCTATGGGCATCAAAAAAAGATCGCATTTCTTTAATAAGCTTCGATCGAACTCGAAAAATCTCACGTGAACGATCATTCGTGATTAAATCTAGGTAACGTTGTCGAAAGCGCTGCTCCTGATCCACAAGACCATGGTGCTTATCAGGCAAAGGACGCAATGATTTTGTCAATATACGAATTTCAGATACGTGAACAGATAACTCGCCCGTTTTAGTTTTAAATAAAATGCCTTTGACACCAAGAATATCACCAAAATCCCAATTTTTAAATTCCGCATACAGCCCCTCAGACAAATCATCACGTCGAACGTAAAGCTGTATTTGTCCGCTCATGTCTTGAATAGTGGCAAAACTCGCCTTCCCCATCACTCGGCGGGTCATCAAACGTCCCGCCATAGAAACTTCAATCGCTAATTCAGCTAGCCCTTCTTTATCATGCCCATCATATTGCTCATGACAATCGACAGCAAAATCCTTACGGGCGAAATCGTTGGGATAAGCAACTCCCTGCTCGCGCATCAACGTTAGCTTTTGTCTTCGCAAAACCATTTGCTCATTTTGTTCAGCTTGACTAGCGGCATGATCTAAAATTTCGTCTGTCACAATCTTTCTCCGTTCAATTGAATGACACGATAATACCCAGATTTAAATGATCACTCAAGCAATCCGCTCAGAATACAACAAAGAAATGAAAATAAGGGGTTTTTAAAATCAACATGGTCATATTTTGTTCTATTGTCGAGCTATTAAGTCGGCAGTAACACCTATGATTTTGGATACAATTGAGTGAAATTTAAAAATCAAAAGATAAGTGCGAGTATCATTAAACCCCACCCCAGGTAAGACAGGTATCAACCAGCGCATTACATCATGAAATTATTTTATCGTATTAGGTTTGCCAGGAACAGCCGTCACTCGAAAGTACTTTGTTGACACACCGCACACCTGTTTTGTTATTTAAGCACCCTTGGATATTAACAGTGAATTGGATGGTACCTAAACCAAGGTCCACAATAGACTGTTTGTCACCAGGCACGTACTGACGTGCAATCACAATGATTCATTTGTTTAACAATGGTATCATATTCCACAAAGTGCTGGCATACCAGTGATTTTCTGGCAAAAGATGCGCATGACAAACTAGTAAGTATAAGCACTAAAATTAAGTGGTACCATTTTTCATTTCTTAATAAATGTCTCCTTTCCATGGACTGAATTAATCGATCATAATTGCCATTAATGTGAAAAAACATGACACTCGACTAAAATAGTTGAGATATATAGTAATGTATTGTCAATTACAAGTCGTTAGAATGGATTGAAAAAACAGGAGAATAGGCATAGTGCCGTTTAAATACGACACTACTATGATTTGTATTACACACAACAAGCCTACTCAAGATAAAGATGCCATGGATCAATTTTTTCTACGTTAACGGCCTGTAAACCCCTCTTATGCTTTTTTTCAATAGAGTAACTGACATGATCACCTGCTTTTATATCCTCAGAATTGACAATTCCAGTATGAAAGACGAAAATATCAGCCCCTCCATCATCTGGTATGATAAAACCATAATATTTTTCCTGGTTATAGAATTTTAACTTGCCATAATAAATCTCTTCTTGTTGCTCGTGATCATTGTCTTCTTCTCCTTCGTCAAACACCACTTGATTTGCAATGTCATAAAGTCGATTTGAACAATCCTCAAATTTCCCCTCATAGAAATAATTATCATTTAGACTTCCCATACCGCCATACATACCTAACACAAGATTTACTGCGGCTCTGAATTTTTTCTGATTCTTCACGTCAACTGCTTGAAGACGAGACCTGGCTTTCTTAAAATTCTTCCGCCAATGCTTATCATCCACTAAATCAATCATCTCAGTTAGTAAAACGATCATCTGATCAGTTTTGCTTGAGTCATCATAATCTCCTTCCTTTTCATCTGATTCGACTTCTTCAGCGTAGTCTGGTTCTTCTTCAGCTGCTTCTTCAGCTTCGGCTTCTTCTTCAGATGCTTCTTCTTCAGCTTCGGCTTCTTCTTCAGCTTCGTCTACGACTTCTTCTACTGCTTCTTCAGCTTCGTCTACGACTTCTTCAACTGCTTCTTCAGCTTCGTCTGCTTCTTCTTCTGCTGCTTCTTCAGCTTCGTCTAATACTTCTTCAACTGTTTCTTCAGCTTCTTCTGCTTCTTCTTCAGATGCTTCTTCTTCAGATGCTTCTTCTTCAGATGCTTCGTCTGCTTCTTCTTCAGATGCTTCTTCTTCAGATGCTTCTTCTGTAGCTGCTTCTTCAGCTTCTTCAACCTCTGCTTCTTCTTCAGACGCTTCGTCTGCTACTTCTTCAGTTTCTTTAGCTTCTTCTTTAGCTTTGGCTAATGCTTCTTTAGTTTCTTTAGCTTCTTCTTCAGCTTTGGCTATTAATTCCTCTACTTCTGCTGCTTCTAGTTCTTCTTGACTATCCTTGAGATCCATAGCCTTCTCTGCTTTTTTAATTAACCAATTTTCCGTAGGAGTTACATTGTTTCGTGATCGATACGTTTTGAACTGCTCTGAAACATAGGCCTTAGGGGCAGAAAAGCTTCTAATAACAACAACCACTACTACCAGAGCTATAAAAATTTCTAAAATAATCATGACCTTCTCCCAATTGTTCAAAACTAGGGCAAATATAGTAAAGTATAAAAAAAAAACAAGATTTATAGACAGAAAAATAATATTTAAGCTTCTAATTTTATCGAAATAAAAAAAACCATAAAACAAACACACCAAAAAAATATCAATAATTGACTAAAGCATAAAGTACTGATATTAATAATAAAGTTTAACTTTAGGATACACGCCAGACATCTCACAACACCCTTTTGACAACGATAAAGACTTATAATGAATGAACTCGATATCAGCAAGATTAACCGCTGTTAAAGATGGTACCGGTCTAATCAATTCACTATCATTATTATCACAGTCAACAGACTGACATGCACACTTACTGTCTCTATGTTTATGTGCTCCTAAGCTTAAGTCCTGCGTGTATTTCAAGGCATCATGAAAGTGTGACTGAGTCTGTTTAAGCAATTTATTAGAATTATTTAATAACAATAAAAACTCTTTTCTAAGGTTATCAAGTTCTATTATGGTATGTTCTCGACACTTCCTCTTTAAGATAGAACTAGCTAAACAATACAATAAAATAAATAAAAAAATTAGAACCACAATACTTATAATAAAGATCACAGGATAATTCATAGTTAGCGCCTATTTTAGTACATAAATAGTGTAAAAAATCTGGATTTAGCAAAGAATATTTAGGAATATTGATACATGATGCGAAAATCTAGTGAGAAAAAACGCAATAATACTTCAAAATATTAAAATACGCTATTTAGCGGATTTTGATTTTGGCGAAGGACGTCTTACTACGGATTTCTTAACCCGTTTATCGGCAGGAGACTTCCATCTGAACTTAGCGCGGTACTCATCTCTTTTTTCAAAAAAGAGGGTTACCAGCCACAGCAATCCATTCCACATGTTACGAAACATTTTCCAAAAAAATGGAAATCCAACGGTTCTTTCTATAATAGCCACCAAAACAAAAAAAACGACAAAAAATACAAATATGTGCCATAAAATAATTATAGTTTGCATCACAATTCTCCTCTATTTTAAATAATACAATAAATAAACAAAAATTCAAATTATATACTATTCATAAATAATTCTCCCGGTAGCAATGGTTTTGTTATTATCCCTAATCAATATATTTTCACAGTCAGGACATAACAAAATCGGTGTATCAAGAACTATTTTGCATTCAAGTTCGATATCTTCTTGAAAAGAAATGACATTATTAGTGATAAAAATAGTCCCATAAATACGATTAGATCCAACGTAAATCAAATAACGTTTACCTGAAACAGCAGATAATTTATAGTCACTAAACTTTCTTTTCCTCATCATAATAACTGCCGTGAAAGAGTCATACAATGTAATTTCTTTATCACCATAAGCAAGATGATCAGAACGAATGTATTTCTTATCTACGTTTGAAAGTGATAAAGACACATAATCACCTGCATAAGCACACTGCACATCATGAAGACAGAATTTAATTGATTCGACCCGAGAATCACACACACCACCATCAGCAGAAATGAACTTTATTTTATCCTTTTTTTTCAGAATACCTTTATTGACAATACCGTGAATAATAGTTTTAGTCTTACCAAAGTAAAAAGAATGAATATAAAATCTCACTGGCGAAACTCGATCAGACAAAGATTTCTTAACTGTTGAATCACACTTTACATCCATAATATCAATCAGCTTTAGTACACTAGTTAGATCTTGAGTACTGTGTTTGTGATATGTATATGGATTATGAAAAAAATACTCATGATCCGAAAACCCAAATCCGAAAAGGAGCTGTCGAAGAGTATTTTCATACCAATCCATTTTCTCTTGTCTTATTTTGGAATCAATCTGATTAACATTATCAAAGTAGATAATAAGAGGGGCCATGTGTGATTGTTTGCTAAAAATAAGAGCTTCTCTCATAAGCCGCGCATTAAACCCAATAACAACATCAACAACGATAATTAACGCGTCAGATGACATAATTGAGCCAATCAATTTTTTTGACGTATTGGGTTGCTGCAAAGCATGCAAAACAGTATATTGATTTCGTTTAGACACGAATCTGGTATGCACTCCCGCGCTTTCAACTTCGCGATTAGGTGCCTGTTTTTTTGAATTAATATTATCATTCGTTGTCACGTTTAAATCATGCTGAAATGACGCTAGTAGCTTTAAATTACTTTCATTACTCTCTCCTATTAAGGCAACAGTAATATGTGGCAAATTAACATTAAGATCTGAAGAGGGATGTAAACGAGTAAACCTTGAGTCAGAAAGCATACATCTAGATTTAGACCAATGCTTTTTCAAAAGCAAATCGGAGATATCACCAACTGTAACCAGCTTACCAACATCTGAATCATCAATTTTAATATTACACTGATTTGCTAGATCACCTAAGATAAGCACAAGTGATGCCTTACTCATACCCATGTCTTCATAAAGTCGGCTCTTCATATCTAAACAATGAGGCTCTATATTATGGATCATAACGAATGATTTATGGATTTTTTCATCCATAGTCGAAAAAGGACCAGAGTTTGAATAGTCAGAATTTGTAAGAAGCTTAAGTTTTCTACTTACAAACCAAAAGGAATACCCAATTACGAGAACAATACCGAATATTAGACCTAAAATAAAGTTACTCATTAGACCCCCTTCAATTTTGGATCAGAGGTAAGCTTACCGTGTGACGTCACGATACCATGACCAATAATCTCATTATCTAATACAGCAACAAATGCGGAATTATCCTGCACTCTTAAAAACGGTTTACTTAAATTAAATACTATTCCCTGAGATTGATCTAAAACTGTATCACTTTCAACCGTAGCCGCCCCAATCATTTCGACACCTAGAATAAAGATTGTGAATCCTAAATCATGGCTCCTATTCATTTTCAAAGAAGATAGTCTTTTAGAGACCGAATAAAATTTTAAATTCAAAGCGTTTATATAGTCATCAATATTCTCAGTATCACATATTGAAACCACGTTATCTGAAATGAGTGAGCTATCACATTCCAACTTAAGCTTAACATAGTCACCTGAATAAGCGGCTTTCACTTCTGATTCAAATATGGAAATAGCTGTGACCTTAGCTAGTTGATTAGCAACAGAACTAGAGCACATGGCAACGGTATCACCCACCTCAAGAACTCCTGAAGCGATCACACCCTCAGCCTCTCCCGTGAGGGAATCGACATATGATATTGTCAATCTGAATGGGTCGATTCGATATGTTTTCAGCTCTTTACTAATAGGATTAAAATACCAATCCATCTTTTTTATTAACTTAATAATTGATTCTTTTCCGTATTGATGATCGCTATCATATAAAGCCTTTTTTGCAGAGCCAAAAATAACTGGTGTGCTAACGCTATCAAAACCGAATCTCTCTAATTTGGCGCGTATATGATTTTCCACTTTTTTGAGATACACATAATCGGATTTCAAATCAACTTTATTGATAAATACAACCAGCCTTTTTACACCCATTGATCGAGCGATAAGTAATCTGAGAGAGTCATCTTTATCCATAGATTCTCGATCAATCTCATCGTCAGAAACAGATACAATAAAAATCCCAGCATCACAAAGCGCCATACCCTTCACTGTCTTATTCAACTTGCGAGCACTACCTGGAACATCAATGAGCGTATAATGGCTGTGTTCCGAAGCAAATTGACAAAGTGTATCGTCAGAATCTTTACAGCATGAGGCCGAACCAGGAAAAGCATATTTCATTAGTGCTTTTAATAAGGTTGAGTCGCCTGATTTATGAAACCCCATTACAGCTACACATACATTAGGTAAATGAAGCCATGCATCATGCTGACACCTATTATAATCGCCTTCTTTGAAGTAACACTCACATGGTGACTGAGTGTACTTTTGCAACCCCTTAACCAAATCTTCAACGTAGACAATATTCATTTTAGCTAACTTACCAGCTTTAATTTGAAAATCATTTTCAAGCTGACATATCAAAATATCAATTTCCTCGTTAGTATAACCAAAATCAATTTTCAAATCATTTGCATTTTTTATTTTATCAATTGCAATATGTTTATCTAGCGCAATTTGACATGAAACATGTTCTTTGATTGATCGACCAGATTGTAATGCTGAAGTAGCATCCTTACGATTTAGTAATTCAGTAACTTTATTATCTAATTGACTTGATCTAATTTTCACTGAAACATTACCATCACCACCATAACGCTTAACAGTAATAACAGTTAATATGCAAACTACCAGTGTCAAACCAACATATACCAGCACCATACAGGCCTCCAGAAATCTTACTAAGAAAACCAATTTCAGCGGAAATATAGTAAAAATAAATTAAATATCAAGGAAAATTAATCATAAATGACAAAATAAGTAACTCTATGTTTATCTTATAATTTTCACAATGAATATGAGGCATTAACAAAAAAATACAAACATTACTAACTGATTATATCGATAAAATAGAAATTCAATAGGTTATGTAGATAGGAAAGGTTACAGCGGTGAATAAAATAAATGGATTAAAAGTCACACATCAGGAGGGTAAAGTAAATATCTTACTGTAACATGATGGAAAAGAAACCGACGATGACAGCACGCGTTTTTCTCCTTAAATTCATGTGCGAGTGATCGAACAGCCTTTATATAGCTGCGGTCTATAAGATCCATTTTAGTGAACAACCAAGGATCCTCAGATACCCAAGTCAAATCATGTGTGTGAAAACTTATTCGTGAGAATGAGACTGTCGAATCTTGTCGATTCAAACGAAACCCACCCGATAAATAAGATTTAGGCTCATAAACATACTTTATTTTCGAATGATTAAAAATTGAAACAACAGAGCGCACCGTTTGAGATAAAACAGCGTATAACGTCAATAGAAACAAAAACAATATCATTAAATCAAACATTCAAACCTCCTTGACGTATCAGTAATATAGTACATTAATTACACTTTGCAAATTTATTTACACAATATGACACCGAGAGTCATGCGGTTAATAATATTCAAAGTTATTTCAATAAGTTGGGGGGGGGTGATCAGTCATCAAAAAGCGCTCTTGTATTGGATTCTATTAAAATCACGACGTGAGTAGCGGGGAACTTCTGCGACCTATTTTTTCATCACTAGGCTCGCAAATAATACATCAGCGGGAACACTAAATTTTGCATTTAAAATCAGACATAGTATAACCGTTGTTTTCACAACGCCGGCGCTCAAAGTTGAAAAAATCATGACGTGTACGATCAACGCTTCTAGATTCATTAATCAAATAGCACCAGTATTTAGCCTGACTATTTACTGGACTAGTGGTGAGGCGATCCAAATGACGCGAAATAACTTTCTGATCATGCGCATCAAAGCCGGACTCACAAAATGAAAATAATTGCGCTAATAAACGTCCACTCGCTTGAAGATCACCGAATTTATTCAAAGCACAGCTACTTTTCATATCGTGTGCAAGTCCAAAATCAATTAATTTGAGTATCAAAATCTTTGAATCCCATCCGCTAGTGTCAATAGTAATATTGTCGGCCTTGATATCTAAATGCCATAAGTTGTAATTATTATGCAAATTACAAACCGCCTCATAGATGCCTTTATAACAAAATTCAAAAAACCAGTACAATTCATCAGGTGTTAATTTTATCTGATTAGCAACAGCCACTAAATCCGGACCTAAATACTTAACTGGGAAAAAACATTCCTTTTTTCTCACGATACTCTCAGAGTCAAAATCAAAAAGTGAATATGAAATTACTTGCGGCTCCATATTATTAATACAATACCCAAGTTTTTTATTCGCTCTGTATTCATTATTGATACTTTGATAAAGCTTGTATTCAGTCACACGGTCGTTATGCAGACTGTAACGTAACATGACACAACAATCTTTATCTACTTGATCACCCTGGACTACATAAGACATAAAAGGTGATTTAAACAAACCACTTGGAAGATCATGCGTATTAACATAATAAGTAGGCTCATCATCACTCCAACTGGGAATATGATACTGCAAGACAGAATACGAAACCAGTCCATCACGTGCCATTTCAGGGTTAAAGGAATAATAACGAGATAGACACTTAACATGATCAGTTTGTGACAGTGTGTTTCTTAAACGACCCTGATTATAATGACATTGTTTGTCTTTTAAATTACTTACCACCTCGATAAGTCTCTTCTGGAACGATTTTCTTGCTATTTCAGTAGAGAATAACCGAATCATTGTTTTTCGCTTACAACCATGTGGACCTAATACGGTATTTTTCATTGTCATTAATAGCATATATAACTCCAAGATTGATATTTCCGCGAAGACTATATGACATAACACCAATATATGCAAAGCTTATTTCAACGAACGTACTCGTTTTATTAAGTTCAAATTATAATAAAATCATTATTAATACATAACATCAAAAAATGAATAGAAACCAATAAATGTTACCATAACGATTTATTATTTAATTGAGTATATAAAGGACAGCAAGGTAAATAAATAAGCATAAACAACATGAAAAAAAACACCCGCTCAGTAGCAGGTGCTTGTATAGATAATTAATGGCATTAGTATTCATCAGAATATATTCTTATCGCTTCCATAAAGCATAAAAGAATTACTAATGCATATCTAGATGTCAGGCAGTATTAACTTGAAGAATCGCTCAGAACTTTCACTCATAAAGCTACTACAAGCGTATTGACCTCCTTTTAAGGTATTTAAGTGAAAGTGTTGTAGTTTAAATATGTCAGTATAAAGATTGATTTTCACATTCGGTATACTAAGACTTATAAATCGCAAATTCTTAAAAAGAAACTTCATGGGACTTTCTCTTTCATTGGTTTCCGTCAAGATCACATACAATCCTGTTAACATCGGGATATCAATATAGTTGAAAGTAATTTCGTTGGATTGTTGATCCAACTTAGCATCATTAATTCTTGATAGTGACCGCATTCTGTTTCGATTCACTTTCTTATGACGAAGGCAAAACACCACCACAGAAAAAGTCACCAAACAGATTATAAAAAGTGAAATCACTAATTTCATACACGCTCCTTTATGCAAAGGGAAATATAGTACATAATAATACAATGTCAAATAAAAATATGGCATAAATAAACCGACATAATCAATATGATAGAAAAATAATCTGCAAGGACAATTGATAGTACTACACAATCACATACCACCATTAAATTAGTAACTGTTTTTAGCAGTGAAGGAAAGATGTTACAACAAAGAATAGGAGGACAGCTTGTGAGGATGTCGATGAAACTGCTGCTATTGATGTTCATAAATACTATTGAGGTAATCGATAGCTTCTAAATAGAACCAGTGCTCAACTTGATATCAATATTTTTTTCACTGATCATTTTCTTGTTTTAACTAATTATCGATAACGAAGTGATGCAGCTTAAGTAACTTTTAGTATGAAAAATCCTAGTTATGTTTTTAAAAAGTGATAATTAATCAGGATACACGTTAAAAACTGATTTATAACAATTTTCAAAATACTATTAAATTTACTTATGTACTTTATTCTATATAAGACCCATGAAAAATCTGAGTAAAAAAAACAAATTTTTTAACATAAAATGGCATAATACCAAAGAAAAAATACAAATATTAGAGGTTTTTTTTACCTAAATTTACTAATCAGAATCCTAGGAATAAATAGATAAATACCTTACGTAAACTTATTGCGATATTTAAACAAAAGGAAAACCACTTTACCAGAGCAGTTTAGGCAAACTCAATTAATTTATTCAAAAAAAAAAACCCATTCAAAAATGGGTGTGTGCATGGATTTTGTCAGTATTCATCTAAAAAAGACATGTGCAGGCTCCAAGGACCATACAAGAATACCAATATAAAGCTATACAAGAGGGCCTTCCGCTCTAATTAGCAACAAGCATTTCTTTATGCACGTATTTTTTATGAACATATTTTTTTTTAACATATAACCTCCTTTTGCAAACGGAACTATAGTACATAAAATCGCAATGTCAACTAAAAAAAAATCATATAAAACAATTAGATAATGTAATAGCCAGCAGACGTGAGTGATGATAATGAATAATTACATGCTATTATTTAATAAGCAGCTGAATGTGACAATAAAGGAAACTGTGACATAAAGTAATCGAAGTAAAGTCTTCGAAGATGTAGATGGATGATATCAAGGTAATCACGATTTTCAACCTAGGACAAGCTCTCTCCATAACCCAACATGTCACTTTAATTCTCTATTTATGACAAACTAAGCATTTAGCTTTAGGGATATCGATATATTTTAAAATGAAAATAAAAATTCATGAGCTATTTATGTTGAAAAAAATCCTGCAATAAAAAAAGGATGAATAACTAATGATCGAAGGCCACATTAGAGAAAATAAGACTCGGTACTTTCTCCATAATAATAGTAATTTTAGAGTGATATTGTGGCGTAAATCGTAAACATGGCCTACAAATAACTGTAAGGCGATCACACTCAATTTTATTTTTTTCATTTCCTGAATTTATAATGATACACGCGTTTAAATAGTAATACATGCCACGATGAAAAGGATTCACTTCAAACTCAACCTTATCATCTGACAGTTGAAGTTGAAACCCATCAATGGGCGTTTCATCAAAATGAATATCATAGCTGTAAATACGATAAGAAATATTATTTCTTTTTACCCACCCCCATTTAACCGGTAAGTTTCGATAGAAAAATAAAAAAGTATCGAACGTAAAAAACTTTTTAGCTTCTTCCTCGGTATCTGCGGTTAGAAGGCATAAAATCGCGGGCAAGAGCAACACAAACAACATAAATAGTATGAACACAACCCATATTAGATTTGCACTTATGATCGCTAACATGTGATAAACTCCCTACATTTACAATCTATACCTATGAATTTTCCTTTTCCAATTTTTCTTCCTTTTCCAAGACGTCCTCGATGCTACCCACCATAGTGAATGCTTGCTCAGTCACATGATCATACTCGCCACTTAATATTGCTTTAAAGCCATCTATTGTTTCTTTTAACGAAACATGTTTACCAGGCAATCCTGTAAATTCCTCTGCCACAAAGAAAGGTTGAGATAAGAACCGTTCAATTCTACGTGCACGTGAAATAATATTTTGATCTTCATCAGACAACTCATTCATACCCAAAATAGCGATGGTATCGTGAAGCTCTTTATAACGCTGTAATACTTTTATTACTCCTCGAGCTACTGAATAATGTTCTTCCCCGACCATGAGTGGATTAAGCTGACGTGAAGTGGAATCTAGCGGCTCAATCGCGGGATAAATACCCTTTTTTGCAATCGAACGAGACAACACAATAGCTCCATCACAATGCCTCAATGCTGCCACAGCAGCCGGATCTGATAGATCATCAGCAGGAACATAGACACTTTGAATAGCAGTGACTGAACCACTATTAGTGGCATAAAATTGCTCCTGCAAATATCCCATTTGACTTTCTAAATTAGCATGCCAACCACCGTATGACTGTCGAAAGCATAACGCCGTTTCAGTTTGTCTCCCTGCATCAGAAAAACGAAATAGATTATCAATGAACAATAAGGCATCCTCACCTTGATCTCGAAACCAACTCGCCATCAAACCTGCTGTGTGCGCGCTCATGACTCGCGCCATTGCGGGATCTTGCATTGCCCCATATATTAAGGCGACCTTATCTAATATCTGAGATTTTTGCATTTCAATAATGTGATCTGCACCTTCGCGCATACGCTCTCCGATACCAGCAATAACCGAATGCCCCCCATGTAAAGAATATTGATTATGAATCAACTCATTGATAAAGACAGTTTTACCCACACCGACTCCACCAAATAAAGCCATTTTTCCTCCACGCGGAATAGGCATAAGTAAATCTATTATCTTAATCCCGGTTTGAATAATACCCGGTGACGGGTCAATCTTGTGAATAGGTGGCGACTTAACTAACAGTGGCAAGCTTTCCTCCGCTATAATATCCTCTTTTCTATCAATAGGCCGGCCAATAAAATCCATCACGCGCCCAAGCACTTGATCTCCACAGGGAACTTCTATAGCACGCTGGGTAGATACAATCTGGTCACCTACTCGAATCTCATCCATTGGATCTAACGGTGCGCATGTGACTCCTTTACTTCCTAAAATAGAAACAACCAGCAAATTAATTTTGAACTTTTCATGTAGTAGAATATGACCCACTTGTATTTTTGTAATTTCACTAAAATAAACTATCACCTTCCCCATTGACAACTGTGTTACCTCACCTTTAACAAAAAATGATTGTATATCACTCATTAAGACACGACCATTTGACCCAGTTCCATTTATCTCTTTCAAATTAATATTATTTATGTTTGCTATATGCCTAACATACGGTCCTGTTTGTAGGCATGTCTCAGACCTAGGTGTGTCGGCTACTGACGCAACAACTTTAATCACACCAAGCACACTGTGGTTATCAACTTGCTCAAATGGTAATACACACTGCCTTCCCATTTTCCCTTGACACGGAGAAGTAACCGATACGACTCCTAAATCAGACTCCAGTTGTAACAACACTTCATTCCGATCGACAGGCTGACCTGAATTTTTTAACCATAATTTAACCTGCCATGAGGTCGACATGTCTAATTGTTTCACTTTCAGTTCCATTAGCATGATACAACTCCTATCAGATTAAATTTCGTAAGTGTCTTCCAAAATGTGATTCGCATAATCTTCTCGTCTTACCTTATTGTATTGAATTTTCAATTTATCCATCATTTCATCTAAACTATCACAAGCACTTTTTTGATATGTCATAATATAAGATAGTTTCCCACAAGAGAAATCCAATGCAGTAAGCAATAAATCTTGAATACAAGACTGTAGGTGAAATGCGAATAAACGAAAAAAATATTCATCCCCATTCTTATATGGGTGCAAAAAGCCTCGTCTAGAAAATACATCCCGCAACTTTCTGATTAAAATTGAGCTAAAAAACCCACTCTCAGGTGCACTATTAGTAAAAAAAAATGGCGCAAAAAAATTATCTTCTTTCTTGATCTCTCTTTGCTCTTGTATCATATTCTTTAAATCGCATTTTGAGTATACAATACCTAAATGATTAATTTCAGCGCTTTTCACACACTTTATAATATACTGTGACAGCTGGACTGGTAAAAGCGAGTAAGTAGAATCAGTAACCGTTTGTTGATAAGAGTGTATTACCAGGTCGCCATTTCTTGATAGTGCGCATATTTTAGCATACGTGATTCCCTTGCATTTATTTTTTATATGACGTTTTATAATCGATTGATTGATAAATTGATTATGTGTAATAATAATCAATTTAGATATTTTATCAATATCATTCTCAATATGATGACACAAATCATCTATCATTTTTCTGTCCAGAAAATCCAAAATTATTTTTTTTGTTACCGGTTTTGTTCGCGTATTAGAAAAATCGATTATCTCATTGATAAGATGCCTTTCCTCCACACTCAAAGGTAGTAAAACCAATAAACATGTTTTATTTCTATTCTCATCGCTGAGTATTTCTCGAGTCCTCCTTGTAACATGAGGCTTAATTACCTCTATTTCTTGTTGATAAGGCATTTTTCCTTCACCACGTTTAGTGATACATTGATATTTAAATGTTGCCCTAATATGGTCATTCTTCGCTTTCTCTGATCTCTTTTTTATCCCAGATACCACATGTAATAATTGACTTCTTTTTTTTAGCTCAGCAAGCGTGTTAATTTTATCTTTTAACTTATTTTTTTTCTTATTACTCATTCGTATCCACCTCAGGTAAGATACGATCCAATTGCGACAGGTTTTTTTCCAAATCTTCTAGCGTTTGATTCATGAAATCCGGATAATAAGCGTTGATGTTATAAAAAAGTCGATCAATGTACTGCCTTATTTTCATGACTTCGATAGACTCGAGCTTTTTTTCTCTCAATAATAATAGTTTAATCAGCATCGCTTTCACCGTCAGTGGTGAATACTGAGCCTGCTTCAACAACTCAACTACGCGCTTACCTTGCTCAATTGTCCCCAGTGTTGCAGTATCCAAATCAGATCCAAATTGTGCAAAAGCTTCCATTTCGCTAAATTGCAGAAGCTCCTGACGTAAATGACCAGCCAGCTTCTTCATCATATTTGTTTGTGCAGCACCACCCACACGAGAGACGGAGAGACCAAGATTAATAGCTGGTCTAATCTCTTGGTTAAGTAACTCTCTCTCTAACAAGATTTGGCCGTCAGTAATGTTTAAAACACAAGTAGGAATATAAGCCGCAACGTCCTCCTCTAACGTCTCAACAATGGGTATCGCCGTTAATGATCCTCCGCCCATTTCATTTGACAAACATGCTGCTCTTTCCAATAGATGACTTAATTCCTCAAATAACGTCCCCGGATATTGTTCCACACCCACGCGAATATTTGTTCGCAAAGCCAGTTCACGACTTGCATCAGAATATTGGGTCAAATCATCATAAACAATCAGTGCATCTTGCGCTTTATTTCTGAAGTATTCCGCAATAGTGCAACCGGCAAAGGGAGCTATATAACGCTGAATTGCTGCCTGCCCAATGGTCGCAACAATCACTGTGGTGTATTCCATGGCATCATGCTTTTCTAAGACTGAAATTATTTCAGCCACTTCAGTTTGCGTTTTTCCAATGGATACATATACGCAATGCACCTTGTTATTGAGCTCATTATTTTTCTGAGCAATAATAGCATCAATCGCTAATGTGGTTTTACCTGTTCCTCTATCACCGATAATTGTTTCTCGCTGCCCTCGACCAATAGGAATCATTGAGTCAATCGCTAATACACCAGTCTGTAGTGGACTGTCTACTGGCTTCCGATCAATGATGGCTGGTGGCTGCGATTTTATCGCCCGACGACATGATGACGCTAACGAGCCTTTACCATCCTGCGGAGATCCAAAGCAGTCGATCACACGTCCTTGCAGCTCTTTTCCAACAGGGATATCGCAGATTTGTCCCGTTACAATCACCGGATCACCAATTGAAATGCCCGACATGTTTCCCTGATCTAAAACAAAAGCGGTTATGCAATCTCGATCCACCTCATAGCTCACTGCTACAATATTTTCATTTATCACAAGCCATTCTAATTGGCTTACTTTGCTACTTGTGTTGATCTTTACAACACCCTGACTAGAGACAGCTGTTACAGAGCCACTCACTTCATGACCGTTTATTAAAAAATCTAAATCCATTATTGATTTACTTTCAGTAAAGATATCAGACTCAATCTCACTGGCTTCGGCAGTTAACCTGCGACTCGGTAAACACTTGTCAGATTTACCAACATTACTGGAGCTCATGAGTTTGCTTTGTGATACTTGCCGCTTTTTTGAATGTATTGTCTTAGCTGACCTAGCATTAGATTCTGTCAGAATTTCTTTTTCAGTTTGGGTAGTTATATTTTGCAAATATTTTGCATTTATCACTTCTGGTAATGGACCATTCGCAGTCTCAAGACACACAGTCACGTACTCTTCAGCATTCTCACTCAATTCAACCTGATTGACATTACCAACAAAACCCTTGAACTTACCCCGAGACACCAGGACCGTATCACCTTCTCTAAAAACACACTCAGTTGATTGCACGGTATCTGGATGAAGCTCTTCCTTAATGACATATTTTTTTTCTTGCCTAATAGCCCTTGCTCTCCGTGACTTCCTATAAAGTACGATAGCAGAAGACGACACCGCAATCGATCCGATGGCAACAAGAACCGGAACACTCAACATAACCACACCCTCCATGGACTCGATTAATTTTAGGTTATCAACTAAACCTGGCAGACAATAAGAGACATGCGAACCAAAAAAAACAAACAACCACAAATAGTATATTAAATATACTATAATTAATCTATATTAATCCTTTTTTCATATTTATGTGAGCAAAAGACACCATCATACCAACGAATACCATTCAGCTTCCCCCATTAAAGTTAACCACCTTTTTTACGTACTTAATGGCGATCAAAAACCAATTACTGGTCGTGAACAACCCGTCGTAATTACAATCTCCCTAAAATGGACTGGTGAAGACAGCTTGACAGATTTTAATTTCACCGACTAATAAGCAAAGAGAAATGAGCCACAGCACTGAGGTCGCCCCGTTAGAAATTGAGAAGTGAAGCATGTTAATTAAAAAAATTCCACCAAGACCAATCTACTGAGGTCAATGGATTTACTTGAGGCTAGCAATCCAAAATTACTCAGTCTCAGGCGCCTCGACAAACACACGAGTCCCTTTACAGCTTGAATAGTGCTGAATATTGTCTGGTTGCTTCATCCCATTGAGATGCGAGCCATCGACCATGCTCCTAATCGGCATAAGAGGAATTCGAATTTCATACAGCGAACCTGAAGAACACTGCAGATTTATCGTTTTTATATCAGGAAAAGACTCTGTAAATTTTTGTGTAATGGAATTGATATCAATTTTTTGTCCGCTGTGTTTAACTAGCCAGCGACTAAAATCTGAAGCCTTCACATCGTTGGTTAATTGAATTGCTTTTTGAAAGTACTGTTTTTGAGTCAATGTGGTTTGACATGTACCGTGCTTTTCCCACTCATGATCCAAAAACCACGAATTCGAATTCGTACTTTGCGGCAAAATT
>CACHNP010000021.1 GCA_902581285.1 uncultured Gammaproteobacteria bacterium | reverse complement strand
GCTTTATGATTTTAGAAAAAAATCATGCTTTTATCGTATAGGATCGTTTTCAAACGCGGACTCCAATATGGCTCCTAATGGGCATTCCTCCGTTTGGGTAGAACTCAGAAATGACGTTGACAGCAATATCGAAAATATAAAGCAAGAAGTGACATATTTTCTTCAGGATAACGAATGGATCAATACAGAAGCGGATGTGTTATTCATAAAAGAGAAAAATATTCCCGTTGCGTATGTACTAAAAGCAGGTCAATGTGATCAGCACACTAAAAATATACATGATACACTTGAGCGACATAACATCCAGTCCATTGGTAGATACGGATCGTGGAGATACTCCAGCATGGGTCGTGATATCGAAATGGCAGTGATGACAGCAGATTGTGTAGCAACGAAGGCACAACTTTCACGCAACGAACTTTACCATATCAATAATTATGAAAAAGGTGGAAAACCGGATTTTAGACAAAAATGTCAGGACGCATTGGGTGAAAGCTTCACTCAACTGGTCCAAAATTTAGATCAGCATGGCATCGTTCGCCTCAACCCTTTTTCAAAGGAGCACGTTGCCGCAATGGTAGCCGATGCGCAAGCTTGGTTAAAAGAAAAACGCGGCGATGCTGCTAATGATTTGGAGATAGGTGATAAGGTTTCCAGTTGAAAGGTGAATTTGTTGATGCTCAAGATTGATTTTTGTCACAGCACAAGACGTTATAATTTTGCTGTTACTTGGTAAGTTTTGTTTTAGCTCTTCAGCTAATACTTTTATGAATCCTTCGATTCCCGTTCCTCTGGTGGAAAAGTGAAAAGTGGCGTTGTAACTATTATCACTTGACTTAGACTCTAACGATTGCAGTAACTTTTCTCTTAGTTTCGGCGTTGAAAGCCGGCTATCTGGTAAATACGAACCCATTTGATTAGCGGCGTATTTACCGACGTGTGGGCCGTAAAGCTTTTTGTTGTAGGATAACAGAAGTTCTGATAATGTTTCTCCAAAACGGCGTCTTGCAAATGTTTCAAAGTTGACTTCGCTTTGGCTTTTTTTTGAATCGAACGGTGGAGTTTTTGTCTCGGAATGTAGTTCGGTTTTTATTTTTTCTTTAGTTTCCTCATTAAATAAATATGAGTGGTATTGGAGTGGTGCAGGGCAAATGCCGTTGGTTAAGTCTGAGATAACTCCCGCTTTTTTTTTGGTTTCTTCAAAACCGGCTATATTTAGATAAGGCTTACAATAGTTTTTTATGCTTTTATTTTGAAAATGAAGAAAATGCCCAGTTTGGTCAAATTGAAATGATCCGCTCTCTGTCGTCACCGTATCTGTACGCGTTAAACCACCCAAATCGCTTTCCTTTTCAATCAGGATGAATGGGATGCCTTGTTGTTTTAACCTTAAGGCGCTGGTGATGCCTGATATGCCCCCGCCGATAATAACAACGGGTTTGCTCGAATGTCTCATGATGGTCCTATGCTATTGTTTTTTTTAGTGCATGATACGCGAATAATATTAATTAAATATTAATTTTTATGTAAAATTGTATTTTTTTAGTAGAATGGTCTTTATCTTCCTGCTCTTTAGATGGAATATGCATTACTTTTGATGAATGCCATCGTTGCTATGGCGGATTTGATCTGTTGAAAAAAAATCAGTACGTTAGATTCTTTCCTGTGAGATGTAGCAGCATCTTTAGGTGTCAAGACAAAAAAATTTGAATGGTTACATACTTGTACTACCTTGTCATTGCGAGGAGCATTAGTCCTTCTTGTCATTGCGAGTAGCGTTAGTCTTTCTTGTCATTGCGAGGTGCGTCAGTCTTTCTTGTCATTGCGAGGTGCGTTAGCGCCGAAGCAATCCAGCTCTTTCTCGCCTCGTCATTACAACCTCTACTGTTATTCGGAAGAGCGTTAGCCTTTTTCGCCATTGCGAGGAGCATTAGTCTTTCTCGTCATTGCGAGAAGCGTTAGCGGCGAAGCAATCCACTCCAATGAACAGGCTTGTGTTGTTCCATACTTGTTTTGATGATTCCCAGTTGTTTTGCTATCCACCCTAGCTGGCTGATAAAACGGGCCGCGCTGTCTATTTTATTATTTGAGTGCAGAGCAATAACTGCCTTTAATTCAACAAGATTGGGTGATTTCAGGCGCTTGAAGCGTGTTTATACAGCGTTTTTGTACTTGTTACAGGTCGTTACAAACTTTATTTACGCCGTGCTGTTTTAAACCGGGTTATTGCACTATAATGCGTCAGTAAATGGACTGGTTGATTAGGGATACTAATTTAGCTTATAATACCATTAATGACTATTCAAGCTTGACGGGAAATTACATGCGTTCTTTTTTTGTTCGATTTGGTTTTTTTGCCATATTAACGGTATCGAGTACTGCCTCAATGGCGAAAGCGAAAACAAGCTCAGTTAAACCGATTGCGGTGAATGTGGTTCACGTTTCTACAATGACCATTCCTACCACTGTGAGTTCGTTAGGGCAGTTAGAGGCGATTCAAGTGGCCACATTGAGTGCTGAGTCTGCTGGTCGTATTTCGAGTATCAATTTTAAGAGCGGAACGGATGTCACAAAAGGTGAGCCGATAGTGCAACTGGACGATAGTATAGCAAAAACTGATTACGAGGTGGCAAAAACATCATTGAATCTTGCACAAAAGCATTATCAGACAATGAAAAAGATTGCTAAGTATGTTTCAGCAGAGCAATTAAGTTCAGTGGCAGCAGACGTCAAAACCAAGCAAGCTAAACTTAACTCTGCTTATGCGGCGATGCAGGATTGTAAAGTACTAGCCCCTTTTTCGGGTCGCTTGGGTAAGTTTAAATTCAGTGAAGCAGATTATGTTACCGCAGGTCAGTCGATTGTCACGTTGGTCAATTCCAAGCAATTACGTGTAATTTACAGTGTACCAGACACGTATATTAACCAGGTTAAATCAGGGCAATCTGTTAATATCACCATTCCGCAGTTTCCGGGTAGGGTGTTTATAGGTACAGTGGATTACATTGCTCCGATGATTGACACGGATACTCGGTCGATTGAGATACATGCTTTACTGCCAAATCCCAAGGCGAGTGAGAAATCCGGACAGCATTCGCCTTACTTGCTATCGCCAGGGATGTCAGTATCTGTTCAGCAGCAAGTGTCAGAAGACAAAAATGCAATTGTGGTACCTGATATTGCTGTGTCCACGGACTTGAGTGGAAACTATGTTTATGAGGTCAGGCACGGTAAAGCGTATCATGTTCCGGTCAAAGAAGGGGTGCACTACAAGGATAAGGTTCAATTGTTGGCGGGGGTTAAGCCGGGGGCAGAGGTGGTGGTTGCTGGTCAGCAGAAACTCAGTAACGCCAGTGATGTTATTATTGTAGCGAGTAAGTAGGTTAGACCATGAAACTATCAGAAATCTGTGTTCGTAAGCCGGTTTTTGCGACGGTACTAAGTTTGTTTTTTTTGGTATTGGGTGTTATTGGTTTGCAACAATTGGAGATGCGATTCTTTCCTCGTATGCGTATTCCAGTTGTTCATGTGGGGACATCTTATGAGGGCGCCAGCCCGTCGCTGATGGAGCAAAAGGTCACAACGCCGATCGAAAATGCGTTGGCTGGCATTGATAATATTGATTACATGACATCGAGTAGTGGTACTTCAAGTAGCTCTATAACGGTTCAGTTTCGCTTGGGTGGTGATTTAGAAAAAGAGGCCGCTGAGGTTCGTGATAAAATTGCAGCGATTAAACAAGATCTTCCAGCTGATGCTAATATGCCATCTGTGTCGGTGGGTAATTCGGGTGGTACGGTTGTGGGGTTCACTTTTATCGACCCTAAAATGAAGTCACAGGATATGAGAGAATACTTGATTTCTCATGTTTCACCTGTATTAAGGCAGCTTAAGGGTGTTGCTGGGGTTGGTGTTTATGGTTCAACTGGGTATGCTTTACGTGTTTGGTTGGATTCAAATAAGATGGCGGCTCGAGGGATTACTGTGGCCGATATCAAATCGGCAATATCCTCAAATAATTTGTATTTTCCTGCGGGGGCGTTTCGAGGTAAGGAAAAAAATTATGGTATTATTTCAGATACTCGTCTAAAGAGTATCGATCAATTTCGTCGTATCATTGTTAAAAAAGGTGCACATTCAGTTGTGCGTTTAAGCGATGTGGCATCCGTTAAATTAGGTATGCGCGGTTTTTATGATTTACCGATGCACATAGGTGCACACACCGGATTAGCCATTCAGGTGAGTGCGTTAGCAACCGCAAATCCTATCGATGTTGCGCATCGCGTAATTCAGGCCTTTAACCAACTTCGGCCGTCATTACCCGCCACGATGCAGGCGAAGGTCTTGTTTGATAATTCTCGATTTCTTAAAGGTGCAATTGATGAAACTTTCTCTGCAATTGTACAGGCGATTGTTTTGGTGGTGTTAGTCGTCATACTGTTTTTAGGTTCTTTTCGAGCAGCCAGTGTGGTTGTCGTGACTATTCCTATTAGTTTGATGGGCGTCTTTTTCTTGATCAAATTAATGGGGTTTTCGCTTAATGTAATGACGCTGCTAGCGATCGTGTTGGCGATTGGTTTGGTGGTGGATGATGCTATTGTGATGCTGGAGAATGTGCATCGTCATGTTGAAAAAGGGCTGAGTCGTTTACAGGCCGCGATTGAAGGGAGCCGTGAAATTTCATATTCAATTATTGTGATGGCAGTGACCTTGATTTCAGTCTATGTGCCCGTTGGATTTTCAAATGGTTTTACCGCTCGACTGTTTCAACAGTTTGCTTTCACGTTGGCGAGTGCGGTTGCGGTATCAGCCTTTATTGCTTTGACTCTGTCACCGATGATGTGTTCTCGAGTACTGGTTTCATCAGGTCATGGTAGTCGCTGGTCGTCATCTGTTGATGCTGTGTTTATGAAGCTGACATCATGCTACAAGCGAATATTGCGGCAATGCATCCAGTTTCGCCGCTGGCTCTTGTTATTGTTGCTTGCAATAGCAGGTGTGGGTTATTTGATTTTTTCTCAGTTGCATTCTGAGATAATTCCCAAAGAGGATTATGGTCGCATTTCGATAGGGATTTCACCACCGGGTGGCTCAACGCTGCAGTACACTGAAAAGTATGCTAATCAGATTATGAAAAGACTAAGAACCAATCCGGCAATCAAGCAGACAATGTTTCAGATGAGTGGTGGCTATATTGGTATTGGTTGCTTCTTGAAACCTCGTGGCGAGCGTCACCTGTCGTCAACTGCGATTGCAAAAAAAATGAATGTTTGGTTGCATCAGATTCCTGGCGTGAACGCTAACGCTTCGGTAACGGATCTGGTGTCGGTGGGTTCAGGTGGTAATAATGTGACGGTTAATTTCACCACGACGGGGTCGTATCAGTCACTGATGCCGGCAGTGACCAAAATGTTGACATTGCTTAAACATTATCCGGGGGTTGAAAGCCCCGGTGCAAGCTTGCATTTTGATGCGCAGCAGTATGCGATTCAGGTGCATAGAAATGTGGCATCACAACTGGGCGTCAACATAACTGATATTGCAGACACGGTTCAGGTGATGATGAGTGGGGTGCATTGGACTGATTTGCAGTCCGGGACGCGTAGCTACCCGGTGTTATTACAAATGAAAAAGTCAGATTTAATGAGTTTCGATTCGTTGAATCACATTTACGTTCCTAGCTCAACTTCGTCATCCAGTGATTCATTAAGTGATGCGACATCTCGTGTTAATATGATTCCATTATCCAGTTTGATTTCCCTTGTTCCTAAGGTCGGGCAAAGCAGTCTGCAACATTTTCAACGTGATCGATCTGGCTATGTTTCTGCTTCAATTGCACCTGGTTACACTGAAAGTGAAGTTATTCGTTATATCAATGCTCATTTGCCCTCGGTGTTGAAGGCAAAACCAATAACTGCATCGAATTCGGCATCACCAATGGGGCACGCATCCCTTGAAAAAGGGGTCGCTATCAAGGCCCATTATTCAGGTGCAGCAGCAGATTATTTGCGGTCTTCTGGTAGTATGTTTAAGATATTTATTATGTCGTTCGTGTTTATATACCTTGTTTTATCAGCCCAGTTTGGAAGTTTTATTGATCCATTTATTATTTTATTTGCTGTTCCTTTGAGTATGGTGGGCGCATTGTTTGCGCTTTGGGTGAGCGGGGGAACGTTTAGTTTGTATTCGCAAATTGGTATTGTTACTTTGGTCGGGTTAATCAGTAAACACGGTATTTTGATCACGAAGTTTATTAACGATTTGCGTGAGCAAGGAGTTCCTTTTAGTCAAGCGATTCTCGATGGTGCTGCCATTCGTTTGCGTCCGGTTCTGATGACAACGGTTGCCATGTTGTTTGGTGCTTTGCCATTGGTATTGACTCAGGGCCCGGGGTCTGTTGGGCGACATCAGATTGGGTGGACTGTGATAGGCGGTTTGTTCTTCGGTACTTTCTTTTCACTAATCGTGGTGCCAATTGCTTACACTTATTTGGGGCGTTTTAAGAAAGTTCAGCCCGTGAACTTGCCATCTTCGTCTGATTAACCAGGGGGCCATTGAAAAGGGCGCCCCGATAGCAAGTGGACGTGTAGATGAAATACCGTTTGTCCTGCTTTCGCACCGTTGTTAATGACGAGACGAAAATCATCTAGCTTATGTTTTTGAGCGATATCATTAGCATTGAGTAGTAGGTGGCCAAGTAATTCTTTATGAGATTGTTTGGCTTCATTGAGCTTGGCGATGGGCTCTTTTGGAATAATCAGTATGTGGGTTGGCGCTTGTGGGTTGATGTCTCGAAAAGCCAGGCTATACTCATCTTCATGGACAATGTCAGCTGGAATTTCTTTGTTAATGATTTTGTCGAATATGGTTGTCATAAATGCCTCTCCTGTACTAGGTTGGTATGCTTAGACTGATGAAAATCAACATGAAGCCAACAAGGATACCGCATATGGCTTGTTTGTGGTAGTCTCGCTTAAATGTTTGTGGTAGTAGCTCATCGAAGCAAATGAATATCATGACGCCGGATACCAAAGCAAATATACGCGATATCCAAGTTTCGCTCAAGTGGTGTCCGATGAGTATGATCATGATAACGGCCCCTAGAGGTTCTGCGATACCAGATAAAAAAGACCATCCGACAGCTCGAGCTTTACTTTGAGTAGCATAGTATATGGGGGCGGCAACAGCGATACCTTCAGGTATGTTGTGGGCTGCAATCGCGATAGCGAGCGCAATTCCCATCTCGATATTGGTCAGTCCGCTGGCAAACACGGCCATTCCTTCAGGGAAATTGTGTATTGCAATCCCTGCTGCGGTAAGTAGGCCGGTTGAGTAGAGAGATTGTTTCTTGGGATCAAAGCCGGATTTTTCTTGCAGGTACTTGTGTGGGAACACAAAGTCAATCGCCATCATAAGGATGATGCCAATAAAAAAATAGATATTCGCTTCTAACATGCCTAAATCGCTGATAGCGCTACGCATGAGTTCAAGTAATGAAACGTAAATCATGGCGCCCGCAGATAGGCCTAAACAAAAAACCAGTTGTGAATCTTTGAATTTTTTAATGAAAAGAAAAATCAAGCTTCCAACGGTGGTGGCTAGCCCCGCAACGCAAGTCAGCAATAATGGGATGGTGATATTAGAATGCGTAATGAAAATGACATTTCCCCAAAAGTTATGTTTGCAGTGGCTATTATAACTTATGATTTTGGGTGATGCATAAAGTTCTTTATTTTGTAGCTTATTTCTTTTGTTTGCTCCAGTAGATCACTTTCGCTGATGGTGCAAAGCTGCTTTTGGTGTAAGAGCTGTTTCCCGGCGACCCAAACATCAGAGACCGATAGTCGATTTCCACTGTAAACCAGGTGTGCAATTGGATTAAAGACCGGTTGTTGCCAATAGTCACTTAAATCGATAGCGATGATGTCGGCTTGTTTCTGTTTTTCTATGGAGCCGGTGAGATGATCTATTCCCAATGTTTTTGCACCGTTTATGGTCGCCATTTTTAGGATGGTGTGCGCATTTAGTGCGGTGGAGTCGTGTGTGGAGCCTTTAGCAATGAATGAAGCGGTACGCATTTCACCGAACATATCCAGGTCGTTATTGCTAGCGGCGCCATCTGTTCCAAGTGCGATATTAAAGCCACGTTCCGACAAAGTTGACATGGGTGCGATTCCGCCACCCAGCTTGAGATTGGATTCTGGGCTGTGCACGATATGCGTTCCCGTGTTTTTCAACTGAGTGTAATCCAGTTCGTTAAGATGAACCATGTGGACAGCAACTAGTTTATCATTTACAAGGTCGAGTTTTTTGAGACGTTCAATGGGGCGCATGGAATGTTCTTTGAGGCTCATGTTAATCTCATCCTCGGTTTCATGGAGGTGGATATGTACCGGGAGATGGTATTGGAGTGAAAGTTCTCTAATTTTGCTTAAAGTGGCGTTGCTAACAGAGTAGGGGGCGTGTGGGGCGATGCTCCACGTGACTCGATCGTGTTGCTGGTAACGACGGTGAAGGATATCCAGTGCTTTATCGATGGCTTCGTCTTCGTTTTGAGACCAGAGTGTTGGTACGTTGAAAATCTGTAAGCCTAGGCAAGCACGAATACCGGCATGCAAGACTTCTTTTTCTGTGGCCTCAGGAAAAAAATAATGGTCATTAAAACAGGTTGTGCCGCCTCTAATCATTTCAGCGATAGCTAATCTGCTACCTAGAGAGACGGTATCAGCGGTGATGATTGCTTTTTCAGCAGGCCAGATGTGGTGGTTGAGCCAATCCATGAGGGGAAGGTCGTCTGCTAATCCGCGAAAAAGGTTCATCGGTGTGTGTGTGTGTGCGTTGATGAGGCCTGGCATGATCACATGTTGGTCGAGATTAATTGTGTTTTCGGATTCGTATTGTTTTTTACACTCCGAAGTAGGAAGAATATCTATTATTTTATCGTTTTCAATGATGATAGATGTGTTTTCCAGGAACGTGGTACCGGGGGAGTTGGGTATGACCCAGCGCGCGTGAATGAGAGTGTTTGCTTTTTGCATCTTACTTATTCCTAACTCAGTGTTGATTTGCTCCATTATTGAACGATTCGTAGTGAGAGTCAAGCATTCTGGTTGTGGGCTTGAAAAAAGCTCATAATTACTTAATCTATGGCCTTTAATATGCTATGATTCAAACACATTTGAATAGAAATCTAAGGTAGATTCATGGCGCATCCAGCAAAAGAAATATCCACCATCACCATAGAAGACGAACTAAAAAAGTCGTATTTAGATTATGCGATGAGCGTGATTGTTGGTCGGGCTTTGCCAGATGTCAGAGACGGTCTAAAGCCGGTTCACAGGCGAGTTTTGTATGCCATGAAAGAGTTGGGTAATGATTTTAATAAACCCTACAAAAAGTCAGCAAGGATTGTCGGTGATGTAATCGGTAAATACCATCCTCATGGCGACAATGCTGTCTACGACACCATTGTTCGTATGGCGCAAGATTTTTCTTTACGCTACATGCTTGTGGATGGTCAGGGTAACTTTGGTTCAGTTGATGGTGACGCTCCAGCAGCCATGCGATACACCGAGATTCGGTTATCTAAAATGGCGCATTCCTTGCTAGTTGATCTGGATAAACAAACTGTCGATTTCGCACCTAACTACGATGGATCTGAACATGCTCCTGTCGTCTTGCCTACTCGTATTCCCAATTTGTTGGTAAACGGTTCTTCGGGTATTGCGGTTGGTATGGCAACTAACATTCCGCCTCATAATTTAGGTGAGATTTTGGCTGGCACGGTGGCATTAATAGAAAACCCTGATTTGGGTTTAACTGATTTGATTCGTTTGATTCCTGGGCCTGATTTTCCGACAGCCGGTATTATTAACGGGCGAGCTGGTATTATTTCAGCTTATAAAACCGGTCGAGGGTCAATACGTATTCGTGCCCGCGCGCACATTGAAACGACTGAGTCGACAAATCGATCTAAAATTATTGTTACCGAATTACCTTACCAAGTGAATAAAGCGCGTTTATTAGAAAAGATTGGGCTTCTAGTGCGAGATAAAAAACTGGAGGGTATCAGTGGGCTGCGTGATGAATCCGACAAGAGCGGTATGCGTATGGTGATTGAAGTGAAGCGTAATGATCAGCCTGAAGTTGTTTTGAATAACTTATTTTCACAAACTCAAATGCAGTCTTCATTCGGTATTAACATGGTTGCTTTGGATCAAGGTCGACCTCAGTTGATGAACCTTAAGCAAGTGCTGTTGGCCTTCATTCAGCACCGGCGCGAGGTTGTTACCCGCCGTACTATTTTTGAATTACGCAAAGCAAGAGAGCGGGCGCATATCTTAGAAGGTTTGGGTGTCGCTTTGGCGAATATTGATGAAGTTATCGCGCTTATTAAGGCAGCTAAAACTCCACAAGAAGCGAAGCATGCTTTGTTGGAGACGTCGTGGTCACCGGGGTCGGTCAGTGAATTGTTATCGCGTTCGGCTGAGCAAACAAAACGTGAAGATATTGATGAGAAGTACGGTTTGTCTGAGGGGGTTTACAGGTTGTCTCCTGATCAAGCTCAGGCGATATTAGATTTGCGCTTGCATCGTTTAACTGGGTTAGAAAAAGAGAAGATTCATAATGAGTATCTCTCAATCATAGAGCTGATTGGTGAGTTGCTTAAGATATTGCAAGACCCGGATGAGTTGAGTCGAGTTATCAAGCAAGAGTTGAATGAAGTTAAAGAAAGCTTCAATGATGAGAGACGCACAGAAATACTAGAAAATGACATTGATATTTCGCACGAAGATTTGATTGAAGAAGAAGATCTGGTTGTCACGTTATCTCAGCAGGGTTATGTTAAGTCCCAGTCATTAGACAGTTACCAGGCGCAGCGTCGCGGTGGTCGTGGGAAAATGGCAACAGCAGTTAAAGATGAGGACTTTGTTAAAAACGTGCTGGTAGCAAATTCACATGATACCATTTTATGTTTTTCATCTGTTGGCAAGGTATATTGGCTAAAGACTTACCAAGTGCCTCAGGGTGGGCGTCAGTCTCGTGGGCGGCCGATTGTCAATTTACTGCCTCTTGAAAAGAGCGAAAGTATCACGGCTATTTTACCAGTAAAGCAATATGATGAAGATCATTATATCTTCATGGCGACTCGAAAAGGGTTAGTGAAAAAGGTCATACTGACGGAGTTTGAGCGTCGACGGAGTTCCGGCAAAGTCGCGATAGCTTTAAAAGATGATGATGCTTTGATCGGTGTTGGTTTAACGGATGGTTCAAGAGACGTTATGTTAATGGCTGATTCGGGTAAGGCGATTCGATTTGTTGAAAGTGATGTTAGGGCTATGGGAAGAACGGCTAGCGGAGTTCGTGGTATTCGTTTGCAAGAAGGGCAAAAGTTAATCGAGTTAATCATCATAGATGAAGAAATGTCCCTGCTAACGGCGACTCAAAATGGGTATGGGCAGCGAACATCTTTTTCTGACTATCGTCAAATTGGACGAGGAGGCGGTGGTGTCAGGGCTATCATAGTCGGGGATCGCAATGGGCCTGTGGTTGCTGCAGCGCAGGTTAAGCAGGAAGATGAGTTGTTGCTGATTACCAGTGGCGGTACCATGGTTCGTACTCGTGTTAAAGAAGTGCCGACAGTTGGTCGTAACACTAAAGGCGTGCGTTTATTGAGTCTGCAAGAAGGTGAAAACTTAGTCGGTGTGGAGCCTGTATCTATTATGCAGGACATGTCACAAACTAATGAAGAGCATGAGCAATCTGGCGCGCCGAAAGAGGGTGAGTAGACGAATTTATCTCATCTTTTTGATTTTTTACTCATTATTCGTATGATCGCTGTGTGGGTAGAGCTTGATTGTTTTTTTTTGCTATTGATTTTTAGCATCCTTTTATCTCGATTTGCTATTTCTAATACCTCAACGTGTTATTCTTCGTTGCTTTGTGCCGTGCTGCCCATTCAAATCAATAAGCCTGGCCTCACCATAAAGTTGGTTATCGGGTCTGGGCTTTCTTTATGGACTATAGTATGCTACTGGTATATCTCATGTGTTATTGTTTAATAGGGTGAAATCATGGAGCGAGCATATAATTTTTCAGCAGGGCCAGCTATGTTACCATTTGAGGTAATGGAAGAGGTGAATGATGAATTTTTAAATTGGAATAAAACGGGTATGTCGGTCATGGAAATGCCGCACCGAGGCCCTGATTTCGGGCAAATAGCGGAACAAGCTGAAAATGATTTACGATTGTTGTTAAACATACCTAAGCATTATAAAGTACTTTTTCTACAGGGTGGTGCGCGTTCTCAGTTTTCCATGATTCCAATGAATTTTCTAGAAGAGGGTGGGACCGCTGCTTATTGTGAATTTGGATATTGGTCTCAGATAGCGTCACAAGAAGCGTCTCGTTTTGGGGATGTGAAGGTGATTGCTGATACCAGTGAAATGGGTTTTAAAACTGTTACATCGCAAGACTACTGGCTTGATCACATGGCGGTAGGTGAGTCCAAAAAACCCGCTTCATATCTGTTTACTACTGACAATGAAACCGTGAATGGCGTGGAATACAGTTTTGTGCCAAATACGAAAGGGGTTCCACTTATCGCGGATATGACCTCAAATTTATTGACTCGAAATTTGGTGGTGGGCAATTACGGGTTGATTTTTGCTTCTGCTCAAAAAAACCTGGGTCCTGCTGGTGTCACCATTGTTATTGTTGATGAGAACTTATTTGGTCGACAGCCACAGCACCCATTGCCATCGATGTTTGATTATCGCCTTCATGCCGAAAAAAAATCATTCTTTAATACTCCAACCACTTTTTCATGGTACGTGGTTGGTCGAGTGTTAAATTGGATGCGTCAACAAGAGGCAGGGCTGTCTTATTTTGAAGAACAGTGTCAAAAAAAATCAAAAAAATTATATGATTACATAGATTCTGAGAAGTTCTATGTAAACAACATCGATAAGGGGTCGCGCTCCCGTGTGAATGTCGTTTTTCGTTTGGCTGATGAGGATTTAACGGGTAAATTTCTCGATGGTGCTGCCGAAATCGGGTTGATTAATTTGCGTGGACACCGAGTTGTTGGAGGTCTTCGGGCTAGCTTGTACAATGCTATGCCAGAAGAGGCGGTTGATCGTTTGATCGAGTTCATGAAGAATTTTGTCTCGAAAAAGGGATGAGTCGTCATTTTTAAAGTTTAACTCAACCGGTTATAACGTTTTTTTTACGATTTTGGTAATGGTCCCTTTAATGTATCTAAGTGTTGATTAAGTTGTTCAGCGATTACTTTTTTGATTGTTGGGTCTTCTTTTGCGAATAGTTGTTGGCATTGCTGGTTGCCTATGTCTTTTATTTTTTCACCAATATCCTCTGGTATCTCATCAAATTGTTTTCCAAGGGGGAGCTTGTCTAGTATTTGATTTATTGCGTGGATCATGGGTTTTAACTTAGATTCTAGCTCTTGTAAATTCTTTAGCTTTTTTCCTAAAATGATGTCGGGTAGCTCATCGTTGCATTCGTAGTTAAGTTTGATGTCGGATTGGCTTACTGGAAGGATTCGATATCTCTTCTTGAAGATGTCTATCTTCATTTTTAAGTTTAACGTAACAGTTAATTCCGGCATGATGTTTAGCACATGAGCTCTTACGTGCTTACTAGGAATGTTATCGCACTCCTTAGCTTTTTTGATCTCAAAATGACACTTAAGTTGTTTTTTATAGTGATTTAGGTTTGGGATGCCATCAATAAAAATAGGGACTTCGGTTGTAGTTTGTATTGACATGGTAATGGGTAAGTTCAAACGACGGCAGCTGGAGTCCAGTTTCGGTTCGTACAGAGTTAAGTTGTCGTCATTTAATTGACTTATGTTAGTTTTGGCAGTGGAAAACTCGATGCTGGCTTTCAAGTTGCTTGGCATACCGCTTTGACTGCTGGGAATGGGGATTGTTTCGTCAAAGGACGGTATCTGATTTATTTTGTCGTTGACCGTTTTAATAATGACAGGTTTTGCTGAGTTGATTTTTTTCTTAACGTAGGGCATGTTTCTTTTGAGCAAGGTATTGAATAGTCCAATTTTGCATTCTGAATTTTTTGCTGCGCATCCTGCAGCGAGTGTTGCTAGTAGACAAACTGTCAGGTGTTTGATTCGTTTTGGTAACATAGCGTCGAATTCCCCCTTTGCTAGCTTATTATGCTGCATTTTTGTCGCTGATATCAAGTGATCGTTGCGTGCCTGGGCTGTTTTGTGGGGTAAGAGTGTGTCGCTCAATTTAAGGCGTGTTATCTTGCCTATTATTTCGTTTGTTTTTGTGAGTCAATGTTCGTAGAATGGTCGCTTCTGTGGAAAAAAAAGGGGGGGGGTATGGGCAGTCGCGCTCCAGTGATTACAATCGATGGGCCAAGTGGTACTGGTAAAGGGACAGTGGCCAAAAAGTTGGCCTTAATTAAGGGGTGGCATTATTTGGACAGTGGGGCAGTGTATCGTGCCTTTGCTTGGTTTGTTTTACACTCAGGTGTCGAGTCGCCAGATGAAAAAACATGTCTAGATCTTCTCGATCAGTTTGATCTTAGCTTTCGCTTCTCGGGTGAAGGCGTGTATCAAGTCTTTTCTGGTGAGATTGATATAACTAACCTCATTCGGCAAGAAAAGATTGGTCTTCAGGCTTCCGTTTTGTCCTCTAATAATCTGATTAGAAAGAAATTATTGGATTTTCAGCTGAGTTTCTGTCGGTCGCCTGGTTTGGTTACCGATGGTCGAGACATGGGCACGGTGGTATTTCCTCAGGCAAGTTACAAGTTCTACTTAACTGCTGACGTTGGGGAACGCGCAAAAAGGCGGTATAAACAGTTGCAACAACAAGGGATAAATGGTAATTTGCGCAATATTGAGTCGGATCTAGCAAAGCGAGATTTAAGAGACAGCTCTCGTGCGGTCTCGCCGATGAAGCCGGCTTCTGATGCGCTGATTATAGATACAACACACATGACCATTGAATGTGTGATGGATAAAGTGTTGAGTCACATTGAATCAGCATAAAATGGCCCCTTTAGGCCTTTGGTTTAACAACGTGGTTTCTATGACCATGGCAACAAATGCCCATTATCTAAACTTTGGGCGGTAAGGAAAAATTTATGACTACGCAGTCTTCTGAATACGACAACTTCAAATTATTATTAGAACAAAGTATGCATGACATCACACTGGAAAAAGGTTCGGTGATTAGTGCCACTATTGTCGATATCAAACCTGATAGGGTAACGCTAAATTCTGGCCTGAAATCAGATTCAGTCTTGTCAATCACAGAGTTTGGAGGGCAGCCCATAGAAGTGGGTCAACAAGTTGAGGTGGTTGTTGAATCGGTTGAAAATGGCTATGGCGAAACTTGTTTGTCTCGAGAGAAGGCTGTGCGCAGAAGAGCGTGGTTGGAATTACAGAAAAAATGTGATGATAACGAATCAGTTCATGGGTTACTAACAGAGCGAGTTAAAGGTGGCTTTACCGTTCAAATTGGTGCTATAAAAGCATTCTTGCCTGGGTCGTTGGTTGATGTGAAGCCAGTTCGAGATCCAAGCTATTTGGAAGGTAAAGAGTTAGAGTTTAAAATTGTTAAGATGGATGAGCGACGAAACAACATCGTGGTCTCTCGACGTGCTGTCATGGAGTCAGAAAACTCAGCTGATAAGCAAGCTCGTTTAAGTGAGCTCAAAGAGGGACAAGAACTGGTTGGTATTGTCAAAAACATAACGGATTACGGTGCGTTTATTGATCTAGGTGGTGTCGATGGTTTGTTGCATATCACTGATATGGCTTGGAAAAGGGTTAAGCACCCGTCAGAAGTACTGACAGTTGGTGATGAACAACGAGTTAAAGTCCTTAAGTTTGAAGCTGAAAAGAGTCGTGTTTCTCTTGGTATCAAGCAGCTCGGTGAAGACCCTTGGATTAACATTGCAAGCCGCTATCCTAAGAGCGCACGTTTAAATGGTGTTGTTACTAACGTGACAGATTATGGTTGCTTTGTGGAGTTGGAAGAAGGTGTGGAAGGATTGGTTCATATGTCTGAAATGGATTGGACTAACAAAAACATCCAACCGAATAAAAAAGTGAAAGTTGGAGATCATCTCGAGGTCATGGTGCTTGACATAGATGAGACTCGGCGTCGAATTTCGTTAGGTTTGAAGCAGTGTCAAGATAACCCTTGGGATACTTTTTCATCACAGTACAAGAAAGACGACCGAATCACCGGTAAGATTAGATCGATCACTGATTTTGGTGTCTTTATTGGATTGGTTGGAAATATCGATGGTCTTGTGCATTTATCTGATCTTTCATGGGATGATGAAAAAGGTGATATTGCCGTACAAAAGTACTCCAAAGGCGATGAAGTTGAAGCTGTTATTTTGTCGGTGGATCCGGAAAGAGAGCGTATTTCATTGGGTATTAAACAATTGGAAAACAACCCGGTGGCAGAATTCTATAACGCGCACGTTGATAACAAAAATCAACTTTTTTCAGCGGAAGTTGTTTCAGTTGAGCGTGGTCTGGCGCGAGTTAAAGTGGAATCAAATTCGCTTGAAGTTGTTGGTATACTAAAGAATGTGGATTATTCTTATGACCGGGTTGATAATTTAGCAGACGAGATTTCTGTGGGTGATCATATTGATGTTAAATTACTGTGGTTGAATAACCAGGGATCAGATGTCAGATTTTCTCATAAAATTTACTCTGACCTTCAGGGTGATAAGGACAATGATGACACATCTGGCGATGCCACGTTAGGTGATATTTTTAAGAAAAATGATATCGATCGATCCTAAAGTGGGTTCGTGTTTACTATCTGAGCCGCATGTGATATGCGGCTTTTTTTTATCGTATAAATGTCAAATGAATTTTGATAAAATGTGATTTTGGGATTAATGTTTTTTTTAAGTGACAGGGGTTGTCTTCTATGAAAATTCTTAGGTCTTTCGTTTGGTTTGTTTTCTTTTTGGTCACTATTATTTTTGTTAGTGCTAATTCGCAAAGCGTGAGTCTGCATTATTACATTTCATCGGTGAATGTGCTTTTGCCTGTTCTTATGCTAATTATGCTATTTTTCGGTTTCGCTATTTTTTTTATTACTTTTTCTCCTCGGTATCTGCGCATAAAAACGAGAAATCGTTCATTGCAGCAACGCATTAAAGCAATGGAAAAGGAAATTGTTAATCTCAGGAATATACCAATCAAGGATACTTTATAGTGCTTGATCAGATTGTTGTGGCATTGCTTCCGGTCGCCGCTGGCTGTGGCTGGTTTTATTGTGAAAAAACAAAGAGTAGTCGCTCTGAAACGGCGAAGACAGCATTGAATTTTGAGTATTTTAATGGATTGAATCACATCCTCAATGAAGAGCAAGATAAAGCAATAGAAGCTTTCATTAAATTGATTGAAGTTAAACAGGATGGGTTTGAGACACATTTGATTTTAGGTAATTTGTTTCGTCGTACAGGCGATATAACTCGGGCAATTCGCGTTCATCAAAATTTGTTAGTGAGGTCTAATTTATCACCATCTACTCGGTTGTTATCATATGTTGAGCTCATTAAAGATTACCTGGATGCCGGTGTGTTGGATAGAGCTGAGCAATTGTGTTTGGACCTAATTGAGAAAGGTGAAATAAATTCAGAGATTCTGAGTTTGCTTCTGAGAGTGTATCAAACAGAGCGTAAATGGCTTAAGGCAATTGATATTGCGCGGCAATTGGAACAGTTGTATCAGTTTCAAATTTCCACCGATATTGCTCATTACCATGCCGAAATTGGTTATGAAATGTACCAGCTTGGCCAATATCAAAAAATGTCAGATTGCTTTTTTAAGGCGCTTGAGGTAAATCCAAATTGTGTTCGTGTTCATTATTTGCGGGTCTTGGTTAATATTCAGCGAAAAGATTTTTTAGCTATTATAGACTCATGTGATTATTTGGAAAGGTACGCACCTGATTTGCTTTGCTACTTGTTTCAGTTGTGCTTTGATAATAGAAAGTCTATTGAGGCGGATGTTTATCATGATATCATTTCATACATTAATCGAGTTATTTCTAACTACCCTTATTTGTTTTTTTTATTAACCTCTCAAAGTTTGTCAGATGTTGGTTATTTGTCTGAGGAAACATTGAAAAGTGTGTATGATTTTAATCGAAATAAGAAATCGTTAGAGCGGGTTCACTATTTTCTTTGTTACCAGCAGTTGAATTCAGCTGGGGATGCCAATTTGCAAGCAATGAACTTGCGTGAAATTGTGAATGAGCTGATCACTAAGCATTTATTTCATCAATGTCGATATTGTGGTTTTAAACAACATGAGCTCTTTTGGTGTTGTAAAGGTTGTCATCGCTGGGGGAGTGCGTCACAGCGAGTTTTGTTAGTCAATGGCGCTAACGTTAAGGGGGGTTAATTGGGACGTAGTCATATTATTGTTGCTCTTGATTTTGCATGCATAAACCAGGCGCGTGCTTTTGTTTCTTTATTATCACCTGATACTTGTTGTTTGAAAGTGGGTAAGCAAATGTTTACGTTGTACGGGCCTTCTTTTGTTAATGAGTGTGTTGATTTAGGTTTTGATGTTTTTCTTGATTTGAAGTTTCACGATATTCCTAACACGGTTTCTGCCGCGGTGTTAGCAGCCGCTCAGCTGGGTGTGTGGATGCAAACCTTGCATATTCAGGGTGGGGTAGATATGTTGACGGCCGCTTGTTCTGCTCGTGATTCGTTTGTTGGGCGCAAGCCCCTTTTGGTTGGCGTGACCATGTTGACGAGTTTATCTGATGAGGATATTTCAGTGTTAGGGTATTCATCGTCTGTAGAAGCCATGGTGCTTCGTTATGCGCAATTAGCGTTTGATGTCGGTCTGGATGGTGTGGTGTGCTCTGCTTTTGAAGCAAGAATATTGAGAGAACGTTTTGGGCCTGATTTTCTATTAGTGACCCCAGGTATTGTTTTCGCTGATGTTGCTTCTTCAGATCAGAAACGATCCGTTACTCCCTCAGAAGCACGTTCTGCAGGTTCTGATTACTTGGTCATTGGTCGTTCTATTACACAGGCATCAGACCCGATTGATCGATTGAAATCGTGTAATCAGTTGTTTTTGTAATTTTTACTGTGGGGCTTACTCCTGTATTTTCCAATTAACGCTATTTGTTATTCTGTATGCGTGTTGAGGATTCATATCACTTAATGCAGTCAAGGATGTGGGCTTACCATGGAAGGTAAATTCTATTTTATACAACATCACGGAGTTATTATGAAAAAAATAATATTGCCATTTTCCCTATTATTGCTAATTCAGACTGGTCTTGCCTTGGGGGAAAATGCGGGGGCTAGACAAAACTCAGTTATTCAACAGCATGCTTTGCTGTCTGACAATCATATTGTATCGATTAACAAAGGAACGGTTCGTGATCTATCGAGACTTAAAGGCTTAGGTGTTAAACGAGCTAAGGCCATTGTTGCCTACAGGGAGTCACATGGTCAATTTAAAAAAATTGCTGATTTAGTAAAAGTTAAAGGTGTCGGGCTTGCTTTATTGAAACGTTTAGAAAAAAATAACCCGGGTCTTTACCATTTGAATTGATGCTTGTGGTAATTTCATTGATTAGTGCAAAATGGTTCGAAATTGTTTGAGCTTTTTTGTGCTACTCGCTGCTGCTGATATTATAACGTCTCTTCTAAAAAAGAGGGCTAAATTAATGATTTTTTTAAGAAAACTTTAATTTGCTTTTGTTATATTGTCCACGCGTATCATTTTCATGGGATTAAACAATGATTCTAACAGTTTCAAGAAGCCTTACTGGTGAAGATCAAGAAGCAGTAATACTGCCGCCGTTTCTTTCTGGTTTGAGTAACAACTCTAAAGCCGGGTTTAAATCTGCAGTGACTTTTTATCTGGTTCAATCTTTTTTTGATGGTTTTACGTACAAAATTGAGGGTTATCAATCCTTGACGCTTTCTAAGGGTAGGGTTATCGGGAATCAAAGTGAGAATTTGCATTTATACAAGCAGGAGCAAAAGAACGCAGGCAATGATCTTCGAAATAAATCCACTTTAGACACAGGTTATTGTCATGCAAGTTTATGCGATATTGTTAATAAAGAGCATATGAGTCGAATCAATGATCCTGAAAAAGTTAAGAAAAATGAGTCTTCTCTAGTTGCTGTTAGCTTTGTGTTATCTGTCCTGGCTGCTTACAAGGCATACCTTGGTACTCGTAATTTTTCACAAAATTATTTGTTTGATAACGAAGCTTTGATACAAATCGCGGCAGTTACTGCTGCTTCGCCTGCGGTTTCATTTTATTATAAAAGCGTGATTATTAAACTCACTGATTTAAGGATGTGTAGAGGGCGATTGTCTCCAGGATTGGTGCTGGATGCTTTTTTGGGTGTTTGTTATGGCGCCTCGAGCTTTGGAATGCTGGAGTTGGCCGATAGCTCAAATGAACTGCTTTTCCTTCGGTTGGCTGTGGGTGTGGTGAATACGTTTTTAGGTACTCACAAGGCCGCGGTGATTTCACGAATGATATGTTCAGTTCCTTCAAAGAAGCAGAGTCATGTATGGGCTTCTAGATTGAGCTCCATGCGTCAAATGTTAGTTACCGCGATATTAAAAATCGAGCCAAGAACTAAGATGCAAGAATTTAATGATGCTAAAAGTCTGCCTATTCTAGAGCAGCTTGTTATTCTGCAGAAAAAATTTGATTCTGCTTTAGAAAAAAAAGTCCAATCTTCGTCTGGTGGAAGAGTGGATACACGCTTATTATTGCCGGATGTTCAGCTTCATTCTTTGATAAATGCGTACTACACAACTCAAGACTATGATTTTAGTTATCCGGTTTGTGGTGTTGATCTGCTGTATCCATTTTTGGTCGTTTACTCGTGTTTGGCAATACTCCTTTCTTTAGCGGTTGCTTCAGCTGCTATTGTCTCGAATGTAAAAGGGTTAAGTTACTCGGCTGATAAAATGGGTTTGTTGTCAGAGTTCCCGGCTATAAGGTACTCCTTGAGTGTCCTTTTTAATGTGGCTGTTTTAGGTTTGAATTTAAAAGACACGAAAAAGTATGTTGAATTATCACTGACTCGCTGCATTCACTCTGAGGTCGCTGTGTCTAACGCGGGTTACTCATTCATGTCTCGAGCACGCGCAAATTTTTTACCTTCGTTCAGAGACGCTGCTTCGTTCTTCTGGTCGGCAACACAAGCGCCAGCAGGTGTTTACTACACCTTGTTGTCGATTCAGGAGTTTAATTTACCTTACGCTGCGTTGGGTTTTATTCTGATGTCGAATGCGTTTTTGGTGACAAGCACGAAAGCAAAAACGGTAAATTATTGGTTGGGAGTTCTGAGTGAAAAATTGTGTCGTAGTGAAATAATAGATTCTGCCACCTCGTTTAATTTGAAAGCATCCATTTTAGATGCATCTATTTTCGGGTTAATGAAAAGCTACGTTGAGATGTTGGAAGAGAGGTTTGATATGCCAGCAAAGAGGCGTCAACATTTACAGCATTTGAATGAGTCTCTTGGTAAGCAGTCTGGGCAAAACCACACAATTGAGGTAAGAAAAAAGATACAACAAACATTAATTAAGCACTGTGCAGCTTTAAGCAGCTTTGACTCAAACGACCTCGAAGAGGAGTTGCCCATAGATTTGGTTCGTACCGTGATCTAGTGTTCTCATGTCGTCTGGATCTATCTGTTTTCAAATGAAATAATGCGGGTTGGATTTCATTGCCTTAATTTGATTGGCGTGTTATAACTATGGCCTCTTGATTTTACATTGGGTCTGGTTATATTTTGAACAAAGAAGGTACAGCGGATCAGGTGCAGCGCCGTTATCGGTATTGGCGTATTCGGATTTTGTACAACATGTACTTCGGTTACGCTTTTTTTTATTTCACTAGGAAAAGTCTAACTTTCGTCGCTCCTGTCTTAATCTCGAAAGGCGTTTTGACTGCAGGGTCTTTTGGTCTAATTGGTACCGCCTTTTATCTCTTGTATGGTGTTAGCAAGTTTTTGAGTGGCATTGTCTCTGATCGAGTTAATGCCCGTTATTTTATGTCTACGGGGCTCATTGTCACCGGTGTGGCTAACATCTTATTCGGGTTGAGTTCGCACTTCTTAGGTTTTTTTATCTTTTGGCTCATCAATGCTATTTTTCAGGGGTGGGGTTGGCCACCTTGCGCTAAGCTGCTGACGCATTGGTACCCACGTTCAGAACGTGGTCGTTGGTGGTCCTTATGGAATACTTGTCATAATGTGGGTGGCGCTTTAATTCCTTTGTTAATTTCTTTTTTATTATTTACCTTTTCATCTTGGAAAGTTGCCATGATTGTTCCCGGTGTTCTGGGTATCGTCATGGGTATTTTGCTGATGGTCGGATTGAGGGATGTGCCATCAAGTTTAGGTTTGCCTGAGCAGGTGGTGGAAACTCAAGCTTGTTTTAACGAAGAAGCATTTGATGACACGCTGTCTAAGTGGGGTGTGTTGAAAAAATACGTTTTATCCAATCGGTATATTTGGATATTGGCGTTTGCTTATGTTTTGATTTATGTGGTTCGTACTGCAATCAATGATTGGGGTGCTGTTTATCTAGCAGGCCAAGTGTATGATAACAAAGCAACGTTGGCCGATAATACCATGTCATTTCTTGAAATCGGCGGCTTTTTGGGTTCTCTAGCAGCAGGTTGGTTATCAGATATTGGGTTTAAGGGGCGTAGAGGGCAAACGAATGTTATCTTTTCAGCTGGAATGGTTTTTGCTGTTTTGATGCTTTGGAAGCTACCTGGCCACTCTTTTATTTTGCATGCGCTGGCAATTTTTCTAATAGGGTTTTTTGTTTTTGGGCCTCAAATGTTAATTGGTGTAGCCGCTGCAGAACTATCGCATAAGCGTGCAGCAGGTGCCGCAACTGGTTTCGTTGGTTTGTTTGGTTACTTGGGGGCAGCATTAACCGGTTATCCAATGAGTCAGTTGATTTCAGCTGTGGGCTGGTCTGGTGCTTTTATCGTTTTATTTCTGTGTGGGATGTTGGCAACGTATGTTCTAGCTTGTACCTGGTCTGTTACATCAAGGAATAAGTCTGGGATTATGTCCAATATGGCGTCAGCCACGAATTGTAAAACAGCCAGTTGATTGGTATCATAACTATCTGTAAGTGATTTTTATTTTTTCTTTCCGTGTGAGTTTGATTTTTATCTTTTTTTGACTACATTGGTTTTTAGGGAGGGGGATTGTTATGAGTAAATTGAGAGTGGCTTCCTTTGTCGGGGTTATGGCTTGTGTCTTGCTCTTTGAAGGTTGTGCGCAAAATCAGGTTAGAAAGTTAGAGCCTGTTAAGCCTGTCGTTGTGGGAACCAAACTGTCGATTGATCCTGATACCGATAGTCAGCAAGCAATTTCGGAAATCAAGTATCACTTGCGTGACCGAACAAAAGAATATGGAAATGTGCAGCTGTTATTTCAGAGAATCTACTTTAACCGCTTTGCTGAATTGCGTTCCATTTTAAATTCTCGTCAAGCACATGTGACCGACATTAATCTCACTCGAAACTTTATTGACCCTGCAACAGGCCTTTTTGATTTTAGTCGATTTAATAGTTTTAAAGCCATGTTATGGGATCAAAAAAAATCACTTAAAGAGCTTATATTGACAGGTAATGATATGGGTGATCAGTCAACGCTTTTGATTGCATCCTATATAGAGTCGGCGAATAATCAGCTTAACGTTTTAGATCTTCGCTACAATTTAATTAGTAACCGTGGTTTAATTGCATTAATTGATTCACTTAAGAGTAAAAATAGTCAAATAACAACGCTATTAGTTGATGGTAATACCTTCGACCCGCAAGCAAGGCAGTGGGCTATTAAGACAGTCAATTTGATTAATCAGTCTAAGACCAAGCCTATCTGTCTGGACTTGGAGAAGAATTGCCAAATTTCGTAGTGTCGCGATCTTTCGTTTATCTTAAGCTTAAGCGTTTTAGTTACTGGTCGTGATTTTATGGATGATATAATCCCATTACTCTGCGTTGAATCCACAAAAAAATAATATAAATGTTGGATGCTCGTGCGTGTTTTATTTATACTAAAAACAGTGCTGCAGTTCATTGATTGCGTTTATTCTTTGTCTAGGATCTCAGTGGTCTGTATGTGGTGTGTGTGCATTAGCTTTTAGGGTCCTTATCCTGTTCTTTATTGCGCGCTTATATGCAGGGGGGGTATTATTTGTTTGCATTTTTTTCTTGGTCTCTAAGACGCTGTCTAGTTTTGATGTGTTTGGTTTTTATTCCGGTTTCTCTTTATTCTCAGTCAGTTGCTCAGAATGGTTCCTCGGTTGCAAGAGTTCATGACTACATTTTACCAAGCAACGGAATGCGAGTCTTAATGCTAGAGCGCCCAAATTCACGTTTTGTTGCTGCAGGTTGGGTTGTCAATGTTGGTTCGGTTAATGAGTCACCAGGAATGACAGGTATCGCGCACTTATTTGAGCACATGATGTTTAAAGGAACATCCAAAATTGGTACAACGAATTACTCTCAAGAAAAAGAGTTGATAAGCCAGCAAAATCAGATTTTTAATCGCATTCGATCTTTGCGTCATGATATTGAATACAGTCATCAAGGGTTAGCAAAAGAGAAAAAAGAGCAATTAGTTGAGTTGGAGCAGCAATTACTGGAAAAAATAGATGAGCATAGTCGATATATCAAAAAAAATCACTTAAGTTCAATTTACAATGAGCACGGCGGCTTTGGGTTAAATGCTTATACATCTCGAGATCGCACAGCTTATTTTATTACACTGCCAAAAAATAAACTGGAACTATTTTTGTATTTAGAAAGTCAAAGATTAAAGGATCCAGTGTTTAGAGAGTTTTACAGTGAGCGGGAGGTGGTTAAACAAGAGCGGGCGAGGAATGTGTTAAGTAAGCCACTTGGGCTAGCTGATCAACAATTTAATGCTATGTTTTGGGATGTGATGCCTTATAGTTGGCCAATACTTGGTTGGCCGGCTGATGTCGATTCTATTACGCTTGAACAAGCTAAGGATTTTATGCAGTACTATGCTCCGCACAATATTACTTTAATTCTGGTTGGTGATTTTCAGTATAAGCCGACAGTCGATTTAATTGAACGTTATTTTGGACAAATTCCTAGAGTGAATAAAACTATTCCGCTGGTTGTAACAAAACAAGATGAGCAGAAATTTGAAAAGCGCATGTTGGTCAATGTCGATAATGTTGATCCTCAGTTAAGGATTCGTTTCCACGCGGTAAAGGTTAGTTCTGATGATGTTTATCCTTTATTGGTTCTGAGCGAGATTTTAGATTCCAAGGTCGGTTTATTGAATCAGCATTTGGTTGATGGGAAACCCTCCCTTGCTTTAAAAGGGAGTACTTATGCCTATTTGAATGCCATGAAATATGCAGGTTACTTTGAGTTGGGTGCGAAAACTGACGAGAATAAAAAACTGACTGAGCTTGAAAATCGCATGTTGGAAATTTTAAGTCAGGCCAAATCTATTTCACCTGAAGATTTATCGGGTGCTAAAGCGAATCTAATTATGCAAAAACATAAGTACTTAGATTCTAATGAGGGTTATATGCATTTTTTAATGTCTGCCGTTTATGCTGAGGGTTGGCAGTCTTTAAACAATTATTCTGATTTAATTAATACGGTGTCAATCAATGATATTAAGAGGGTGGTTGATACGTATTTTAGTCCGCAATCCAAGTCAGTACTAGTCGTTAAGAACTCGACTGTCGATTAGAAGAGGTTTTTTATGGTTAAGTTTAATCGGGTGATTATTTTTATATTTGCGTTTTTGTTGGCTTCCTGCGGCTCGTCTGATAAAAAACCCGTGGTTAATAGTCATAAAGACATTGTTTTTCCTGAGTTTGTATTTAACCCACCATCGCCATCCCAGTATCGAGAGCTAATTTCCTATCAATCACAAGGAAAAGTTAAGCAATTTCCCGTTTTATTATTGCCGAATAAGCATCAGAGGTTTATAACATTGATAATATATGTGAAAGCGGGCAGCTATTTGGATGGGGTAAAAGGAAAGAATGGTTTATCAAACATTGCTTGGGAATTGTTAATGTCCCCGAGTAATGAGCTGATGAAAAGATGGTATTCCATGGCTGCGGAGGTGAAAACTTCGCTGTCGAATAATCGAGGCGTTATTACAATGAAAGTTTTGCCTCAGAATTTCTCACAAGCATTGATGTCTTTGAGAAATCTCTTCACTGGTCAAATTTCTATAGACTCAAGCGAGCTAGATAAACTTAAAGCTAGTCAATTGGCTCTTTTCAAGCAGCGAAATTCAACCGTCAGTTCAATTGCAGATCGTATTGTTAATCGCGTTGCTTATGGTACTTTTTTTTACATTAATGATTTGCCAACCAAGCAATCGATACAGTCCATTTCTATTGCGGATGTGAATCAATTTATTCGAAACGTGATGCAGCCAAATAGTTTTATTGTGGCTGTGAGTGGTGATTTTGATAAGCAAGAAATGAAAAATGAGTTAAAAGACTTTTTTTCGAATTGGCCCACTGATAATGCCGCATTTGATTTGTCGATTCCCTCAGCCTCTGCTATGCGGTCTCAGGGTACTTATATTTACAACGAACCGGGCCAAGCTCAAGCTGCAATTCGTGTTGTGCTTCCTGGCATCAAGAAGGGTAATAATGATTTTTTTGCTTTATTGTTGGTTAATAAGGAATTGGGTGGTGGTATGAATAGCCGTTTATTTAATTCTGTACGAACACAAGCGGGCTTGACTTACCACATAGGCAGCGGACTTCATTTTTCGCCATTTTATAAAGGGCCTATTGTAATTTCAACACAAGTGGCAGTGAAAAATACGGTCAAAACAGTGGGTTTGATCAAAAAGGAGTTGGATACATTGGCTAGTAATGGCCTAGTCAAATCGGAATTAGTTAGATTGAAAAAAAATGTTATTGGCCATTATCAGCATAATTTTAGTAACTCAAATGATATTGCGATGATGTTGTTAAGATCCATATATAATGGTGATTTCAACAGAGACCCTGAGTACTTGCGCAATTGGACAAAGAAAATAGACAGTATTTCATTGAGTCAAATTAATCGTGTTCTTAAACACTATCTCAATTCACAAGATGTTCGCGTGGTTCTGGTTGGTGACGAGTCTAAAATGGGTGATCTAACTCCGCTTAAACACATGGGGTCAATTCATTTTTTGCCCTCTGAAGACCCGGTAACATTAAAGAGGCAGGCTTAGTTCGATGATGCCTGTAAGCCCTTTAGCTTAGCTCTTTTTACAGTGTCTTTGATTTGAGTTATTTAGTGAAGTTTATTTTTGAATTAATTTGTCTTTTTTAAAATCAGAATTTTTTTTTTCTCATCTTTTTTTTTTAGGTGGGAATCTTGGTTACAGGTCATAATAATGTCCTTTTATTCAGGATTGAATGATAAGATAATGAATATTATGATTATTTTTATTCTTGGAATTACTTTAAATTAAAGTATGTAACTGCATGATATATTATGGCATATTAACTCTATTGCATTACATGATATATATCAAGATGTTCAAAAATTTTACATATTATACTTACTTTATCACATGGAAGTGAGTGTAAGCATAGTCTGCAGCTTTTTTGCTAGCGATCAACGCTTACAATGGACTGGATGGTCAATTAAGGATGACGAAGCCATCGGCAAAAATAATCACGGAGGTAAGCTTATCTTGTTTATCTCCGTGTTCTTTATTCCGCGAGATCCATGATAAAATCCCAGTGTTTCTTTTCAACAGGCATGACTGATAAACGGTTCCCTTTTTGTAGTAGTTTCATGTCCTCTAAAAACACCTGTTGTTTGAGAGTTTGAAGTGACACAACAGAGTCAAATTTTTTTACAAATTCAACATCAACCATGAACCATCGAGGGTTGTTGGGATCGCTTTTAGGGTCCGGGTGATCGCTTTTTGGGTCAAACGCGGTGTGGTCTGGGTAACCCGTTTTACAAACTTTAGCGATCCCGGCAATACCGGTTGGTTTGGCGTTTGAGTGGTAAAAGAATACCAGGTCATTGATTTTCATTTCGTCACGCATGAAGTTTCTTGCCTGATAGTTTCTAACGCCATCCCAATGTTCTGTTTTATCTCTTTCTAAGTCGTCTATACTGTAACAGTTAGGTTCTGATTTCATGAGCCAATATTGCATGTTCCTTCCTTTTGTTTGACTAGCTTGTGTTGAAGCTGGTGTAAAGTTTGATGGTATATTTCTTCCAGTTGTTGTAAGTCAGTAATTGAGACGCATTCATTAACTTTATGGATGGTTGCATTGATTGGGCCAAGTTCTACGATCTCGCAACCAGTTTTGATAATGAATCTTCCGTCTGATGTGCCTCCCTCCGTATTTGGCATGGCAGTTTTGTTGAGTTGAATCCGTATTGCATCACGACAGGAATCAAGTAGTAGCCCTGTTTTGCTGCAAAAGGGTGAGCTCATGAGGTTCCATTTTATATCATATCGAATTGAATAGCGATTCAGAGTTTCGTGTACACGTCGTTTGAGTGACTCGGCATCACTCTCAGGACAAAAACGAAAATTAAAAGCAGCAGACAAAGTACCGGGGATCATGTTGGTGGTGCCTGTGTCAGCGTGTATGTGGTAGATTTGAAAACTGGTTGGAGTAAAAGTGCGATTACCTTGATCCCATTGTTCTGCTGTTAGTTCATCCAAGGCTTTGAGGCATTTATGGATTGGGTTTTCAGCTAGTTGTGGGTAAGCAATGTGACCTTGTTGTCCATGAAGTTGTAACTCACCGTGCAACGAACCTCTGCGTCCAATTTTAACGCTGTCACCGAGTGAGTTGATGCTTGTTGCTTCACCGATTAGACACCATTTAATGTTGGTGTTGTGATGCAAGAGGTGTTCGACGATCTTTTTAGTTCCTTCAATTGCGTCGCCTTCTTCATCGCTGGTGATCATGAAGCCCATTCTGAATGCCGGGTTCTTGATGTTATTAAAGAAGCGCTGCTGAGCTAATAGCATGGCTGCTATTGCGCATTTCATGTCTGCTGCACCACGGCCGTATAAATGATTGTCACGAATGCTGGCGGTGAATGGATCGCTTGTCCATAGCTGCAGGTCTCCAGCTGGGACCGTGTCAGTATGCCCTGAAAATGCAAGTAATGGCTGGTTACCGGGTTGCTCTGCCCAGAAGTTTTTGGTTGCGGAGCCGTTTAGAGGCGTAATGTGATAACCTTGTTGGCTCAGCATGTCCATTAAAATAGTTTGGCATCCTGGGTCGTTTGGCGTAATTGATTTGATGTTGATGAGTTTCTTGCTTAATTCAATTGTTGATGTCATGTGTGTCTCGGAGTAGTTGGTTGATGGATGTTTTTCTGCGCGTTTGATCATCAACTTGTTTGACAATGATGGCAGCAGAGGTGTGGTACTTGTTATTTTTTGCGGGTAGGCTGCCTGGTATCACAACTGAATTACGTGGGATTTTTCCGTAGCTAATAGTGTCTGTCATTCGGTTGTATATGGGGGTGCTTTGGCCAATGAAAACCCCCATCGAGATGACGGCATTTTCTTCTACAATGACACCCTCAACGATTTCAGATCTCGCTCCAATGAAACAGTTGTCTTCAATGATAGTGGGGTTGTTTTGTAAGGGTTCAAGCACACCGCCAATGCCAGCGCCGCCTGATATGTGCGTATTTTTTCCAATTTGAGCGCATGAACCAACGGTAGCCCAGGTGTCTATCATACAGCCACTGCTGATGTGTGCTCCGATGTTGATATAACTTGGCATTAAAACGGTGTTCGGTTCAATGTGGGAGCCATAGCGTACCGTAGCTGGTGGTACGATGCGGATATTTGCTGCTTCAATTTCAGCTTGGGTGCTGAGATTAAATTTAAGTGGGACTTTATCAAAAAATTGATTGAACCCGGGCATCGGCTCGCTTTTGTTTATTTTGAAGTAGAGCAAGATAGCTTGTTTTAACCAGGCATGGGTAACCCAAGTTTTGTTTATTTTTTCAGCAACCCGAAGTTCCCCGTTGTTTAACAACGCCATGGTGTTGTTGATGGCGCAAATAACGTCGCGGTCACTGCTTAAATTGGTGTCATTTCGAGCTGAGTATGCTTGCGATATAATGTCGATAGTTTTCTGCATGATGTGAACTCACTTTGTCTTATCTTACCCTGCCTTATCATATCAGGATTTTTTTAAAGTTCACGGCCTTCTTGTTTTTAATTTGGATTTATTTAATCTGAGGGTTTGATGGAGTTCGTGCATTATTTTTCTGCTATCTCGCTGGCCTTGTTTGGGTTTTCTTTTGCTTTTTTAGTAGTTGTGCCATTCTTGTTCATGAGTGGTTGTTTTTGTGTTAAAGAAGATTTGAGTGTGTGAAAAATTGCTTCCTTGGCGCTAAGACAATCTGAAGGTGGAGGAGATTGTTTACGATTTTGCTTTTTGAAGTGAAAATTCAATTGACGTTCGAGTCAGATAGCAGTATTATCACGAAACTCATGTCGGGGTGTGGCGCAGCCTGGTAGCGCATCTGCTTTGGGAGCAGAGGGTCGCAGGTTCGAATCCTGCCGCCCCGACCATGTTTTTTGCTGAATTAAATTAACTTGTTAATCAATAATATAAATTTGTTTCAGTGTTGGCATTTTTGGCTTGGTTTGGTTTGACGTAGTCAAATTTGCGGTTTGCATGTTGGCGCCTGTAGCTCAGCTGGATAGAGCAACGGCCTTCTAAGCCGTAGGTCGAAGGTTCGAATCCTTCCGGGCGCGCCAGATTTGTGTGTTTATTTCATTAGTCACACATGAGATTAAAAATATGGTGGGCGTAGCTCAGCTGGTAGAGCTCCGGATTGTGATTCCGGCGGTCGTGGGTTCGAGCCCCATCGTCCACCCCAGTTTTTAATCACATCTTCGTTGAAACTACTTTATCGTCTAATTCTAGCTTTAGTAGTTTATATTTTGTCTTTTTTACTTTTTGCTCATAGTCGCTAAAGCCCTCGATGCTTTACATCACGAGTAGTTGCGTTTATGTGTGAGTTAATGGCAGAATGATACTATGGGGTTTTTTTGGGGAAAGTCCGTGCCGCAAAGTAAAAAAAAATCTGAAGCTCAGATCGAGACCGTGGATGGTTGCTTGGTCATGACTGGTCAGTGGACGTTACATAACATTCACTCAATCCGATCTGTTTTTTTGCGAATGAAGCAAGATAACGTGGAAGTATCCAAGTTAGATGCCACTGCTATTTCGCGCTTAGACAGTGCGGGTGCGTTGTTTTTACAGCGCTTGATTACTTATTTCGAGGGCCGTGGCAACGCTGTTGAGCTGGTTGGTTTACAGCCAAGATATCGTCAGTTAGTCGATTTTATTCGACAAGAGGGTGGGAAGATCAGCGTCGATAAGCGAGTTTTTGTCCTGCCTAATTGGTTCTATCAAATCGGTTTAGCCGTTGCAGGACACTGGGAGCGAAGCCGGACTTTTTTTGCTTTTATCGGTGAATTGGTGACCTCCTTTTTCTATTTGCTGGCTCATATTCGTCTTTTTGATTTCAAGCAGTGCGCCAATCTGTTGTTTGACGTGCTATCACGATCGTTTATTTTGGTCTGCGTGACAAATTTTTTAATGGGCGTGGTTCTATCTTATCAATTAGTCGTTGAGTTGAGTGCATTTGGCGCTGGTTATTTTGCCATAAAGGCAGGTGGGGTGGCTGTTTTACGTGAGTTCGGTCCGTTGATCGCGGCCATTGTGACGGCGGCGAGGTGTTCGACCGGTTACGCTGCTATGATAGGGATGATGAAAGTCAATTTAGAGGTTGATGCGCTAGAAACAATGGGGCGTGATTATATGACAACGCTGGTTTTACCACGAGTTTTTGCTATGTTCATAGGGCTTCCGTTATTAACTGTGGCGGCTAATATCGCGGGTGTTTTGGGTAATATGTTTCTGATGCACATCTATCTTCATGTTGATTTCCGTGCTTTTTTACATAATTTCTCAACGGTTGTTGATCCGGCTCACTATATTCTTGGTTTTCAAAAAGTGCCTTTCTTCGCCATGCTTATTGCAACGATTGGGTGTTATCAAGGCTTGATGACCCCCATGAATGCCGAGGGGATAGGTAGGCACACAACGGTGGCCGCGGTGCAGTCCATATTTTGGATTATTATTTCTGATGCGCTTTTTTCTGTGCTGTCAAGAATGATGATAGGATACTAACTATGAGCGAAAATGTTGTTGAGCTTGAGAATATAGTCAATAAGTTTGGTGACAAAGTTGTGCATGATGGACTCGATTTCTCAGTCAAACGAAATCAGGTTGTGGCGATCGTTGGCCCCAGTGGTTGTGGTAAGACAACACTCTTAAATACGCTTTTGTTGCTGAATGTGCCTTATTCTGGGCGGGTGAAGCTCTTTGGTGAGGATGTGCACAGCATGACACCTTCTTCTTTGCTTGAGCTGCGTGCTCGCTGGGGTGTTTTGTTTCAGTCTGGGGCATTGTTTAGTTCGCTTACGGTGATCGATAACATAATCTATCCCATGGCAGCTTTTACACGCATGCGTAAAGATATTATGATAAGCTTGGCAAGGATGAAGCTAGCGCTAGTCGGTTTGAGTCAAGACGATGGTAGGTTGTATCCGTCTGAGCTTAGTGGAGGTATGGTCAAACGTGTGGCTATGGCAAGGGCATTGGCTTTGGATCCAGAGTTGATTATACTGGATGAGCCAACTGCGGGATTAGACCCTGATAGTGCGAGTGAGTTAGATCAGCTAATTTTAACCTTGCGCGAGTATTTGAACTTGACTGTCATCATGATTACCCATGATTTGGAAACACTGGTTGCGGT
>CACHNP010000020.1 GCA_902581285.1 uncultured Gammaproteobacteria bacterium | reverse complement strand
GGACCATGTCAAAAAAGGCGATACGTTGTGCGTCATAGAAGCCATGAAAACAATGAATCAAATTACAGCGGAACAAGACTGCCAAATTATTTCAGGACTGGTACAAGACGGCGAAACAGTTGTATTCGATCAACCACTTTTCAAAGTGAAACCTAGCACAACAAACGCCGAGTAACCTGAATGTGGCTATGGATTTAGCACCTAAGCAGAATAGCTCCAAACGGCATCATACCCATGTTATCACACAATAGCATCGATATTTAGACAAGAATTCACTCATTATAATGTGACCACCATCAGAAATTAAAGAACCACTTGTCTGAGGATAACAGAAGTAAACAAGCAGATGCACTAAACAACGTGAGATTGAAACACAGGAAAATGAACAATCACGCTTGAAATACAACAATCGAAGCGACCAATTATTGATCACATATTGAACATAAGGTATATTGTAATAAGACACTCTAAATCAAGGAAAAGACATGACAGCCGTCACAGCGCTCTCTATCGTGATACCCGTCTTTAACGAAGCAGAAAACATAAAACAACTCATTGAAGAAGTTATGCAGGCCTGTGCTTCAATCGAGCAATTGGAACTCATCATCGTCGATGACACAAGCACGGATAACACCTGGGATGTCCTCAAAAAAATCAACCAAAACACACCCATTCTACGATTAATTCAGCACAAAAATAACACCGGTCAGACAGCCGCCATTGTCACCGGAATCAAAACCGCAACGCACGATATCATCGCCACATTAGATGGAGACGGCCAAAACGATCCCAACGATATCATAAAAATGCTCGACATATGGCAACAACAAAGCTCTACCAACTATGTCATTGTAGGGCACAGAACAACACGTAAAGACAGTTTACATAAACGAATATCGTCTAAAATAGTAAACAGAATACACAATGTGTTATTCAAAGATGGTTGTCGTGATACCGGTTGCGGCATTAAAATTTTCAAACGCTCAGATTTCTTAAAATTGCCACACTTTGACAACATCCATCGCTTTTTACCGGCATTGTTCACAAGTATTCAAGTTCAAAGCATTAATGTTCCAGTTAACCATCGACCCCGCACCAAGGGCCAATCAAAGTACGGCTTTTTTGATCGTTTCAGTGCTTGGATCATTGATATCTTTGGAATCATTTGGCTCAAGAGAAGAAGCGTTAATGTTGCTTCAAGAGAAATGAAACGCCGCAGACGCAAGTTCAAATCAAGAGAAAGGAAGTAGAAGAAAACAACATCATAAGCAAGCTGAAGCGACGGCTAACAGTTATATCAATCAAGTTCATTTTTACAAAACAGGATTCATTCTGTTAGAAACATAAAAATGATACTGACCATAAAATATTTACGTCAAAATGGTGGTTTTTACAAATGAATTTAAAGAATAAAAACCACATGACAATCTGTTAAAACCATCACATGGATGACATCATAAAACCAAAAAGGAAGTTGAACCACAATCAATTTACACCATTACACAGACATCCTAGTTCTTTTTCTTCCATTATTCCGGCTCAAGTCTTCTTCGTCTCGACCCCTCTTACGATTGCCATCATTTGGGGGGGGAAAATAAATGAGTAAAATTACTTGTATACTCCGGGGTAAGCGACCGATCCGAAGCAGAATCAGAAAAACCAACGGTAGAAGATGAACCAAAACCATCAAATTCTGGGGAACCATTTCCTAGAGACGGCATGGAAACCACAGCAGAAGAAAACGAGGCTTCTTCACCGGAGTCATTCGAATCATCATTCACAGGATTAGGATTAGAATCAAACATCTCCCTAATTCGAGCTCGAATTTCAGCACGCAAATCTTTTGATATTTTAACAAAGTTCTCGATCGAATTATAAGTAAGTTGTTCAAGCTCAGACATTGTTTTATTGTCATCAGCTAATTTTATAAAACCAAATTTCCTACTGGTGTCATTCGACAACAAATGCTTATTTCTACGTCTTTCAGTACAAATGTCACTTAAAGCGGCGCAAGCACGATCACCAGTAACATCATCCAATATATTTTATAGCTCATCGGTTGTTTTATTCTTCATATTACGCCTAGTCATAATTAGGCAAGCGTTTTGATTAGAGAAGTACTCTTGATACATATGCCATCTTTCAAATTGTTTAGAAATAGACTCTATTAATGTATTATCGGTTTTATTCAAGTGTTTCATCATAGCATCTAATTTCGCGTTCTTAATATCTAAGTAATTGAATGCCTCTTTAAGTCTACTGGACGCATTATTAGAAGTACGCTCACTATTAAAAGCAAATAACAAGTCATGTATTCTGGCCTGCTTATGTTTTCTTTCTTCTTTTGTATACAATGCTTCCTTAAATTGATGTACGACGTTACTAAATGATCTAAGCATATTCACTCCCCTTAGATAACTGATTTCTTTTTCAAATAAGCTGATGTGTTAATTACGGACAGTTTAGCACCTAAATATTAATATAGAATTAAGATACATAATTAAAGTAAAAAAAAACAAATAATAGTGTGATTAAAAAAACCTGGAACATAACATCTAATAAAGGTAGATATTTTTAAAATCACTCAATTACCCTCATATCGAACGGCATTAAATCAGAAAAAATCACATTAAACATTAAAATAAAGTTAAATAAAACCTTGGTAATACAGCAGTCCAAACCTAAGCACCTAAATACTCACATAAAAATACAAGGCAGGTATTGCCAGTAAAAAAAATGACGAATATTGGTGATTATCAATAATAAGTTATATAATTGATTGCAAAGTTTCCTATACAAATAAAGATCACTGAAGAGCAATAATAAAAAGTAAAGAAGACAAAACAAGAGTAAGATAACAATCGAATAAGTACATGATGAATGGCAAGCAGAAAGCAGGTAAGCTAGACAACAGCACCCGACAAACAAAAGAAGAAGCGACACGTCGTCACAGGAAAAACTCAAGTGATGCAGCTAGAGATACCATTCAAAAGAATACCAACGCCATTGATATCACAAAATCGGACCACTCGTTTTCAAAAAATGACAACTTTAATCTTACTCAGCTAAAGCAGACACAGTTAGATTTCGATAAGAAAGACAGGTATGAAAGAACAGTAGCCCACCATGCAGCAGGCAAGGGAGACTTAGACATCATAAAAAGGATTGGGGAAAAAACTGAAAAACTGCATGCCAAAGATACCGCTGGCATGACCCCCATACACTATGCAGCGGAAAATGGAAAAAATGAGATAATAAAAGAAATTTACCGAATGGATCCACACACCCTAGCTGAAGTAGCCAACACAGGGGACACTGCAGCGCACTATGCCATGTTTCGAAAAAAAAATAACACACTAAAGATACTATACGAACTTAATGAAAGCATCTTTAGACGAGAAAACAATAATAAAATAAAAGTAATTGGAACAATACTGCGTGACACGAACGGGTATTTTAAGGACTTCATATTTTATCTGTACCTCAATCAGGTAAAAGAAAAAAAACAATTTCTTTTTTTTATCCGATATGCCATTAAAAAGAAACACATTGGAATATTGAACTCCGCACCAAAAAAATTACACGATTATAAATACGAAGAAAAAGAAATTAACGAACTATACAAACTCGCAATAAAAAAACAAGCATTATATTTTATCAAAGCATTATCAACGATAGAAGAAACAGATATACACAACCTGGTCAACATGGCACTCAAAGATAAACAGCTACCCATATTCACTGTCATTTGCCGAGAAAATTCAAGTCGACTAAGTGAAAAAAGTGACAAAGGAAGCATGATTATACATCAGCTAATAAAATTAAAAAAAACCAATCATCTAAAAGAATTACTTCGAATAAAACCCAGTTGCACGCAAGACAAGGATAAAGATGGTTTAACAGCAGCCCACATGGCAGCGATATCAGGTGAGTGTATCATGCTAAAAATACTACATGAATACAATAATACTTGCCTTATGAAACAAGACAATGAAGGAAAAACGCCAGCTCATTATAGTGTATTATTTTCGAAAAAACCTGCAATTCACTTACTTGAAAGTTTGGCACCAAAATCATTTGAATTAAAAGATAAATCGGGACTAAAACCAACCGAATCTGCACACTTGTGGAGTGAGAGCAACGCATTAACCAGAAATTTTTTAGACAACATCAAACCCAAAGAGAAATCAGACCATAATGAATCGGATAAAAATAATTCGGGAATAAATAAAAACAAGAATGCTCATATGCAATTACCATTTCAATTCGACATTCATCGCCTCTTTGACTTTGATAATACGAAATCAACACATTTAAACTTAAACATTGAGAGTCAAGTAGACATAACAAAAGACTTAGCCAGAATAGAGCAAATGAAATCAAGAGAATTTTCACAGGATAATAGTCACCAGCTAACTCAATCACACCACGACCCACAAAATGTATTGTTAGAAAAATCAAAAAGTGATCAAAGTAGAATAAATACCGTGATCACAGAGAATCAATATAACCTGATGAGACCAGCTATAAACAAAAGAAAAGCGGTAAACAACGACAGGACCCGAGAGGTAAAACAAAAACCAACTCAGCCAGGGAACTATAAATGACCATACTAACTGATCACCCCATGCATCTAAAAAAATCCGTCAATCTTAATCAACTGATCCAATCGATAAAAAATCGTAACTTTGATCAGTTTAATCGATACATCAATTACAACACTCGCCTCATAAGAGAACTCACACCCAACGGCTTAAGCGCCATCCATATCGCCGCTAGAATAAATGATATTCGTTTTTTTCAAGCTATTATTAAGCTAGTCCCAGACAGTGTCAATATAACAGACAAATTTGGTCGAACCGCATCACACTACGCCGCAGCACACGGGAAGAGAAAAATTATAAACACCCTAGGTCAGACAGACATAAAATTACTTTCACATAAAGACAACAATGGAAAGACGCCAATGCACTATGCTATAGAAAACAATCAAACTCAAATAGCACAAGATATTCATGGATACTCAGATCGAGAAATACGCCAACAAGATAACGAGGGTAATAACGTCGCGCATTTGGCTGCTCAAAAGAACAGTACCGAAGAGACCCTTAAGCTCATTTCAAATCTTCACCCCACTGCTTTTTCCCTAACGAATCAAAAATCACTGACACCTGGCAATGTTGCCGTAATAAACAACCAACAGAATAATGTCAGCTATTTACTAAAGCATCATCCAGTCGCCTTTGACATTCCATTTACAAACGGCAGCCGAGCAATCCATTTCGCAGGGCAACATGGGCGTAATGAAATAATAACCCAACTCCACCAAATTAACCCTAAAGCACTACATCTGAAAAACAAACATGGGTACACTGCAGCCACGTATGCGGCAATATCTGGAAAAACTTCCACAATCGCACATATCCACAAACTCTCATCAGCTACTTTAAATCATAAAACTGTCAGTGGAAGGGTTATTGCTCATTTTGCAGCAATGTATGATCACACCGAGACATTAAAAGAAATCATCAAAATAGATTCTTTGTTAATTACCGTCCCTGACAATGGTATTAACTTAACCACTCCATTAGAAATAGCGATAAAAAGAAGAAATTTAGAAATCATTGAACTCACTTTTAAAAATCATAAGGAACTTTTAGTCGATGGTGGTGAATTTGATAACATTCCGATACATCTAATTGCGGCACACTGTGATTTCAATCAATTGTCTGCCGAGTTAAGAAAACACATAATCAGTACACCACAGATAAATTATTTAGGTGAAACTCCACTAGCTATCATACTTAAACGGACAGATGTTAAATGCATGAAATGGTTAAAGCAAGAGAGAGCAATCATTCCTGCCAGGTTAATTCTATCCACCCTAAACAAAGCACTACGTGATAAGAACTTAATATTATTCGGCAACCTTATAGAGATGAATCTAGAGACGATTCATCCAACAGAGCCATTAACCAATAGCATAGTAATGAAAAGAAAGCATCTTGTGCATGGATTATCAGCATGGCGAGACGCTCGTTTTTTAAAGGAGATACTAAAAAGAAGTCCTAAGCTGGCACTTTTAAAATCACTAGAAGGATCATCGCCGGCGTTATATGCCGCAAAAGGTGGCAGCTTAGCATGCTTAAAAGCACTACACAGCGCTGATCCAAAAGCGCTTCTAATAAAATCAAATGACGGCCTAAATGCGGCACAAGTTACGAGAAATGCCGCCTGTTTAAAATACATCATTTCAGTACACCCAACTTTATCAGACAGCAAGGTTAATAAAACGAAATCACAATCTGCAAGTCAAAAGAAAAAACAAAAAACAAAAAGCAGCGTCAATAATGTTTTTTTTACTAATCAAAAAAAAGTGCAATCAAGCAGCAAAAAAAAGAAACGAAAAACGGCATCAAGCAAGGGAAAAGACTCGAGAAAAAAGAGTAAAACTATCGCAGAATCTAAGCAACAGCCAAAGCACTCACCATAAACTATTATCTCGCAGCCATTTAGTAATCAATATTTCCACATTCACATGCCCTTATGACACGAATTTAAAACCATATGTGAATCAGATAAAATCGACATTCAACCATGCTCATAACAAAACCATGCTTTCTTTAGTCAAAAAATCCAACCAGTTATCGCACCATAAAGTAAAATAGTGGATACAATACTATTCATCTTATCCGTTATGATATGCGAGCAGATAAGTCACTCCTGGTGAAGAAAATACCACCATCACTGACCCAAGGGAGTCATAACCAGTTATGTTATAGCTGCAAACTGGCTGCAAAATAAACCTCGCAAGCAAACAAAAAACGCTGAATAATTCGATCCATAATCTCTTACAGAGCCCATTTTAACATTACTCGAATATGACGGAAAGCAGCCATAAAAACACAAATAAACTTAAACCAAAGTTAAATTAGCCAAAATTATTCTTTAATTAAAAAAGAACTGTTAAATGGCAAAAACAAATGTACAATTACACCTAAAACAAAGTTCAATGGGATCGATATGAAAGCCACTAATCCGCAGCAACCAAAGCAGCACGGTTCATCGAAACATCTTGAGAGGGACCTAGTCAAACAAGCTCTTTCGGCAATTAAAAAGAATAATCCAACAATGCTAACTTTATGCCACCAAAAAGATAGCACAATATTTGGAAAAAAAGACGAAAATGGGCTAACAGTGGCGCACCATGCTGCAACAAGTGATCATTCGGCTTCCTTACGTATGATAATAAAAATTGACAAAGTCTGTTTAACTATCACTGACCGATTTGACAGAACCCCACTGCATTACGCTTGCAGCTACAATCAGGTAGAAAATTACAACCTGATTCAGTCAGCAAACAGTGAACTAATTTCTCGAAGTGATAATAGAGGCATGAAACCGATACATTATGCTGCTGAAAATGGCTGTATTGACATACTCGCTAATATCTTTACTAACAAATGCGAGAGCGCTCAATCTACTGACAATAATAATAACACCATCGCACACTATGCTGCAAAAAGAGGACACTTGCATGTTCTAGATCTCATCAGTATACACATGTTTGCGTTGTTAAAATTAGTGAATCTTGACAATAAAAATATCGCAGATTTAGCCGATGAAAACAACCACCCCAATTTAGTTGTTGATATACTCGACAAGTTCATTATTATGAAAAATTTAAGTGACCAACCCAAGATAAAAGACAAGATGGTCAAAACGGTTTCCGAACGAAAAGCAAAAGCCAAAGCCAAAAGCAAAAAAGACAGCAAAACATTTTTTCAACAGTTAGTTCACTCCATAAGAAATGATACGACAGAAGAATTCAAGATTATGTATGCAAATAAGTCTATATGTTCGAAAGAAACAGACACCGAGCTGAACACGCTTGCACATCATGCTGCACAAAATGGGAAACTATCAAAACTAAAATATCTATTATCGCAAGACAGCAGTCTTATAAACGCAGTTAATATAAAAAATGAGACACCCACGCATATAGTAGCGAAAAAAGGTCACGTTAATATATTTTATTTTCTTTTCCAAACTGATAAAAAATCAGTCACTGCAGTTGATATGAAAAACAAAACACCACTAGAATACATGATAGAATATCGACTGAGAAATGACAGAAACATAGCGCACTTTGCTGCGGAGAAGAACGACCATTTACTTATTAAGAGCATCGTTAAGATTAGAAAAGAGCTACTTACACAGTCAAATTTCGCCGACCTGACACCTGCTCATATTGCTGTCAAAAGAGGCAAGATTCGCGTCCTTAATGAGCTATTTCAACATGAACCAACTTTATTCAACAAAACGGATAAACGGGGATTCACACTAGCCCACCATGCTGCACATATCGGAAATTTAGACGTACTCAAGGAAATAAAAAAGCTGCAACCCGACGCTCTACTGATACGCGATTATTTCGGCAATACCATTGCACATATAGCAAAAATGAGTTGCAAGTTAAATTCCTATCAACATGTTATAGATTTAGAACCCAAGCTAAGAACGATAAAAAATCATCTTAGACTGTCCCCTGAATCCTGGAGCCGCAGCATAAGCAAAGAGATAATCAGGCTGACAACAAATATAGAGTTCATATCATGCTGCAAATATTTTAGTCAAATTCATCTCGTCATAAGAGAAGAAAAAAATAATCAGCTTAAGTCAAAATTAATCAAATTTATCAGAAATAAACAAACATCAAATGAAAAAAAATTAGTAGATGCCATCCGTCAACTAAGCAGTGTTTCATCATATGAACTTTATCCAGGAAAACATGAGCCAAAAAAAAGAACGAAGGGTAAGCGTTCTTTAGATACCCAGGCTAGAAAACGTAAACCCAATGCCAGCGTCACTGAAAAACATCATAAAAAAAGAGCGAGACACAGGAAAAAACCCGACACTAAGGCCAACAGCATATCTCCTTTTTTTGATGACTTGAATGTCGGAACTGATACTTTGATTGATGACACCTTATTTGTAACAGATTTCATGTTTTTTAAACCCCCAACAACCAGCAGTGAGACAGATATAGAGCCACTAGAGAAATTACCCGATCTTGACGAGACCCAAAAGTCATTCATGCTTGATACCATGGTAGATTCAACTAGTTACAGCGCTGATAATTTTATAGGAAATTTTAATATTGATAAAATAGACGTCGCCAACGAGATTGATACCTATTTTAATGACTGATCTTAGTAATATTATGTCGAGATAACACATTCATGAAAAATCACATTACCTAAACCCAAGTCCATTATAACACCGAATTAATTTAAGCCATTCTTTTTATCAAAGCCCCGGGAATTGTATTAACATGGAAACATGGTAAAATTTGATATGTATTCTAACCTACACATAATAGGAAAGTATTATCAGATGATATTATTTGTCGCATTCCACATCGCCTCATATCCAGCACAATTACTGTTGGATAAAGCAAAAAAAAATTCGACTGCAAAAAACTGCACTTGGCAGCCACTTGAAAAAATGCACCTCACACTAAATTACATGGGTGACACCAGCGCTATTCAGTTAGTAGAAATAAAGAATACACTAAATAGAAAACTGCAATCGACTCAAAAGTTAACAGTTAAAATAACGCATATGGATTTACTAGCTCAAAACACGTTAGTCGCCTTCTGCGAAAACACAGCGGCACTTCAGCAACTCCAGCAAGATATCAAAGTAGCATTAACCCCCTTCCACCAAACCCTTGATAAACATGCATTTACACCGCACATCACATTAGCAAAAGCATACACTTCGGTACATAATTCATGTTATCAAAATCATGAAACCACCATCAATTTAGAGCGCCTTTGTTTATTGGAGTCTCTACACGATCAATTCAGCTACCGAGAACATCATAGAATTGACCTATTATAATAAGCAAATCCCCCTCCTTTCCGCCGTATGGCTAGCACTGTTGGCAGTGACAGGAATCATGCCGGCAAGCCACCATTGGCACGAGCCACATGCAAAATCCGAAAAAGATGACGACGCAGTCGTTCACACACCTTTGACTACTCTGAGGATCAACCACTCCATGATCAGCACTATTCCACGAGGCATGGGGGGATAAATACCAGGCGACAGAGAGATTTGTTATGGGATTCAATGGAAGCTGAGTAACTTTTATCAGACTGTACCATTAAAATCAACACGATCCCAAAGATCATCAGATAATTAATCGATCCGTTTGATGAATATCAAGTTAAGTATTTCTAAAAACCAATGAAATCAATTTATTTTTTTTAACTCAGTTATAATTTTTTCGCAACACAACTCACGCACAGAGGCTCGCCGCCACGCTATGCCAATGACCCGTGTTGGCACAGGGTCAGATATCGACGTGATAGCAACATCCTTCGTGTAGCTTGCAACTGCCATCTCAGGCAAAAGAGTCACCCCCGCGCCTGAACTAACCAATCGCACCAGCGTCTCTAAACTCGTGGCTTGAAAGCCTGGACGCTCCTTCATACCCGTTAATTGACACACAGACAGCGCTTGATCTCGAAGGCAATGCCCTTCATCAAGCAATAATAGAGACTCATCAACGAGATCACTTAACTTAACAGACACCTGCTTTTTTAAACAGTGATTTTTAGCATGCGCCAAAACGAAAGACTCCGTCATGATATCTTTTACCACGAAATTGTCACCTGATATTGGCAAGGCGGAGAGTACTGCATCCAACGTCCCTTCCTGCAACATCGCGGCTAATTTTTCTGTTTTATCTTCCACCACAATTGGAATCAAGTTTGGCATCGCCTTCTTCATGATTTTTAGTAACGTTGGCAGATAATAGGGAGCTATGGTCGGTATGACACCAATTCGGAATTCCCCAGCCAACGGATCACTCATCGTCGAAGCTATCGCACGCAACTCATCCACCTGTCTTAGAATCCGCTTAGCTTGATCTACCAACGCTTCACCTGCGGTTGTGACCAATACTTTTTTATTGGTTCGCTCAAAGCATTGCACTCCCAGTTCTTCTTCCAATTTCTTCAACTGCATACTCAAGGTTGGCTGACTCACGAAACAACGTTCAGCCGCAAGCCTAAAATTTTTCAATTCAGCAACGGCTACCAAGTAACGTAGATCTCTAATATTCACCGATTCACCCTCCCAAAAAATTGATCGATTTAGGTGATCATTATAATAGAAACAATCGATTTTATCAATCTAAATAGCTGCGTTATCCTAAGAATGAACTAAATAACAGAGAAGGAGGGTGAAATGAGAAAGAATAAACAATCGCATGTTAGCACGTTAGAGAAGAAAATGAGCACACTTCATCAACTACGGGTTGAATTTTCTGCCTACACACAATCAAAAGCCGCAATCGCGGTACTTAGAAACAGAGACTTGCATCAGGCTGTCCACAAGGTCTCGGCTCAAATCAGTCAATTGCTGCAAATTAACCAGCAACAGGTAATCACTCTGCTTGCACAAGATGAAGCGTCAACTGAGAAAAAAATTACCAAAGAACTGTATGGTGAGTGTATGTTTGGCCGCATGAAAAGAACCAATGGCTTAAGCTCGTATGAGCAAATAAGTGCAGCACTTGATCCAACCAATACAACCACAACCCTGGCAACTGTACTACAAATTCATGCGATTTTCATACATCGTATTTACGATCACTTAACGACAAAAACGGTCGATGATGTGACAAATAAGACTTTAAAACAGCAAAAACAAACAATCAAAGAATCACTCTTCACGCCACATTTATTTTCAAACCGAGGGCGTATTAACAACGGGATTAAAGATAAAATTAATGAAGAAAAAAAATTAAGACTGATAGCAAACACCACGTATGCCGGTATCAATTCCAACCGCTTTTTCATTAACAAAATTCGATCCAACGCTACAGTATCACCCCACCTGCGTGCCAGAGACTGTTTCACACAAGATAAATCCATGAAAATGACAGCAGAACAAAAAGGCCAAACAACTCCTTTTGTCGCTGGAGCATCTGGACACACCGGAACATTATTACTGGGTGCCAAGTTATATGGCAACCTCAACCAAAGCGAATTAAAAGATTACACGCTAAATGTATTTGCTTTTTTAACCGCCGGAGGGAATCACTCTTACGAGGAAGTGATGGTTGTTGCAAAACAATTGGGTATCACAGAACACTCTGCTGAATACCTGAGTGAGTTAGCAAACCAAGAGACGATATCCGCTAACCACTGCCCTATCATGTAACGCGGTATATTAAGGCGGGTAACGTTATTTATTCACAATGACCAACCCGCTTTGCGTCAAATACACAAGACGCAGAAACGAACATCAAAACAGCAACCACCACTCATGTGTGCAAAAATTTAAACAACTAAAAAATAGGAACATAGAACCTCAAAGTTTTTTTCGACATATTTTATTACCAGTGATAATAAAACTCATTAAAAAAAACCATGAGACTCATCCAGATTGTAACAAAAAGCTTGATACAAGCTGCTCATAATCTCATATCGTCTTAAAATCTAGTAGAAAACACATGTATTAACTTATCAAAGCTCAAGGTAACAGTAAATTTGAGAGAGCCGAGGCGCCCTCTTCTAAATTAACGAGTTCTTCCTCAAAGAAACTGCTCGCGCTGTATCTCACCCCTTGATTACTCGAGGTTAACTGAAATTCAAAATCGGAGAGAGACCAATCATCATCAACCGAGGAGTCACACCCATACGAATACAATAAGTCAAAATCTGGGCTCGCATCAGTATTTGATTGAGTGATAAGCTCCCCACTCATTGTAGTTGCTTCTAGGTCTGAATCTCTTATAGACTCAACTTCAAGCCCGTTACAATAAGTTTGCCCGAAAAATTTGAGTGCATCAAAGTCCTCGTTAGAAAGAGAGACGGCATGGACAGGGATTGGTTTTTTTGACAAAGTTGCCGATTTTTTTTTCGGATCGCTGCTTGATGATTGATGGCTTTTTTCGATGCTTTTTTTGGCTCGCTTTGTTTTTTTATTTATCAAATCTCCTTTTACTTTCCTCTTGGAGCAAGCAAAAGCACCTTCTTTAGACGACCCACTGAGTCTTAACTGGTCAAATAAGGTAAAAATAGACTTAGTATCGTTCCCATCAAGCGTGTCTTTAGCCGAGATACACTTACTCAAAACCTGGTTATACTCAGAATCATAAGACAATCTCACAAAGACTTTCCCAATCAACATCGGCATACTCTGATCTATTTTGTAAAGTTGATTGACATGATTGCCTGCAGATGAAACAAATGCCACTCCCTGCGGTGCATTTGCAGTAACATCATATTTCACTTTAAATGAACTGGCATCAACCTGTTCTGCAATTCGCCTAAGGATATACTGATATGCATTGGTTCCTTTTTTGGCTTGAAAAGTAAATTTCCCTTGCTCATCCGAATGCGTAACCCAAAAGTGTCGATAGTGAGCTTGAAAATGCGGTGTGACGCCCGTGTTATTAATTTTCATGACGCAGCTAACGCGCGTATTATAGGTGTAACTTTCATAACCACAAAGCCCCAGTGATAAAGCTTTTTTATAAGCAGAGGTGCTACCAGCATGATGAAGATAAAGATTCTGATCACCAGTACTTTCAAACACCAGCTTCATCACACCATTAGGCGAAACCTTTTTCTTTTTCGCCTGCATTTTTGGCTGATAACGAGGAAAACCGATTAAAAAAGCCCGTTTATCGGAAATATCATTCGAAGTAACATGAAAAACATCGTGCTTCGTGGTTTTCTCTGCTTTTAGAATGGTGTATTTTGGCATGAGGGTTTTCTCTTTTTTGTGCTAATATCTCACAATGATCGCCATCAGTCAAATCAGCCTCTCGTCAACACATGCCCTGTAACAGTGTCACAAGATCACACAAAACCATATCAATCGAACCATAATCTCACATAAACTTAAATAATAATTAAATAAAAAATAATACGTTAAAATTAGCAATAAAATCGCGTGTTTAGCAATAGCAACAAGTTCGACACGTATCAGCCAACTCAATAACAAAGACCCCAATGTAAAAACCATTATTCAAATCATGTGCAAATAACCAAACACAAGAAACATGACTCAAGTAAGAAAAACAGGTATGATGCTAAGAAAATATCAATTAACCAGTGAGGGATAACATGAACACAGACAACGAACCCAAAAAACACAGCACATACCATCAAACAATTTTCGACAAGGTGCTCACAGATATTATAGAACGCAAGGATAAAGAGATAAGCACAGTTGGACGAAGAACAGAATACAATAATGCAAATCTTAAAAAAGATGATCAGACTATCCAAGCTGGAATTACACAAACAGATACACAAGCCACAGAGTCTGTGACAGACTTAGTCTTTCACAATATTCGAAAAGTCGTTAAAGCCTATGTCAATGGTCTCTCACAACCGACACAGAATGACAACGATATAGCAAAGAAAACATTGTATGCAATGGCAACCACATACAGCCAAAATAATGAGATTGACTATCAATATCAGCTCATGGTGTGCTTAGTCAATGAAATGGTTAAATTCAGTGGCCACCAACATCAAATAAAAACGAATAACCCAGATTTTCTAAAAAAAATAGCTGATTTTTATCATCATAGCTTCAAACGCCCAACAGCCGACATGACCATAACAAATTTAGTGCTCACTGCCCCAGCAGCTCTGCAGCACAGTAACTACCACGACTCGTTAGTTAACCTGGCATTTATGTTATTCCAACATAACACAATCGAATTAAATCAATATCGCCAAAAAGACGTTCAATCAACCAGCAGCGCAGATAGATCGCTAAGGAAGATAGAAGTGAGCGAACGAATTTCGGCCAACATTGAAATCATCCAATCCGTTATGCTATTCACAACCAGGATGAACTACCAACTTCATTTTCACAGACTCATAAGTTTCTTAGCACAGGCTACAAACACGATAGGATTTCAATCACAAGACCAACAACAAAATGATTACCGTTTCTTGATTCACATACTGCGCTTAAAAGCAAAAGTGTATTCTTCTCAAGTAACACAGATCGTGATGCGCCTACTCCAAAACACGAATAACCCTGAGCCACAATTACTCAATCAAATAATTACTTTTCTAAACAACTTACAAAACGACACGATATTATGCCAATCATTGATCGGAAACACGCTGCAAAACGTTATTCAGGCTAAAGATGCGCAACCCGCCTTTCAGCAGCTTCTAATAATGGCAAAAGAAAAAGCACCTCAACTCAACTCAAAACCACTCCAACAATTGCAGTCCGTGATAACGGCAAACATAAAGCAGGATTTATATTATAACAACTATTCACAAACACATGAGAACAAAACAATAGCTGAACCAAGCCAAGTCAAGTTGTGTTAACCATTACTCAAGCAAAAAGAAGTATTGCGGCATCAATGAGGAAACAGTGTCAGAATTCCCCATGATGAATGAACACGAATAAAAATCCTCGGCTATAAAAACCCGGTCACAAAAATCTGACGGGGACTAAATATAAAAAAAACATCAGGAGAAATATTGCACTAAATTGCACATAGAAAAAAGTCCGTATTTAACCATGATAGCACTGGCTTTATTTTTCTGTTATATTTTATAGAAAATAAAACTTGGATATTACACAACAATAACTTATCAATAAAAACGCCATAAACTTGGTAATCAACAAAGGAGTAAAACATGGGCTACAGAGAATCAACACAAGGCATCAGAGAAACAGATCCAACCGCTCTATTGCTCGCTATTGTCACCACACTAGGGCCAAGCACACAAAACGTTTCAACCGGCCTCTTCTATAGTACAGAGGATCTTGAAACATTGATGAATGATATCAATGACGCCTTCATTTGGACAAAAAAGAATTTGAGCCCTCAACATCCCAGCCACACACTCACCTTGACAAAACTGGCATACTATCATAACAAAATCAGTAACATGATTTATAATACCCCACGCAAACAGTATCAACTAGACACTAATTTTTACGAGTTTGAAAAATTAATCTCCTCATTTCAATACATTGTGCATAACGAAGAACTACCCAATAACAAAGCACGCCTGGCGCGTTATATTGCAGTACATGACAGCTTAAAGGTACAAAGTGCTACCAGTGTTGTTTTAGATCTCTCCGAGCAATCACGCTGCTTTATGGGCGATTACTCACGTACCTTACTCACACAAATCACTAACGACGTCGAATTACAAAAAAACATGACAAAACTAAAACAGTTATTAAAGACAAAGTCATCTTTGATCTCGAGTAGTCATTGCCATATTACTGATACGGCTTTTAAATCTGAAAACTTCATGAGCCAAGCAAACGCACTAGCCGATAATATATCAAAACGAATTAATTTAGCGCATGATCACGATGCTTTGCTCAACATTATCGAAGACTCAGCGTTAGCCACCAAGAGACAACATTACGCTCTTGCAACTGCACTAACCGTCTTATTTGCCACAAGTCCGTTCTTTATCCCCAGTGAAGACAATGCACTGATATCAACAGCGCACTCCATCCTCACAATTTGCGCCATGCTGACATCAACATATTTTTTCAACATCGACATGATGAATTTTATCCACCACAATGGTCTAAAAAACTGGAACGTAGATCCGAACTTTCCTACCTTTAAAGTACTACAAATGCAACTGCCGTATAAAACAGCCGTCAAGATATCGCGTTCACTACAAAACCCGATCAATCGTGAGCAGCAGATTCAATTTTCACTGGCCGACTATGCTGGGCAAAAACCCTGCTGGGAAAAACCAGAAGTCCATGCATGGTTTAAAGCGTTATTAAAACGCGCAGTCACAACAATTGGGGGAAAAGGGGTGCCTAGATTAGTTAATGACACTCTAGGCGATACCTTAGGCGAAAAGCTTGATCCGAACCTTACGTTTGAAACAAAATGGATTATTTTTCGACTAGTGACAAACCTGCGACTCAATCAAAACGAGACGCTGAAGAACTCACCTGAACGCCAAGCTAGAATCAGCACCGTGTTGACTTCGATTGCTGACACACACGCGATAAAAGAGTTTCTAGGACTTCACAGTGAAATCGAAACAGATTACTTTCCTGAGTATTTTCTTCGCCTCATCAGCAAACATCTATTTTTCACAGACAATGCTAACGCTGCAAAAGTTGAAAACAAAGCCGTTTACCTTGATTTTGTCGAGGCATGCTTACCGGCAATGATGACACTAGCATCCGCATTCGTCAACAACAGCGAATTCAGAGATAGTGTTAACTTCAACTCCCTTACTGATGAGGTAATAGCTTCCCTACCCTCGCACAACTTCAGGTTAAATCTCATAAAAACCGACCCGGAGGTACAAGGAAAATTACTAACAAACATTAAATCTGCATGCGAAACATTAGCTGAGATGAATTATAATCAAGTAGAAAAAAAACTATCAATGTGACTTCACATTGTAGCGCAACCAGAAATAAAATTTAAACAACAGCGAATGACTAAATCATGAAACAATATGACAGCCTTGAATCACAAAAAAGTAACTTTATCCGTGCCGTTTTATGGTCGCATAAAAAAAATACGCGTTTGGACATTTTATGTATCGCTGGTACGTTACCTCTAGTGATACAACTTCGCTGGCTGTATGATTGGCACAAACAACACCCACACTCAAGAAAATCAACCGTCCGTGTCGTTTCGGTTGAAGCCTCTGTTTACAATCGAGACTCACACAACCCTCTGGTGAATCATAACCCTCAAATTAACCCAAACCTAGAAGGGGATTTGCAGACAATAAAATTGATGCTCAAGGATTATGCTGACATTGAACACTTTAGTCTTTCTTCTGAAAACAGAAACGTCAAGATCACACGATCATCTTGCGCTGCTTATGCGATTGATAACCCACGTACTGCAAACGAACTTCAAGCGATATTAGACACCAAGTTAGGCTATAAAAAATCAAGGGAGATTCACGGTGGAACCACTGTTTACCCACTTCCCAGCAGTATTTTTAGCGCTGTAAAACAGAGCTCAACCACCATTCGATGCCACTCTTCTTTTTTACATGACCTCAAAGCACTGTTTGTTCTACACGAAGCAGACCGCCTAAAAGAAAACGATATACTAGAACACCAACGACGCCAGGCGTTACACACGGAAAAAGGTAGCATTTTCTTTACGGATGACCTGTCTATTGATGATTGTTTACTCACGCTCAGGCAACTAACAATTAACGAAAGAGGCAGTATCAGGCAACGCAACGAAGATCTGGACTCGAGCCATGGGCCTCAGTATCGCTTTGATACACGACTTGTGATAAACCCAGATCATATAACCAACTTTAACAAGGCGTTTTCAGATTGGCTAGAATACGATAATAGCACGATTCAGCAGCCAACTGTTATCATTACAGACCCAGGCCATGGTTACCCAGAAAAAACACTCAATCCCTTTGTAAAGCAGGATTCGGATGATCACGCTGTTTGGGAAATTGTCGCTCAAATGCTGCGTCAGGCTGACCATCAAGGCATCCAAACTCCGCCTGTTATTTTTCATCTCAATGATGACATACACCCATTGTATCTGCGTGAGTGTTGGGCCCTAAGCTGGTTTTCAAAATCAAACATTAAAAAAAGTCTGCATCTTGATTCATCACCCAGCTCACTGACTGGCGTGAACTCTGAACACAACAACCCAATTGAACAACACATTCAACACGTCCAATCCTCTTTGAATGAACTCGCTTGGTATAATGGTGATACTCATAACACTGGTGCCGTACTAAAGAAGCTTCACCTGATTTTGACTCATATCGCAAAGACGATAAAACAAGAAAAATCACACTCAAGATCAACGAAAAGGCTATTAACCCGACATCAAGAAAGCGTTTCAGCCTTGGCCCTCTGTGGCGAACCTCAAACCATGACGCAATTGGAATCGTATCTAGATACAATAACACTACAAACGCACCACCTAACTCAAGCTTACAAACAATCTCAACTCGCGAATAAAATTGACAACGCAATAGTCTCGTTAGCCGGCTTATTCCTTGTGTCACAATTGATTCTAGATCATTCTTCAGAGACCCTGTGGCCAACCATCATCGCTATCACTTTGCTAATACAATCTCAGTTCATATCCAATACCTTATCGACGTTTTTAAACAGCGATTCTCACATACAACCATCCAGCACCGCGGACAATATAAGCCCAAGATTACAATTTTAATTACTGGTCTAACGATGAAATACCCGATGCAAGAGACTTTCGGCATGGGTCAATGAATGTTAAAATGAGTACAAATCGACTAATGGAGAGCGCGATGCTGAAACAACCCGGTAAAATAAACTTCGCAGCCATGATAGCCACACTCACTGGCATACTGCCCATCTTACTTCTCATTTTCATTAGGCACAAAGCATGGCTGCCTCAACATACAGTTGAAATTTATTTGGCCATGATACTGGTCTATATAACAGGTGTTCACTGGGGGTTTGCTTATGAAGCTCAATCACTAGCCCACCTCGCCTTCAGTTTGATCGCCTCACTCACACCAATGGCAATACTGCTCATTCAAGCACTACAAGGCTGGTCAGAAACCATCACCTGCTTGTCATTACTTGTAATTTTAGCATTCATTCTTCTCTTGGAGCACCGTCTGCCCGTCAGCAGAGTGAAAAAAGACTTTCTTCGATTACGTGTTACTGCTAGTCTTTTTCTCGCCGCTTCAACTGTGATCTATTTAATCTGTACATGAGGCAAATAAATCGATGAGCCTAAGTCACTTTAACCAGCCATTTGATGCGCTCAACAAGCGAGTTTGTTACCACCCAGATTGGCTTTCAAAAGACCAAGCTGATCAACTCTACCAACATTGTCACTCATGCGATTGGCAAGCGGAAACTATCACTTTATTTGGAAAACAGATTCCAGTACCACGTCGTGTTTTCTGGATGGGCGATGCTGATGCGCACTACTCTTATTCAAATACAGGCCACATTCCAACACCATGGAGCAAAGAACTGCTAGAATTAAAAAACAGAATACAGTATGAACTAGGCCTTCAATTTAACTCGGTGTTAGGCAACCTCTATCGTGATGGACGGGATTACATGGGCTGGCATCGTGATAACGAGCCTGAGCTAGGCGAAAACCCAAATATACTATCGATATCCTTGGGGGCAGAGAGGCGTTTCTGTTTTAAACACATTCAACGCGGCGAAAAGCACGAACTGGTACTGAAACACGGTAGCGCCCTGCTAATGCAAGGCGATTGTCAGCAACAATATAAACATGCGCTACCGAAGTCAATGCGTGTCAAATCCCCCCGCATTAACCTCACGTTTCGATTAATTCAGTGCAAGAAAAAAAAGTAAGCACCGCCATTGCAAGATCCTGGTGAACTTATAATTTCAGTCATAAAACACAATCACCCATGATAAGACCAAACATAAGCAAGACAGTGATTGGCTGTCAAACCATAAGTTCTAGACGAAATCTAATAAAATCATCTCCTAACAAAGGTGGTCATCAAGACTCAATAAACGGACGTTAAATCAGAAGCATAGCAGGCTCCCGCACCCAAAACCAAAGAAAAAGACGACCACAAGAGCCCCTTATTGAGCTTAGTCACTTAGGTGACACATGAGAATCATGTGTGATCAGAGCGCCATTAGAAGCACAAATGATCAGTATAAAACACTAAAGTTTTTTTACTTAATATTAAATTAATAAAAATCAATTAAAGTCAATTTAAAGATCAAATAATAACGGTGAGTAAGTGGAGAAAACTATGCGCGATTCAGAACAATTCAGAACATCAAAACGAGCAGCAACAACAATACACGAAAGACAACGCATCAAAGTCGAACTAGAGACAATCCGCTCAGATACAGCAACCACGATTGACAAGGAGGAGTTCAAAGGTCATTACTTTCTTGAGTCCGCTTGTTTTTCTAACGCTCTAAAAATTGGGTCTGATGCGTTCAAAGACTGCATACTATTAAAGTCAATCACATGCTCAAAACTTAAGTCGCTGGGCACACAGGCATTTCAAGGTTGCATCGCTTTAAAAAGAACCCATTTCCCAAACCTACACACCATCGAGCAAGCAACATTTTCGCATTGCACAAGCCTCCAATCAGCCAGCTATGAAAGCGTGATATCACTCAAGGACCAGGCATTTAAAGAGTGCACTGCGCTAACCAAGGCCCTTTTCCCAGAAGCCATAGCCATCGGGGCTAGCGCGTTCAAAGGCTGCTTAAGACTAACCACGCTGAGATTTCCTAAAGTCAAATCAATTTCAACTGAAGCATTTTCAACCTGCATGAAATTAAAAACAGCCCACTTCCCTCAAGTCATTGAGGTGGGCAGTCACGCCTTTGAATTTTGCTTAAAACTTAATGCGGCTAATTTCCCACGAGCAAAAACGCTAAGAAAAGGCGTATTTAAGGATTGCAGAAATATGCGCATTGGCTACTTCCCTCAAGCCGACACCATTGAGAGTAATGCATTCGAAACATGCACAGAACTCAAATACATCGTGCTACCGAATGCAATCTCAGAAGATGAAAGGATGAGAATTGGCTTAGATCAAAGAACGGTGATCATTCCATCCGAATACTTCGAACCATCATACTTAAAATACCACGACCCAGATTTTTTGACTAGAATCTTCTCTCAAGGAGGTCCTATCGCAAGCGCGTTACTCTCTATCGCTCACGCAGAGTTGTATTCCAGTGAGACATTATACCAACAACTCAAAAAAACCTGCTCATACCAACATCAAAAGATTCACGACCTGATTGAACTTCTTCATACACAAGCTAGACACGCTCCAGTGAACAGGCACGCGCATAGATCTAACGAGGACCGTCCCACTAAAGACCAATCAAAAAATGGCCAGATGAGTGATGACAATGCCCTCAAAAACGACACCACGCCCAACGACGAAAAAATAAAAAGAAAGGATAACTCAGTTCTCGTAATAGATGCTCTGAGTATCTTTTCAAAACATTACAGTTCGTTGACACCTAAAGACTACCGTAGAAATCAAGCACCCTTTGACCTTTGTGCCAACGATCAAAAACAAAGTGATTTTTATCAACTTAAAATGCATCTTTTTAACTTAACTGGCATCACGCAGAGGGATATCGATGATTTCAAAAAGAGGGATGAAGACAAGCTTTCTCAACAAGTTCAACTTGCTTTGAAAGGAATATAAAAAAATAAAAGTGTCGCCTTTAGATTAAAAATATTTTTTAATATGATAAACCAACTTCCTAAGTCGACCCAAAGTCGCATCTACAATTGACCCAGCATGATTTTCATGCACATAAGATGCTTGAATTCCAATCATTACAAAATTGAGGTCACAGACAGACGGCATATCGGCGTATAGCTGCTCATTCTTCCTTATTGCTTTAGTTTTGAAATTGCCTTGTCAAAAGAGAGAATGATTTCATCCACACCTTTAGTTTTTTTTAATGATATTAACTCAGACATCAATGCACGAAAATGCGAAACACCATCAATCTCAAATCTCGATAGGTTATTATCGCCGGCCACGAACTGAAACCTAATAACAGCATGACTATCGCCACTTTTTTCAGGTACGGCATGTGCTTTTAAATTATACCTTCCCTTATTGTCTCTTTGACAAGAGATTATCATAATATTCCCAAATCTTGAAAACAAGCCTGCAAGTGAATAAACTAAATAATCATTGACTTTTTGCTTAAGTTTTTCGAATCCATGTGACTCAGTATTTTGCAGTAACAAGTTAGCATAATACACTGACATTGAATCAAACAACAGGGAGCCATTCTTAAAATATGCCACCAAACTCAGGAAACGTTCTTCCTTATTCTCAGAAGCATTTAGTATTTCATTCATGCTTTTTACAATAACACAATGACCGTCATAGTCATTGTAACAAGCCATACCTGGGTTGTTATTAACACAAGTAAAATCCCATTGATTTATGTTACCTTGTGACGCTGAAGTCATTATTTTTCCATCTGGGCTAAGAACGAGCGATTGCACACTACGTTTTCTTTCACGGAAGTCGTTTGCGACCATCACACGTATATTCCCTGTTTCGACATCCCAAAGTGTAATACGACCACTTGCATCACCGGATACAATGGTTTTGCCGTCAGGACTAAAGGTCACAGTAGTCACGCTACCACTATCATCTGCATGTTCAAATGATTTTTCTTCGTCTCCGGTTGTAGCATCTAAAAGAATCAGACCATAGTTATGTGCATAAACAACTTTTTTATCGTCCGGGCTGAAAGCAAGTGAATCTCCATGGGATCCGTCAGTAGCTATATTTTTACTCCAAAGAATATCCCTCTTATCAATATCAATCAATAATATACGTTTTTCGAATCGGCCATTACTAAATCGGTAAACAATCTTTTTACCATCGCTACTCATCGCAACAGATGAAAAACTATATTTCTTATCAGTAAATTGACTGACTATAGATGTAAAATCATTTTCCTCAACAACAAAATAGTTGCTATCCGCTTGTTCCTTCAGAGTCCATAATTTTAGGTATCCTCTATCTGAGCCTGTCAAGAAAATCATGTCATCTTTTGATCTAAAAGTAACTGCACTTATCCCATCCCAATTAACTTTAATCGACTGTGAAAGCTTCCCAGTCAACACATTCCAAATGTGTATGTATCCATCATCATGCACAGAAACAATGTTTTCTCCGACTGAGCTAAACGCAAGAGAATGTGCAGTCACATTTAAGTCGCTAAATGATGAAATTAATTCCCCATTTAATGCATTCAATAGTTTAATTTTACATACTTCACGATCGCCATTATAATCAGCACCGTCATCAAGATCGCCACAGTCGCTATTGTTTACTGAAGCAAGAAACTTTCCGTCATGACTCAAAGCCAGCTCAGTATTACCAGACCACCCTAGATCATAGGTCCCGATAAGACACTTCTCTGGGAAGCCAACGTATACAACTTTTTCTATACTTGGCGCTAATTCAGCTTTGTATTGAGATCCGTCTTTGTTTGGGTTAGCTGAGCTGTTCGCAAATACACTTATATTAGATACAAAAAGCATGACGGCGCACTTTCTAATAACCGACCTCATATTTCACCTCGACTCTTTCTTTACTACTGAGCGAAATATAGTAAAGATTACGAATAAGTCAATGGCGACTGTGTTAATCAAACAAAAAGAGATAAAAAAAAACAATGATATAGAGCGACTATTAGGAATAAATAGGTTGAGTATACGTAATTTACCACAATAGAAATGAGCAAAGAAGCTCTTTATAATTGCCATAAAATAATCACGATAATCGATGAAACAACCGGAGAAATAGACATGAAAGAACTTGGTTACACGTATTCGGATCTGACAACTCAACTTAGAGGATTGGAATCTGTTATATTTAAATTAGGCGACATAAAATTCACGTCCTTAGACAAACTAATAATTAATCACTTTAACTCTTTGGATGACACCCCTGAATCTAGCACAAGTGAAGCCGACAGTTACCTTCGTGTAACTGGTGCCGACCTCAGGCAATTAAGTTTAGATATTGACACAGTGGTTGAGCATATTAATAACCTAAATGCTTCAACGAAACACTTAAGCTGGTTATTGATCAGACATAATTTACTTACCATCAATACCAATATTGATTGTGAACTCAATTCAAAAAAACGATTTATTGATCGCGACGAAGACATGCCCAATCGCGACGAAGAAATTTTTGAAGTAAAATCCAACCTCGCACATTTTTTTAATTTGTTAGAAGCACTTGAAGAGATTAGAAACAACGATGACGAATATCAAAGCTGGCTGTGTCATTTAACTTCATCTAACCATATGAACAAGATAACAGCATTGGCATACGCTTTGGATATACATCAACAATCTAGTCAAACCGCTTTCTGCACGGATAAAAAAGAAGGTAATACAAAAAAACTGATCAGCGCTATTGAGAATAGTGAGGCATTAAAAACACTTTTCGTCGATTTAACAACGCAGTTAAACCAATATGATAACCAAATACAAGATTATTCCATTTTATATACACATTGCTATTTGGACAAAAGAGAAGACACCATTACGCACTTTTTAAGCGAATATCAAACTCAATTATCAGCTTCTAATATTGAGCATAAATGTTTTTTAGCAAAAAAAGAAAGTGAAAAAATAATAATGATGGTGTCATTAAGCATACTGTTCTCTGCACCTCCACCTTTTAATCTAGCTGCAATGATGTTCGTAACCTACCTGGCTCATTTAATAAAAGCGCAACAGCATTGCATCTCTTATATGGATCGTTCTGATGACATGAGACATCACGGGTTTATTCGATTCACACATTATCAACACATGTCCAAAATACCTCCAGGCCATGAAGCCATAGCCATAAAAATTGCAACGTTTAATAATAATCAGGGTGACCACATAAAGGTCATTGAATTTCTGAATAAAGTTAAGCTGTGGGAAGCCATCTCTCCAATGCAATACATGGACGACCAATATTTAAGAAGCTTTACAGATGCCATTTTAAAATCAAATATGAATAAAATTTTAAACAATGACCACGAGCATATTGACGAATTTTTTAATCATCATTTTAAGTTATTCCTCATCAGTGAAAAGGTGAAAGACGATGACGAATGGGGACACGATCGTGATGAGCCTATTGGAGCGGCAATAGATAAAACACTTTTATCATTGACACAAATAATTAAAGCCGCTAATTTAATTATTGAAAAAAATGACGATGACACTCTGGACTTTAGAGATTTAATCGATATAAATCTTGATGAATTTGATATATTAAGTGATGAGTCAGAAAAAGTCATTGCTGCAGGCCCAGGTGTATGACCTTAAAATTTAAACACAAACAATTACTCTAAGAGAATTTAAACCAACCTCATTATGGATAAAACTTGAGGTTGGATTTTTTTGATCAAGATTAACTTATGCCATCAAATTTGAATATTTCAAAGTGAAGGGAACCGTGAAAATACACAAAACACATGCCATTCGAATTATCAATTTTACATGAAAAACGGTTAATTTCATCCCCTGAAAGAAACACTGACTCCAGCCAAATCCAAAATATCATCAGTGCAATTTTATTAGAACTCCTGCAATGCGGCCAATGCTGCTGCCAAAGTGGTACAACCAATGATGGCCATGCCGGCCGGGGCTTTTTTCGGCACATTCGACTGTGGCACCAACGCGCGCTTAAAGCCCAACTTCTGCGCTTCACGTAAACGCTCTTGCCCATTAGACACCGGGCGTATTTCACCGGATAAACCAATCTCACCAAACATCACCACATCGGCAGGTATCGGTCGATCTCGTAAACTCGACATCACCGCTAATACCAAGGCTAAATCAGCCGCCGTTTCAGTCACTCGCAAACCACCCACCACGTTCACAAACACGTCTTGATCTGCCGTCATAATACCACCGTGGCGATTTAAAACGGCTAGCAACATCGCTAAACGATTGTGCTCTAACCCTACCGTCACCCGTCGCGGATTACCCAAATGACTCTGATCCACCAATGCCTGCACTTCAACCAATAATGGCCTAGAACCTTCCCAGGTGACCACAATACTGGAACCGGCAACCGGTTGCTGATAGCGCGACAGAAAAATAGCAGACGGGTTGGATACCGTTTTTAGGCCATTCTCCGTCATCGCAAAAACACCCATTTCATTAACCGCGCCAAAACGATTTTTGACCGCCCGCAGAACCCGAAAACGCGTGTCATTTTTACCTTCAAAATACAACACGGTATCCACCATATGTTCCAACACGCGAGGACCCGCAATCGAGCCTTCTTTAGTGACATGCCCAACAATGAGCAGAGCAATGCCCTGCTGCTTAGCAAAGCGCACCAATTGGGCCGCACTTTCGCGCACTTGACTCACCGAGCCAGGCGCTGATGTCACGTGTTCGGTAAATAAAGTTTGTATGGAATCAATCACCATCACTTTGGGTTGGTGGGCTTTTGCGTGCTGGATAATACGCTCAACGTGGGTTTCAGTTAATAGATGCAATCGATCTTGAGTTAACCCTAGGCGCCTAGAACGCAAGGCGACTTGCTGCAACGATTCTTCACCGGTGACGTAAAGCGGCTTTAATTCACCGGGCAATTCCGTGAGTAATTGCAATAACAAGGTCGATTTACCGACCCCAGGATCACCGCCAATTAGCACCACGGCATCACGAACTAAACCGCCACCCAACACATGATCCAGTTCACTTAAACCAGTGGGTAAACGCGGCACTTTTTCCACCGGAATAGTGCTTAATGGCGCCAGCTGCACCGCCTCTGCCGCATAGCCACTCAATTTCGGATTAACCGGTTCACTATTGGTATCTTCAACAATCGTATTCCAACGCTGACACTCTGAACATTGCCCCTGCCACTTAGAATATTGCGCACCGCAATGCTGACAAGCATAAATTGTTTTAACTTTAGCCATAGTGAACTCCTTGTCTGAGAACTCATGCTAACTCGCTTTAATCCGTTGCACAAGCCACAGAGGCTTCAAGTTGCAAATGAAGTACCTGATCTCACTCTTTGGATGATCAGTTATGTAAACTCTCTATTCGTCGATACGGTATTACTTGGAGCATCCAGTACCAGGAGCCGAGTGCTGTTCATTTCTTGATTGGTAACCAGTTGACATGACCTCATTGAAAAAAACAACATCAGTGAATTCGTTTGAAATTGCCGGCACGAGGTTCTGGTAAATTAGCATGTCAGCTGCATACCGAGAGACCAACTCGCTCATAACCTTATTGCCCAATTGGCAATTTCCATATAGACTCGCCATACATTCATGAAAAAAGCACGTTAAAGGCAAAAACACAATTATTAGCATGGCTATCCACGTGATCGAAGTAATTGAGGCATTGTACTTAGGATTAAAAGCTGTTGTCATCACAAACCCCAACGTAGACAAGAAAAATATAATTAACGACCGACCAATATTGCCATTAGAGCTAAAAACATGAAAAAACGAACCCGAATTATAAATAAATGGTGTTGAAAGAGGAAAAACCAAACTAACATACTTATGCGCAATTTCACTACCCCCTGCATCTAAGTACGCCTGATAATTATTAGCCTCGCCATCCTGGCTCATAGAATATAACCGCAATTGATATTTGAGTTCATTCCAATCAAAAAAAACACGCTCATACTCACCATTTTCTTCTTTATTTATTTTACTTTCGAGAAAAGAACCTACAAGTCCTAACACAGAACCTGCATTCTTAGCCTGTAAATACCATCGATCTTTAGTCTTAGGACTTAAAATATTGTTTTTAACGCAGTCAAATCTTAGCAACGAACTTGATTGATAAAACGTATACACCTCTTCAAAATTAAGAAAGTTGAAAACGTGTGAAAAAATATCCTGATCGTTAAAGTGAGTTACGCAATCAGCAAGTCCAGACTCGATGTTTATTACAGTATGCGATGCCGGACTCAGATTAACATCGGATCCATAGCTCTCTTTGGGCATACCTATCCGATCACGACTGAGCAAGGGCATCAATACACGGTCACTAAAAATAGAGTTTGTTGATTTATTTATTACTCTCATCTAAACACCTTCACTTGCTATTATATTTTTTGACTACTATAAGGGAAACAGTTACTGTTTTATACTATGGAAAACTACGTATAATTTACTAGTTCACCACAAATCCAAGCTAAGTAACTGTTAGTTCGAATGAGCTTGGTATTTATCATCAATTTAATGGCCTTAGACATCATCGCTTTTAAAGTAAATCAATGGTTAAACCGAAACTAAAAAAAGCCTAAATTTGCTTTCCTCGAGTAAGTCAATTGATAACCCATGATTATACGGCTTCTCTTTTCTGACAACACCGAGGCGATTCTTTGGGGGACAACAGGGCTTGTGCCATAATGAACTCCTTGTCTGAGAACTCATGCCAACGTGCTTGAATGAGTTTCACAAGCCACAGAGGCTTTAAGTTGCAAATGAAGTACCTGATCTCACTCTTTAGATGACCAGTTATGTAAACTCTCTATTCGTCGATACGGTATTACTTGGAGCATCCAGTACCAGGAGCCGAGTGCTGTTCATTTCTTGATTGGTAACCTGATAATTTGAGTACCTTGAAAAGCTCAACGTCAGTGCATTTATTTGGAATCGCCGGCGTGAGTCTACGGTAAGTTTGCCTGTCAGCTGCATACCGAGAGCCCAATTCACTCATAACTTCTTTACCCTTTCTATAGCCTATACATAGACACATGATACGAATAGGCAAAAAACATACCAGAGTGAAGATCAAGCCTGTTAGCGGCAGCTCCCACGCCAGAGCAGAATCTGACACGCTGATATTGAGATTAAAATATTGTAATATCATAAATAAAAATGGACAAACAATACTACCAACAGGACACATCATAAGCAAAATGAACGGACAAAATTTGCAAGAAGACCCAAATCCATAAAGAAATGAGCCCGAATCATAAACGAATGGTGACGAAAGAGCTGAAAACAACTTGACATACTCCTGACAAACTTGTGTACCTCCTGCCTTTAAAAAATTCTGATGGGATTGGAGCTTGCCGTCCTTATCGAAAGAATATGAAACTAATTGATCCTTGAGCTTTTCCCAATCATCAAAAATATGTTTATACGGAACACCCGCTTCTTTATCGATTTTACTTTCGATAATAGAACCAACCGCTCCTAACACAACTTATATTATTAGCCTGACTCAACCAACGCTTTATGGTCTCATCACACAAAATATCGGCTTTAGCTTGATCGAATCGTAACAGGAAAGACGAATGAATAAACGCATGAGCCTCTTCAAAGTTAAGAAAGTTAAAAAAGTGCGCAAAAATATCCTCGTAATAAAAGTCACACAATGAGAAAAAAACCCCAGGCCGAATATTAATTAGAGTATGTGGCACCGTACTCTGATTAGCATGAGACCCATATCCTGGCTTGGATATGTCCGTTTGATCACGATTGAGCAAGGGCGCCAATACGCCATTATCATCAAAAAAAGCGTTACCTGATTTCATTATTCGTCCCATCGACATACCCTGATCTAATGTCGTCGTTAAACCGTCAGGTGATACGTGTTTTAAATAAGTTTACTGGCATTCTACCCTATGAATATTAAGTAAATATGATGATACAACCATAATCAGAACCTATTGTTTTGCATGAAGTAATGGCTTTTATACAGCGTCGACCACGTCTGTTTATAATTGATAAGCCATTGAGTTTAAATCTGAGATAAAATCAAAGCTAAAATCGGCACAACAATTAAAAAGTACAAAATGGAGGTTAAATTTCCAACCATTAGAACAATGACTCTAGCAGCGAAAATAATAAAAAAACAACGAACAGAATCTTAACAACAACATGAGTTGGAAGATAGTTAAAAAAAACGACGCCAACGTTTGACATAGCAAAATACAAAGGAAAGAACAGAAACCACCACCGCTGCTCAAACTTAAAGTAAGACTCAATGAATTTACCCATTTTATTTCCCCCCGCATCAGCAAAACCACCGAATTATAGACAAGAAACGTACTTTGTCAAAAAAAACGCACGGCAGAAAAAAACTAATGAAAACAGAGGCATAATACCAACATGAGCGTTATGATCAATAACAGCCCCCATCTTCCCTATCAAAGATCAAAGAAAATCACCACATACAACTCATGAAATCACACTGAAAACTCGGGAACCAATTATTATAGACTAGTGAATATCGAGCAGCGATTTTTTTTTGTGAATTTACTTGCTACTAATATTGGTACCATAATCTGTTTTAATAAAAGGCTTATCATCAGATTGAAGAGTGTCAGAATCTATTTAATTGATTACGCCAACATAGAATCAGCAGCCTAACAAAAGATACAAATGAAATTATACCAAGCATAATCTTCACAAACAGAGCGGGGTGGAACAGCACGTAGTAAAAAGCAACAAGAAGCACAAACACATATAAAAACAAAAACAGAAACCATAACCGCTGCTCGATATTAAAGTAAAACTGAATGAATTTACCCACTTTATTTCCCCCCGCATCAGTAAGACGATCGAATTATAGACAAAAAACGTACTTTGTCAAAAAAAAACGCACGGTCAAAAAAAAACGCACGGTCAAAAAAAAACGCACGGTCAAAAAAAACTAATGAAAACAGAGACATAATACCAACATGAGCGTTATGATCAATAACAGTCCCCATCTTCCCTATCAAAGATCAAAGATCAAAGAAAATCACCACATACAACGCATGAAATCACACTGAAAACTCGGAAACAAATTGTTATAGACTAGTAAATATCGAGCAGTGATTTTTTTTGTGAATTTACTCGCGACTCATGTTGGTACCATAATCTGTTTTAATAAAAGGCTTATCATCAGATTTAAGAGTGTCAGATTCTTTCTGCCGTTTATTTTCACCTTTCAAGCCCCAGAATGATTGGTATTTTTCACGTGCATGGTCTTTACACTCATCCCAATTAGAATGAATTGAGCAACCTATATGGCATAATGCAACGACTCCTAAAAGGACACAAATCATATATACAATAGCATTTACCGTTTCATCCTCATTATTAACCCATTCACATTGTGCTTCATCGTCGTCAATTATAATGCGAGTGTTATCAAGAAATAATTCTTTCGCAGCAGCAATATTGCTAACATTGATCGAATTTTCAGGCGCACTGGATCCACACAGAAAATATTGATGCTTAATGGCAGGAACATTGAGTTTGCGTATTGAACCTGATGCATTCCATGTAAGACCATCATCGCTCTGATAACCTAAAACATTGTTCATGAGTTGATTGCAAAAAAAGGAAGCTACCTCAGAGCCAGCAGAGGCAAAAAAATGATCACACTCTTTTCCCGCTTGACAAGCCTGCTGATAAAGATAATACACCGACGTACCATTAGGAAAAGTTGAGGGCCTATTGCAATCCAAAAATTTTATCATTCGTCATTAATCTCTTTTGTTATATTTAGCGTTCCATTGCGGTCAATTTACTAAAAAAAGATCACGAGATCAAGAAATAAACGGTATTACATGGGTAAAAAGACCTAAAAAAAAGCAGCCACCATTGCCGATCGAGCTCCAGCCAAAATTGAATCACTTCTCGCATTGTGTTTCCTCCACGCAACCAGACCGGTCAAATCACACACGAAAAGTCACTTTATCAAAACAAAAAAAGATTCAATTGTAAGAGGAATACAACCACACACGTCCACTTTTATCAATCTGGAATCAACGCCATCGTGTTTTTTTAGAATACACAATACGCGTTCGCCAACATGCAAAAAGATCAACGTAGAATAGAATATAATGAGAATACACAAACCATAAAAAATTCGTTATGATGGTGCATCAACAGGAGAAAAACATGATTAAATCACTTGCCGCAGCCCTATTCTGTTTATCTGTCACTTTAAGCGCTATCGCAAATGACGCTAACAACGTGTCGACCAACATCGCACTACCTCAAGTCAACGAGTTTTTAGACAGCTTAAGCACTCAATCTCAAATACCAGTACTAATACCTACAGCCAGCGCACTGTCAGAAAAAGGTTACTCGTTTAAATACGCAAAAACAGACGTTCAAAAAATAAACAACCAAGGCTACTGGGTGAATTTTAACTGGACCCCAAACTGCCAAGGCGCTCCGGTTTGCAGTCAAGGGTACATCATGGGGTTTCGTATCAGCCAAGATAACACAAGCCAACACTTTATCATGCACCCCATCCCTTATTCAGCCATTCGCGCTATCGACCTCAATCAATCCGCTCCTGTTGTGAAGGGTGAAACCAAAGTGACTTTAACTGGCAACATACCGGCTTACATTTTTACTCCAGACCCCAGTCAGCCAAGTCGATTACCATGGAACTTTATCTCTTGGGTAAGTCACCACGCGTTTTATCAGCTCGCTCTGAAAAACGGGTCTAATGAAGAACTTATCCGCATGGCTAACGACATGCTGAGTCAATCCAAAAAAGCGGCTATTTAAAAATTGCTACACAAAAAATGAAAACAAAAATTGCCATCACAAATTTGGTATTCTGCAGCTTAACATTGAGCACGGGTATAGCAAGCAATACCATGCGCCCATTGCCACGAAGAAAAAATATTGCAACCGATATTAGATCACAACTAGTGACAGCGATTCATCACAAAGTACCCAATATAA